>NZ_JBMDWH010000216.1:0-7295 GCF_048595345.1 Allobosea sp.
GGTGCAGCGACAGGATGCCGAAATCGACCGAGGGGCCGGGATGGCCGGTGGTCGAGAACGGCGGATAAACCGTCCAGCCCGTGCCGACGCCGTTGACGCCCGGCGCGCCGGGAACGAACAGCGAGATCACGAGCAGCACGAAGCCGGCCACCGTGAGCCAGAACGAGATGTTGTTCATGCGCGGGAAGGCCATGTCCGGCGCGCCGATCATCAGCGGCACGAACCAGTTGCCGAAGCCGCCGATGACGGCCGGCATGACCATGAAGAAGATCATGATGAGTCCGTGACCGGTCACGAACACGTTGTAGGTCTGGCCGTTCGCGAAAATCTGCAGGCCCGGATACATCAGCTCGATGCGCATCATGATCGACAGGAAGCCGCCGACCAGGCCCGCGATGATCGAGAAGATCAGATAGAGCGTGCCGATATCCTTGTGATTGGTGGACAACAGCCAGCGCCGCCACCCGGTCGGGTGGTCATGCGCGGCGTCGTGGCCGTGAGCGTGCTGAGCCGCTGTCGCCATCGTTTCGTCTCCTCGAGGCTTACTGCGAGGCCGCGGCGAGCTTGCGGCCCGCATCGTCGGCATTCGCGAATTTCTGCTTCGCCTCGGCGAGCCAGGCGGCGTAGCGCTCCTGGCTGACAACGCGGAAGGCGATCGGCATATAGGCGTGGTTCTGCCCGCAGATGAACGAGCACTGGCCGTAATAGATGCCCTCACGCTCGGCCTTGAACCAGGTTTCGTTCAGGCGGCCGGGGATGGCGTCGATCTTGATGCCGAAGGACGGCACCGTGAACTTGTGGATGACGTCGGCGCCGGTGACCTGCACGCGCACCACCTTGCCGACCGGCACCACCGCCTCGTTGTCGACGGCGAGCAGGCGCGGCGCCTCCTCGGCGGCGATCTTCTTGGCGGCGATCGCCTCGGCGCGCGCCTTCTCGTCCAGCATCAACGAATCGAAGCCGAACGGGCTGCCGCCGTCCTGGGCATATTCATAAGACCAGTACCACTGCTTGCCGGTGACCTTCACGGTCATGTCCGCCTTGGGCAGCTCGAGCTGGAGCTTGAGCAGGCGGAAGGACGGGATCGCGATCACGACCAGAATTAGGACCGGAATGATCGTCCAGGCCACTTCGAGCAGGGCGTTGTGCGTGGTCTTGGAGGGGACCGGATTGGCCTTCTCGTTGAACTTGAAGATCACATAGACCAGCAGCGCGGCGACGAAGAGCGTGATCACCGTGATGATGATGTTTAGCCAGTCGTGGAACCAGTGAATGTAGTCGGAGACGGGCGTCGCGGCGCCCTGCAGGTTCATCTGCCAAGGCGTCGGCATGCCGGTGCCGGCCAGCGCGGGAACGCTCGCCGCCATGGCGAGGGCAAGGGCGGATGCGGCCGCCATCGCAAGGGTCCTGCTCACAAATCGCATCGATCCGACATAGCTCCTCAAACGGCCTGCATGGGTGCCTTCGTCGGGTCCACGCATGACGGGGCGATTGCCAGATCGCCCTCTTCTTCGGGATTGCGATAAATCAAAGATCACAATTGCGCCAGAGGGCAATGAGACCCTCGCCGAATGCCATGCGGCATAAAGGCGCGAGCCGGCCCGGACGCGGCGTCCGCAGAACGCTCGCGCGCCTTGACAGGGCCGGGCCTGCATGGTCCCAACGCAACTCGACGAGGGTCGGGTGCGCCCGCCGGCCCGCCTGCGCGCGCCGCCCGGGGCCCGCGCGGCGGCCCGGCCGAGGCGGCGGCTCCGCAAAGCGGGCGGCTTGGGAGATGAGATGCGGATGACGAGGATCCTTGCGGCCTGCGGCGCCCTGGCGCTGGCGCTCTCGCTGACGGGCCTGGCGGCAGGCTCCGCTTTCGCGCAGGGGGCGGTGCGCTCGACGCATGGCGACTGGCAGATGCGCTGCGAGACCCCGCCCGGCGCCAAGGCCGAGCAATGCGCGCTCGTCCAGAACGTCGCGGCCGAGGACCGGCCGAATCTGACGCTGCTGGTCATCGTGCTGAAGACGGCGGACCAGAAGAGCCGGCTGCTGCGCGTGGTCGCCCCGCTGGGCGTGCTGCTGCCATCCGGGCTCGGCCTCAAGATCGACGACAAGGATATCGGGCGGGCCGGCTTCGTGCGCTGCCTCACCACCGGCTGTGTCGCCGAGGTGGTGATGGACGAGACGCTGCTCGGCCAGCTCAAGGGCGGCAAGACCGCCACATTCATCGTGTTCCAGACGCCGGAGGAGGGGGTGGGCGTCCCCGTCTCGCTCAACGGCTTCGGTCCTGGCGTGGAGGCGCTGCCGTGATGGTTTCGGGTTCGAGCGCGGGCCGCTGGCTCGCTGTGCCGCTGCTGTGCCTCGGACTGGCCGGCTGCGGCTCCTCCGGCTCCTCGGGTGGCAACACCGCTCTCAACGTGCTGATGTTCCAGTCGACGACGCCGCCCCCGGCGGACCAGTTGCCGAAGGACGATCTGGCCGTGATCGTCTGCCCGGAGGTGATCGTCGCCGATGGTGGTGCCGCGATTCGCCAGGGCGGGCAGGAGGCCGGCGCCGTCCGCTACCAGATCTCGATCAACGACGTGGCGCGCGAATGCACCGCGACGGGCACGACCGGCGCCTATCGCCTCAAGGTCGGCGTCCAGGGCCGCGTCCTGCTCGGGCAGGCGGGCGGCTCCGGCAGCTATGGCGCCACGCTGACCACCACGGTGACGCAGGGCGGCCGCGTCGTCGCCAAGCGCTCCGCCCGCGTCGGCGCGAGCGTCTCCGGCGGCCAGACCGGCGCCGATTTCACCCATGTCGAGGACGGCATCGCGGTGCCGGCCGGCAGCGGCGATGTCGAGATCATCGTCGGGCTCGGCCAGGGTGGGGCGGCGACGCCTGCGCGCAGCCGCCGCCGCTGATCCGCGAAAGGCGCCTTCGCCTGCTGGCAAGGCAGCCTCTGCTCTCAAACGAGGCGCCGCCCGGATTGACTGGGCTGGCGCCTTCTGTATGTCTGCCCCCAGCCGCATATCCCCGCGGGAGAGACCGGGCCTGATCCGTCAGGGCCGGCGCCGAAGGCGCAACCGCCCCGGAAACGCTCAGGCAAAAGGACCGCTTGGGGACTTGGCGCTCTGGAAAGAGGCGGAAGCGATTCCGCCCACCGACGGGTGTAACCTGCCGGGGCTTCGCGCTCCGCGGGGAAATCTCTCAGGTCCCGAGACAGAGGGGGCGCGCTCCGGACATCCGTCCGGGGCTCGCGCTCGATTCTGGAAGGGGCCGCCATGGCCGAAGCCGCTGACGCCACGCAAGCTGCCGCCGCGCCCGAAAGCGTCGTGCCGCTGAAGACCCCGCTCCATGCCCGCCATGTCGCGCTCGGCGCCCGCATGGTGCCCTTCGCCGGTTACGACATGCCGGTTCAGTATCCGCTCGGCATTCTGGGCGAGCACAACTGGACCCGCGAGAAGGCCGGCCTCTTCGACGTCTCGCATATGGGCCAGTGCTTCCTGGTCGGTCCCGACCACGAGACGGTCGCGCGCGCGCTCGAGGCGCTGGTTCCCGCCGATATCGTCAACCTCGCCCCCGGCAAGCAGCGCTATTCGCAACTGCTGAACGAGGAGGGCGGCATCCTCGACGATCTGATGATCACCCGCTCGGCCGATCCGGACGAGGACGGCGCGCTCTATCTCGTCGTCAATGCCGCCTGCAAGGAGGCCGACTACGCCCATATCGAGGCCCGCCTGCCGGCGAATGTGAAGCTGATCAGGGCCGAGCATCGCGGGCTGATCGCACTGCAAGGGCCGGGCGCGGAAGCCGCCCTCGCCAAGCTCGCGCCGGAAGCCGCCGAGATGGGCTTCATGACCTCGCGCACCATGAAGGTCGCCGGGATCAAGGCCAATATCAGCCGCTCGGGCTATACCGGCGAGGACGGCTATGAGATTTCCGCCGCCGCCGGCAAGATCGGCGAGATCTGGGACACGCTGCTGCTCGACGCCACCGTCAAGCCGATTGGTCTCGGCGCCCGCGATTCGCTGCGTCTCGAAGCGGGTCTGTGCCTCTATGGCCACGACATCGACACCACGACCTCGCCGATCGAGGCCGCGCTGAACTGGTCGATCCAGAAGCGCCGCCGCGAGGAGGGTGGCTTCCCGGGCGCTGCGCGCATCCAGCGCGAACTCGCCGAGGGGCCGGCCCGCCTGCGCGTCGGCCTGCTGCCCGAAGGCCGTGCTCCGGCTCGCGAAGGCACCGAGATCGCCACGGCTGAGGGCGAGGTGATCGGCACCGTGACCTCCGGCGGCTTCGGCCCCACGCTGAACGGGCCCTGCGCGATGGGCTATGTCGCCCGCGCCCATGCCGCCCCCGGCACGAAGCTCAATCTCGTCGTGCGCGGCAAGCCGTTGCCGGCCGTCGTCGCGCCGATGCCCTTCGTGCCGAACGGCTACAAGCGCTGACCGAATCCGCTTTTTGACCGATTTCCCGCTTCGTCTGGAGGAAGCCATGGCGCAGACCCGCTACACCAAGGATCACGAATATATCCGCATCGAGGGTGAGACCGGCACGGTTGGCATCTCCGACTACGCGCAGAGCCAGCTCGGCGATGTCGTCTTCGTCGAGTTGCCCGAGATCGGCAAGGCGCTGAGCAAGGGCGGCGAGGCGGCCGTGGTGGAAAGCGTCAAGGCTGCCTCCGAGGTCTATGCCCCGGTCTCCGGCGAGGTGGTCGAGGTCAACAGCGAGCTGGAGGCCGCGCCCGGCACCGTCAACGAGGACCCCGCCGGCAAAGGCTGGTTCCTGAAGATCAAGCTCACCGACGCCGCCGAACTCGACGGCCTGATGAGCGAGGCCGAGTATCACGACTACCTCAAGACGCTGGGCGACGACCCTCCCCGTCATCCCGGGGAACCCCCGGGATGACGGGGAGGGTTTGATCGACACGGGCGCCCCTAAACCGACAACGGACATTTCCATGCGCTATCTCCCGCTCACCGAGACCGACCGCGAGGACATGCTCGCGCGCATTGGCGTCCCGGATATCGACGCGCTGTTCAGCGACGTGCCGGCCGACAAGCTGCTGAAGGCCCCGGTCGATCTGCCGCGCGCCAAAGGCGAGCTGGAGGTCGAGCGCATTCTCGGCCGCATGGCGGCCCGGAATATCGCGGCCTCATCGGTGCCGTTCTTTTGCGGTGCCGGCGCCTACAAGCACCACGTCCCGGCGACCGTCGACCATCTGATTCAGCGCTCGGAATTCCTGACCAGCTACACGCCCTACCAGCCGGAAATCGCGCAGGGCACGCTGCAATATCTGTTCGAGTTCCAGACGCAGGTTGCGGCGCTCACCGGCATGGAGGTCGCCAACGCCTCGATGTATGACGGCTCGACAGGCACCGGCGAGGCCGTGCTGATGGCCCATCGCGTCACCCGCCGCAGCAAGGCGGTGCTCTCGGGCGGCCTGCACCCGCATTATGCCGAGGTGGTAAAGACGCTCTCCGAGATGGCGAGCGACGAGGTCGTCGCGCTCGCGCCAGACGTCGCCGCCTCCGAGGACATCCTCTCGCGGATCGTCGACCAGACCTCCTGCGTCGTCGTGCAGTCGCCGGATGTGTTCGGCAATCTGCGCGATCTGAAGCCCATCGCCGAGAAGGCCCATGCCCATGGCGCGCTGCTGATCGCGGTCTTCACCGAGGTCGTCTCGCTCGGCGCGGTCGTGCCGCCCGGCGCGCAGGATGCCGACATCGTCGTCGGCGAAGGCCAGTCGATCGGCAATGCGCTGAATTTCGGCGGCCCCTATGTCGGCCTCTTTGCCGCCAAGTCGAAATATCTTCGCCAGATGCCTGGCCGGCTCTGTGGCGAGACGGTCGATTCCAGCGGCCAGCGCGGCTTCGTGCTGACACTCTCGACCCGCGAACAGCATATCCGCCGCGACAAGGCGACCTCCAACATCTGCACCAATTCCGGCCTCTGCGTGCTGGCCTTCACCATCCACATGACGCTGCTGGGGCAGGAGGGGCTGACCCGCCTCGCGGCGGTCAACCACGCCAACGCCGTGAAGCTCGCCGACGCGCTCAGCGGCGTGAAGGGCGTCTCGGTGCTCAACGAGACCTTCTTCAACGAGTTCACCGTGAAGCTTTCCAGGCCCGCGGCCGAGGTCGTCGAGGCGCTCGCCGCCAAGGGTGTCCTCGCCGGCGTCCCGGTCTCGCGCCTGCTGCCCAGGGCCGGCCTCGACGATCTGCTGCTGGTGGCGTCCACCGAAGTGAATAGCGATGAAGACCGGGCGGCCCTGGTGGCGGCGCTCGCGGAGGTGCTGTGATGCTGAATCGTCAGGGACGTCCCACTTCGGCCGGCGAGGCCTCTCACATGGACCACGCCACCTTCACCGGCAACAAGGCGCTGCAGCAGATCGAGCCGCTGATCTTCGAGATCGGTCGGCCCGAGACCACTGGCGTCGATATCGACGCGCCGGCGCCGGCGCCGGTCGCCTCGCGCCTCGGCAAGCATGCGCGCCAGGGCGAGATCGGCCTGCCCGGCCTCTCCGAGCCCGAGGCGATGCGCCATTATGTGCGCCTCAGCCAGAAGAATTACGGCATCGACACCGGGCTCTTCCCGCTCGGTTCCTGCACGATGAAGCACAATGCCCGCCTCAACGAGAAGATGGCGCGACTGCCGGGCTTGTCCGACGTCCATCCGCTCCAGCCGCTCTCCACCGTGCCGGGCGCCCTGGAAGTGATGCTGGAGCTCGCGCGCTATCTGATGACGCTGACCGGCATGCCGGCCGTGGCGCTCTCTCCGAAGGCCGGTGCCCATGGCGAGGCCTGCGGCATGATGGCGATCAAGGCCGCCATCGCGGCCAAGGGCGAGGGCGCGACGCGCAATGTCGTGCTGGTGCCGGAATCGGCGCACGGCACCAACCCGGCCACTGCCGCGCTGATCGGCTTCTCGGTGAAGTCGGTACCCGCCCGGCCGGACGGCACCGTCGCGGTGGATGATGTGAAGGCCCTGCTCGGGCCGGATATCGCCGCGATCATGCTGACCAACCCGAACACCTGCGGCATCTTCGAGCCGCAGATCGTCGAGATCGCCGCCGCGATGCATGAGGCCGGCGCCTATTTCTACTGCGATGGCGCCAATTTCAACGCGATCGTCGGCAAGGCCCGCCCCGGCGATCTCGGCGTCGACGCCATGCACATCAACCTGCATAAGACCTTCTCGACGCCCCATGGCGGCGGCGGGCCCGGCGCCGGGCCGGTCGTGCTGTCGGAGCGACTGGCGCCCTTCGCGCCGGTGCCTTTCATCCATGTCGAGAACGGCGAGCCGCAGCTGATCGAGACGCGCGAGGA
>NZ_JBMDWH010000217.1:0-19912 GCF_048595345.1 Allobosea sp.
CTCAAGCTTCCGCCCAAAAAACCCGCGATGGCTCTTGTATAAACGCAGCACACCGAAGTCTCGTTGGAATGCCAAAAGACATCCCCGCAAGAACCGCGCCGTCCACGTTTCTCTTTCACAATATGCAATTGTCAAACAGCACGACACACCCACAGAACCAAAGACAGACATCCAACCCGGAAATCCCTCCGGACCAAACGCCCTGCCAATCCATGAAGCGCGTCAACAGCCCCGCTCAGCGGCGGCGCCGTCTCGATGGGCGCTTTATAGAAGACACCCCTTTTCAATGTCAACGCTCATTTCGGAAGTTTTTCGCCGGAAACCATATTCCGTTTATATTCAGTCACTTAATGGATTATTCGGCGCCAACCTCGGCCGGCGGCGGCCGGAATCCGGGCCGGAAGCGCCCTTCCCCCGCCGAGAACTCCCCCTCCCCTCATTCGCGCTCCTGCAGGGCCTCGCCGAGGAAGGCGCTAAGCGCAGCCGATGCGGCTCCCTGCCGGCCCGGCGCCAGGTGCAGCGCGATCTCCGAGGCGGGCAGGGGCGGCAGGCCCGAGTCTGAATCCAGCAGCCGCAGCCCCGCCCGCGCGGTGCCCTGCTTGACTACCGTCAGGGCCGCGCCCGAGGCCGCCACCGCCTCGACGGCCCCGATGCTCGTGCTCGAAAACAGAATGCGCCAGCTTCGGCCGGCCTGACCGAGTGCGGTCAGCGCCCATTCCCGGAACATGTTCGGCGCTTTCAGCAAGGCGAGCGGCAAGGGCCCTTCGGGAACGACCGGCTCTTGCTCTGCCGCCGCCCAGCAGGTGGGCTCCCGGCGCAGGACCTGTCCACGGCCATCGCCGGCGCGCTGCGTGGCGAGAACCATGTCGAACTCCTCGCCGAGATCGTTGAGTAGGTCGCGGGTGAAGCCGGTGGTCACCTCGAGCTCGACATCGGGATGGGCGCGGGCGAAGCGCGCGAGAATGCCGGGCAGCACCAGCGTCGCATAATCGTCCATCACCCCGAGCCGAACCGCACCGCTGACCCGCCTGGCGTTCACCACGTCCAGCGCCTCGTCATGCAGGGCGACGATCCGGCGGGCATAGCCGAGGAACTGCTCGCCCGCGCCCGTCAGCGAGACCTCCTGCGGCGAGCGTTGCAGCAGGCTTTGTCCGACGAGGTCCTCCAACCGCCGGATCTGCGTGCTGACGGTGGATTGCGTGCGCAGGAGCGCCGCGCCCGCGCGCGTGAAGCTGCGCAGCTCGGCAATGGTGACGAAGGCTCGCAGCAGGTCGACATCGATATTGCGTAGCATGATGCTCATTCGATCCGGCAGGCGCTCTCCCGCGTCAAGCCGGCGCGTGACCGGGGGGCAGCGATCCCGAGCCTGGGCCGCGATGATCGACGCCGCTGATCGTCGAAATCGACGAATTCGATTTTGCGGAATGCCGCCCGCGGATTAGGTTGCCGCGCGAACGGGCCGCGAGGAGCCCGGAATGGAGCGACCCGATGCCCAGGCTGAGATCCGCCACCTCCACCCATGGCCGCAACATGGCCGGCGCCCGCGGCCTGTGGCGCGCCACCGGCATGAAGGACGGCGATTTCGGCAAGCCGATCGTCGCGGTGGTGAATTCCTTCACCCAGTTCGTGCCGGGCCATGTGCATCTGCAGGATCTCGGCCAGCTTGTCGCGCGCGAGATCGAGAAGGCCGGCGGCGTCGCCAAGGAGTTCAACACCATCGCGGTCGATGACGGCATCGCCATGGGCCATGACGGCATGCTCTACAGCCTGCCCTCGCGCGAGCTGATCGCCGACAGCGTCGAATACATGGTCAACGCCCATTGCGCCGACGCGATGGTCTGCATCTCCAATTGCGACAAGATCACGCCCGGCATGCTGATGGCCGCGATGCGGATCAATATCCCCACCGTCTTCGTTTCGGGCGGGCCGATGGAGGCCGGCAAGTACATCGCCGAGGGCGTGCTGAAGAAGGTCGATCTCGTCGATGCGATGATCGCCGCCGCCGACGACAAATACACCGACGCGCAGGTCGACACGATCGAGCGCTCCGCCTGCCCCACCTGCGGCTCCTGCTCGGGTATGTTCACGGCCAATTCGATGAACTGCCTCACCGAGGCGCTGGGCCTGGCCCTGCCCGGCAACGGCTCGACGCTGGCGACCCATGCCGACCGCAAGCGCCTCTTCGTCGAGGCCGGCCATCTCATCGTCGATCTCGCCAAGCGCTATTACGAGCAGGACGACGAGAGCGTGCTGCCGCGCAAGGTGGGCTCGTTCAAGGCCTTCGAGAACGCGATGACGCTCGATATCGCGATGGGCGGCTCGACCAACACCGTGCTCCATCTGCTGGCAGCGGCGCATGAGGCCGAGATCGACTTCACCATGGCCGATATCGACCGACTCTCGCGCCGGGTGCCGGTGCTCTGCAAGGTCGCGCCGGCCGTCGCCAACGTCCATATGGAGGATGTCCACCGCGCCGGCGGCATCATGGCGATCCTCGGCGAGCTCGACCGGGCCGGTCTGATCGACACCTCCCTGCCGACCGTCCACGCGACAACCATGGCCGACGCACTCGCCCGCTGGGACGTCAAGCAGACCACGAGCGAGGCCGTGCGCAGCTTCTACAGCGCGGCCCCTGGCGGCGTGCCGACCCAGACCGCCTTCAGCCAGAGCCGCCGCTTCGAGGAACTCGATACCGACCGCGAGGCCGGCGTCATCCGCAATCTGGAGCATGCCTATTCCAAGGACGGCGGCCTCGCCGTGCTCTTCGGCAACATCGCGCTCGACGGCTGCATCGTGAAGACGGCCGGCGTCGATGCCTCGATCCTGACCTTCTCGGGCCCGGCGGTGATCTTCGAAAGCCAGGACGCAGCGGTGGACGGCATCCTCAACCGCAAGGTCAAGGAAGGCGACATCGTCCTGATCCGCTATGAAGGCCCACGTGGCGGCCCCGGCATGCAGGAAATGCTCTATCCGACGAGCTATCTGAAGTCGAAGGGCCTCGGCAAGGCCTGCGCCCTCATCACCGATGGCCGCTTCTCCGGCGGCTCCTCCGGCCACTCCATCGGCCATGTCTCGCCGGCAGCGGCCGAGGGCGGCGCGATCGGCCTCGTCGAGAACGGCGACATCATCGCGATCGACATTCCCAACCGCTCGATCAGCCTGCAGGTCTCGGATGAGGAGCTGGCACGCCGCCGCGCCGCGATGGAGGCCAAGGGCAAGGATGCCTGGAAGCCGGCCGCCCCGCGGAAGCGCAAGGTCTCGACCGCGCTCAAGGCCTATGCCGCCACCACGACCAGTGCCGCCCGCGGCGCGGTGCGCGTCGTCGACTGACGAGAGGGCAGGCGCCGCTCGCGACGACGGCGCCTGCTTTCCCGGAACGCCCAAGGGTTCCGCCCGCTGCCCTCCTGATCTAGCCTGTCCGGCAGAGGAATGGAGGACATCGCATGCGGGCCGCGCTCGTCGCCCTGTTTTGTCTCGCGGCCCTGCCCGCGAGCGCAGCAGGACCGTTCGGCAAGATCGTCGTCGGCAACTGGACCGGCGGCGCCTTCACCAGCGACCGGACGGGCGCCTTCTCGCATTGCGCGGTCAGCGCCCGCTACAAGAGCGGCGTCACCATGCTGACTTCGGTGACGGCCGATTTCGCCTGGATTCTCGGCTTCACCAAGCCGGGCTGGAAGCTCCGCACCGGCGAAACACTGAATCTCAGGCTGACCTTCGACCGCGGCCGGACGATCGACGTGGTCGCCAGCGTCAAGGCGCCGACGCTCGTCACGATCGGAATGCCGGCGCAATCAGAGCTGATCGAGGCGTTCCGCCGCGGGCGCTTTCTCGAACTCGTCGCCAATGATGCCCGCTTCACCTTCGCTCTGACATCGACCGGCGAGATGCTCCCGGCGCTCGTCGAATGCGTCAAGCAGAGCGCCCATGTGCGCGGGCCCGTGACTCCCGGAGCGCCCGCCCAGACTCAGGCGCCGGAAAGCGAGCGGGACCGCGCCGCCCGTGCCGAAAAGAAAGCTCTGCTGGAAAAATCGCGCGACCTCATCCGCAGCCGCATGCTGGCCTGTATCGGCCGGGAGGGGGCACCCATGCTGCTAACCGACGAGAAGGCCGAGGTCGTCGCCAAGGCCGCCATGCTGTTCTGCAAGAACGATGTCGACGCCCTGACCAACGCCACGATCGAACTGATCGAGACCGAGGATGGGAGGCCCGCCAACCGCGCCGCCATTCGCGACGCGGCCGAGAAGCGGGTGCAGGAGGTCGTCACCGCCCACATCATCCGCACCCGCGGCGAGATGATCGGCAAGGGGCAAAGGCCCGAGGGTCCAGCGCCCTCCCGCCCTTCCGCGCCGGGCGCGACAACGGCGCCCTCCCGCTCGATCTAACGGGGAAACGCCGCGCAAAGGCGCGGCGCTGGATGGCTTTGGCTGAGGCGCTTAGAGCGTGCTGATTTCGCACGGAACCACCACGTCATCCCGGACAAGCCGCTTCAGCGGCGCCGATCCGGGATCCATCGTCAAGCTCCGAAGCCCTTCGATGGATCCCGGGGCAAGCCCGGGATGACGGTGTGGTTCCGAGAAAACTCAAGTTGCTCTAGACCATCGCGCGTCCGAACGGACGCGGTCGCGATGCGCCAAGAGAGTGTCGAAGCATGGGGCTGCCCCCAAAAGCGGCTGGCTCTCTCCGGTCCGATGCTCAGCCCTTGAGCTTCGCGTTGCACTGGCTCCAGTAGCCGCCGCCCTTCTCGATCCATTTCAGCTCGCCATTGGCATTGGCCGCCTTGTTGGCGTTGTACTGGTCGGCGCAGGTCTTGAGGCGCGCCTTGCCGGCGCTCTCGGTGGAGTATTTCTCCGAAACGGCCTTCGGGAACACCGCGGGCTTGGCCTTGCCGGCCGGCTTGGCCGCAGGCGCCGCGGCAGGAGCGGCGGCAGGGGCCGCTGCGGTCGTGGTCGCGGGCTTCGCCGCCGGGACGGGGGCCGGCGTGGCGGTAGGCTCGGTCACGGCGGCGGCGGCATCGGCGTCCGAGGCGTCTTCGTCACCGCACTGCGCCTTGCGGAAATCGTTCCACTTCTGGCCCTTCAGCGTGTTGGCCTTCTTGGCCTCCTGATATTTGACGCTGCACTCCTTCATCGTCAGCGCCGCCGCAGGCGATGCGGCGAGGCCAGCGAATGCGAGGGCCGATGCGGATGCGAGAATGAATGTCCTGAACATGGCGTTCTCCCTGACGAGGCTGGCTGCCGCCGGCGCGCATGGCACTCCCAATTCAGGTAAATTGCAAGCGCTTTCAGGACCTTGCCGGCTCACCGAAGGAGCCCGCTTGCGATGCGGGGGCGACTGCGGGCATGGTGCCGCCGCTATGCGGGGCTGGGAGAGACCATGGCGAGATCGTCGGATTCGGCCAAGGACCGCGCGCTCCTCACCATCCTCTCGGAGAATGCCCGCCTCCCCTTGTCGGAGATCGCCAAGCGGCTCGGCGTCTCGCGTGCCACGGTGCAGGGCCGCCTCGCCCGCCTCGAGCGCGATGGCGTCATCGCGGGCTACACCACGGTGCTGGGCCAGGGCGCCGAGCGCTTTCGCACGATCGCGGCTCTCGTCCTGATCGAACTCGAGGTCCGGCAGCAGGGCGGCGTCATCGCGGCACTGAAGAAACGTCCCGAAATCGTCTCCTGCCACACGCTCAGCGGCCATTTCGACCTCTCGGTGAAGGTCGAATGCGACACCGCGAGTGATCTCGACGCCATGATCGACTGGATTGCCGCAATCGACGGCGTGCGCCGGACGACCTCGTCGGTGATTCTGGCGCAGAAATTCGAGCGCTGAGCCCGTCCGGATCGTTTCCCATCGTAATGCAGAATTCCCCATCGAACCAATGGGGCTCGCCTTCGAAATCCGGCGAAGCGCACCTTCATCGCGCGACCCTCCTCGCCGAACCTATCTCCACTTTCGGCGGCTCGTCTCGGGCCGCACCGATCAGGGGGACATCGTCATGACCATCAGGCAGCGCATCGCCGTTCTCGGCGCCGGGCAGATCGGCGCCATCGTCGCCGGAATGCTGGCCGAGCAGGGCCACGACGTCACGCTGGCGGACGCCGCCCAGACCCGTCTCGCCCAGATGGCAGGGCGCCGCTTCGCCACGGAAGCGGTCGACGCCGCCGATCTCGCCGCCTTGCGCGCTTTCCTGAAGGACCGCGACATCGTCGTCAGCGCCTGTCCCTATTTCCTAAACAAGGGCATCGCCACGGTCGCAGCCGAGACCGGCACGCATTACTTCGACCTCACCGAGGACGTCGCGACCACCGCCTACATCAAGGAGCTGGGCGAGACGGCCGATGTCGCGCTGGTGCCGCAATGCGGGCTGGCGCCGGGCTTCATCTGCATTCTCGGCGCCGACATGGCGGCCCGCTTCGACAGCGTGCGGACGATCAAGATGCGCGTCGGCGCGCTGCCGCTCTATCCGACCAATGCGCTGCGCTACAACGTCACCTGGTCGGTCGACGGCCTGATCAACGAATACTGCAACCCCTGCGAGATCGTCTTCGACGGCCAGCCGACTTTGGTACCGGCGCTGGAAGGCATCGAGAGCGTCATGATCGACGGCGTCGCCTACGAGGCCTTCAACACCTCCGGCGGGCTCGGCACCCTTACCGAGACGCTGGCCGGCAAGGTCCGCAACATGAGCTACAAGACGCTGCGCTATCCCGGCCATGCCGAGATCATGAAGCTGCTGCTGCGCGATCTCGATCTTGCTGACGACCGCGAGACCATGCGGCGCATCCTCGGCCATTCGGCGCCCTTCACCCATAAGGACGTAGTGGTCATCTTCGTCACCGGCGTCGGTGAGCGCAAGGGCCGCCTCGAGGAGGAGAGCATCGTGCTCCGCTACGACGGCAGCGAGACGCTCGGCGCGATCCAGCTCACCACCGCGGCCGGCTGCGTCGCCATGATCGAGCTCTTCCTCGGCGGGACGCTGCCGCAGAAGGGCTTCGTGCGGCAGGAGGATGCGGCGCTGGCGGATTTCCTCGCCACCCGTGCCGGTGCACGGCTCACCGGCGAGGCGCGCGGCGCCGATGCGTCCGGACTGCGACCTGCGGTGACCTTGCGCGACGCGGCCTGACGCTCACGCGCTTGTGTGCCGGCCGGCGGGACAATGAGCCCGCATCTCGGTTATGCGGAGACGATCATCCGCATCATGGAGAGCGGCCTTGACGATGCCGGCTCGCGCGCAGGCGACAGCACCGACCGCCGAGACGGCGAACAGCGAGACGAGAGCGGCGCGGCGCAAGCCGGCGGCTCCCTGGACGAGCTGGCTGCCCTGGTGCGACCGCCAGGGCCGCTTCTCCGCGCTGCGGCTCGCCGCCTTTCTGCTGACGCTGCTGCCGGCCCTGCTGATCCTGCATGCGGCCTGGATGCAGCAGCTCGGCTCCAAGCCCTGGACCGAGGGGATCCACCGCACCGGCACCTGGGCAGTTCGCCTGCTCATCCTCTCGCTCGCCATCTCGCCGCTGCGCCGGCTGTTCGACTGGGGCAAGCTCATCGGCGTGCGCCGCATGCTCGGTCTCTCGGTCATGGCCTATGCGCTCGGACATCTGGCGCTCTATTGCATCGACATGGCCTTCGACTGGGGGCTGATCGTCTCCGAGATCGTCAAGCGCTTCTACCTGACGATCGGCTTCGTCGCGGTGCTGGGGCTCGTCGCGCTGGGCGTGACCTCGACGGACGGCATGATCCGCCGGCTCGGCAAGAACTGGCAGAGGCTTCATAATCTGGTCTATCCGATCACGATCATCTCGCTCCTGCATTTTGCGCTGCAATCGAAGGTCGATGTCACCGAGCCGGTGCTGATGAGCGGGCTTTTTCTGCTGCTGCTCTTCTATCGCGGCCTGTTTCGCTGGAAGCTCAAACCCTCGCTGCCGCGGCTTCTCGCCATCGCCGTCCTCGCCGGACTCGCCACCGCCCTGCTGGAGGCCGGTTGGTATGCGGCGGCGAGCGGCGTCGCTCCCTGGCTGGTCTTCCAGGCCAATGCCGACATCCTGACCGACTGGGACGTCGCCTTGCTGCGCCCGGCCCATTGGGTCGCGCTCGCGGGAATAGCGGTCGCGCTCATCTTCTCTGTCCGCAGGCGCGACGCGGCCGGCGCGGCAACGCCCCCGCGCGTCCGGCCCGCCTGAGTGGGCTGAAGCAAACTTTCAGCATCGGTTGCGCGGAAAACCGTTTGCCGCCGCGAGCGTCCTGTTTAACCCTAGGCGCATGCCTGATGATCCGCATGCCCAGCCGATAGCCGATGTGGCTGAAGCCGAACTCGCCTCCGAAGGCATCAAGCCGGCCGAACGCTCCTCCCCTTTCGTCCCGCTGAAGCAGCCGATCTTCCGCGCGGTCTGGCTCGCCAGCCTGGTCTCGAATTTCGGCGGCCTCGTGCAGGCGGTCGGCGCCTCCTGGATGATGGCTTCGATCTCGCCCTCGCCCGAGATGGTCGCCCTCGTCCAGTCCTCCACCACGTTGCCGGTGATGCTGTTCTCGCTCGCGGCCGGCGCGATCTCGGACAACTACGATCGGCGCCGCATCATGCTGGTCGCGCAAGGCTTCATGCTGGCCGTCTCGATCGCGCTCGCCCTCTTCGCCTGGGCAGGTGTGATCACGCCCTGGATGCTGCTGAGCTTCACCTTCCTGCTCGGCTGCGGCACGGCGCTGAACAACCCCGCCTGGCAGTCCTCGGTCGGCGACATGGTGCCCCGGCGCGACGTGCCGGCGGCGGTGACGCTGAACAGCGTCGCCTTCAACATCGCCCGCAGCGTCGGCCCCGCCATCGGCGGCGCAATCGTGGCCGCGGCCGGCGCGGTCGCCGCTTTCACCATCAATGCCTTCAGCTATATCGGGCTGATCACGGTGCTCGCGCGCTGGCAGCCGCCCAGGGTCGAGCGGGTGCTGCCGCGCGAGACGCTGTTCATCGCGATGGGCGCCGGCATCCGCTATGTCGCGATGTCGCCGAACATCCGGGCGGTGATCCTGCGGGCCTTCGCCTTCGGCTTCGGCGCCATTGTCGGCCTGGCTCTGCTGCCGCTGGTGGCGCGCGATCTCATCAGGGGCGGGCCCCTCACCTATGGCATCCTGCTCGGGGGCTTCGGCGCCGGCGCGGTGGCCGGTGCCTTCATGAGCGCGCGGCTGCGCCGGGCGATGAGCACGGAGGCGCTGGTGCGCTCCACCTTCATCGCCTACGCCATCGGCATACTGCTGGTGGGCTCGAGCCGCTCGATCTGGCTGACGATGCCGGGACTGTTTGTCTGTGGCGGCTGCTGGGTGCTGGCGCTGTCGACCTTCAACGCGACGGTGCAGCTCTCGGCCCCGCGCTGGGTCGTCGGCCGCGCGCTCGCCATCTACCAGATGGCGACCTTCGGCGGCATGGCCATCGGCAGCTGGGCCTGGGGCCGCACCGCCACGCATTTCGACACCGATCGCGGGCTGCAGCTCTCCGCCATCGCGCTGCTGGCCGGCGCGGCCCTCGGCCTGCGCTATCGCCTGCCGCCGCTGGAGGAGCTCAACCTCGACCCGCTCAGCCGCTGGCGCGAGCCCAAGGTCGCCATCGACATCGAGCCCCGCAGCGGCCCGGTGATCGTGACGATCGAATACATCATCAAGCCGGAGGACGTGGTCGCCTTCCTGAATGTGATGGCAGAGCGGCGGCGCATCCGCCGCCGCGACGGGGCGCGGCACTGGACCCTGCTGCGCGACCTAACGGACCCGACCCTCTGGATCGAGCGCTATGACAGCCCGACCTGGGTGGAATATGTGCGCCAGGCCCAGCGCATCACCCAGGCGGATGCCGAGATCGGCGAGCGCGTGCGCGCCTTGCATAGCGGGCCGAACCCGCCGGTGGTCCATCGCATGATCGAACGCCAGACCGCGACGCTGCCGCAGATCCATGGCAGCCGGCACCCAACGGTCGCCGACTCCCTCGCCGATCCCTCGCGCCCGGCCTGATCCGGCTCAGCCCCAGATCCAGAGCCCGGCGAGCCCGACCATCCCGACGACGATCCGCCACCAAGCGAAGGGCGCAAAGCCGTGGCGGGAGACGAAGTCGAGGAAGGAGCGCACTACCAGCAGAGCCGAAAAGAAGGCCGCGACGAAGCCGATCACGATCAGTATGCCGTCGTTGAAGGTAAGCGTCTTGTAGCTCTTGAGCAGATCATAGGCGAAGGCACCCGCCATGGTCGGCATAGCGAGGAAGAAGGAGAATTCGGCCGCCGCCCGCTTGCTCGCGCCCATCAGCATCGCGCCGACGATGGTCGCGCCGGAGCGCGAGACGCCCGGAATCATCGCCAGGCACTGGAAGAAGCCGATCTTCAGATACATCGGCAGCGTGAATCGGGTCGCGTCCGTATGCTTCTCCTGGAGTTCCAGCTCGTCGACGACCAGCAGCACGAGCCCGCCCGCGATCAGCGCGCAGCAAACGATGACGGGGTTGAAGAGCACGCCCTTGATGAAGCCGTGCAGCACCGCGCCGATCAGCGCGGCGGGCAGGAAGGCGATCAGCACACCGAGGATGAAGCGACGGGCATCCGGATCCTTGGGCGCGCGCAGCGCGATGTCGAGCAGCCGGCGGAAATAGACCAGCGTGATCGCCAGGATCGCGCCGAGCTGCACCAGCACCTCGAAGGTCTTGCCGTTCGACTCGAAGCCCAGGAAATGGCCGAGCAGCAGCAGATGGCCCGTCGAGGAGACGGGCAGGAATTCCGTCAGGCCCTCGACGATACCGAGGACGAAGGCTTCGATCATATTCTGCATGGGCAGCATGGTCCTCGTGCGCGGACGTAAGGAGTCGGCCTTGCGGCGCGACCGGCTTACGCCGTGCTCTTTGCAAATTGGTTACCAATTCCGCAACCCGATCGCTCGATCCGTCCCGATCGGCACCATCTGCGCTTGTCGCCCCTCGCTTCCATGCTAAGAGCGGCGCTCGGCGCATGGCGGGCGAGTTTCGGGCCGGACGCCCCGCTTCGGCCGCATTTGACCCGCTTCAAGGCTTGATGAGTGCCATGGCGACCCTGTTCCATTATCCGCTATGTCCGCATTCGCGCTTCATTCGCCTGGTGGTGAGCGAATTCGGGATGGACACCGAGCTCGTCGAGGAGCGCGTCTGGGAGAGGCGGCGCGAATTCATCGAGCTGAACACGGCCGGGACGACGCCGGTCTTTCAGGAGCAGAACGGCATGGCGGTGCCCGGCGCCGGGCCGATCGCGGAATATCTCGACGAAACGCGGGGCCTCGCGCTGGAGGACCGGCGCCTGCTGCCCGAGGGGCCGGGCGAGCGGGTCGAGGTTCGTCGCCTGCTCGACTGGTTCAACCTCAAATTCCACGAGGAGATCACCGGCCCGCTCGTGCTGGAGAAGGTGATGAAGCGCTTCATGAGCCGCGACGAGGGCGGCGGCCCGCCGGAGATGAGCGCGATCCGTGCGGCGCGCTCGAACGTCCGCTACCATCTGCGCTATATCGGCTGGCTGCTGGCCAAGCGGAACTGGATCGCCGGCGGCCGGCTGAGCTATGCCGATCTGGCCGCCGCGGCGCATCTGTCTTGCGTCGACTATCTCGGCGATGTGCCCTGGGACGAGGACGAGACGACGCGCGCATGGTACGCCCGGATCAAATCGCGGCCGAGCTTCCGCCCGCTGCTGGCCGACCGGGTGCCGGGCATGGCGCCGAGCGCCCATTACGACGATCTGGACTTCTGAACGGGCTCGCCCTGAAGAAGGCGCTGGCGGAACGCGCCGCGGCCGAGGGCTTCGCGGTGATGCGCGTGGCCGCAGCCGATGCGATTCCGCAGGCGCCCTCTCGCCTTTCCGCCTGGCTCGAAGCCGGGTTCCACGGCGATATGGGCTGGATGGAGGAGCGCACGAGCGAGCGCGCCGATCCGCGCCGGCTCTGGAGCGAGGCGCGCTCCGTCGTGATGCTGGGCATGAACTATGCCGGCGAGGACGATCCGCTGGCGCTGCTGGCGCAGCCGGACAAGGCTGCGATCTCCCTTTATGCCCGCCGTCGCGATTATCACGAGGTTATCAAGGGCAAGCTCAAGACCATCGCCGGGCTCCTCGCCGCACGCGGCGGCGCCGACGTCAAGGTCTTCGTCGACACCGCCCCGGTGATGGAAAAGCCCCTGGCCGAGGCCGCAGGCCTGGGCTGGCAGGGCAAGCACACCGTGCTCGTCTCCCGGGCGCATGGCTCCTGGCTGCTGCTGGGCGCGATCTACACCACTGCCGCTCTGCCGCCGGATGCGCCCGAGCGCGACCATTGCGGCTCCTGCCGACGCTGCCTCGACATCTGCCCGACCGACGCCTTCCCGGCGCCCTACCAGCTCGATGCCAGACGCTGCATCGCCTATCTCACGATCGAGCATCAGGGGCATATCGAGCCTGGTCTTCGCCCCGGCATCGGCAACCGCGTCTTCGGCTGCGACGACTGCCTCGCCGTGTGCCCCTGGAACAAATTCGCCGGCCTTTCGCAGGAGACGCGCCTCGCGCTGAAGCCGGAGCTCGCCGCCCTGCCGCTGCGCGATCTCGCCGCGCTCGACGACGCCGCCTTTCGCAGCCTTTTCGCCGGTACGCCGATCAAGCGCACGGGCCATGCCCGCTTCCTGCGGAATGTCCTCATCGCCATCGGCAACAGCCGGCGGCCGGATCTCGCCGACGCCGCCGAGGCGCGGCTGCGCCACCCCTCGCCGCTCGTACGCGCAATGGCGGTATGGGCACTGGGGCAGCTCGTGCCACAGCGGGCCGCGGCCTTGGCCCGCGAAGCCCTGGATCAGGAAAGCGACGCCGCCGTGCAGGCCGAGTGGCGCGCCTTGCCCGAACGGACGGAAGACGCCGCATGAACATTCTGATCCTTGGTCTCGGTTACACCGCCGGCTTTTTCGCCCGCGCCGCGTTGATGCGCGGCTGGGAGATCACCGGCACGGTGCGCGATGCCGACCGGGCGGCAGAACTTAGCCGCGGCGGCATCCAGACCCTCGTCTTCGGTGGCTTCGCCGTCTCGCGCCGCCTGGCCCAGGCCGTCGAGCAGGCGGATGCCGTGCTGGTTTCGATTCAGCCCAGCGAGGATGGCGATCCCGTGCTGAACGCGCTGACCGAGGCCCTCGCCGCGGCGCCAAGGCTGCGCTGGATCGGCTATCTCTCCACCATCGGCGTCTATGGCGACCATGGCGGCGCTTGGATCGACGAGGCGACCGTGCCGGCGCCCGGCAACGACCGCAACCGCAAGCGCATCGAGGTCGAACGGCAATGGCTCGCCTTCGGCGAGGCGACCGGCAAGGCCGTTCAGATCTTCCGGCTGGCGGGGATCTACGGGCCGGGCCGAAGCCCGCTCGCCAAGCTGCGCGCCGGCACGGCGCACCGCCTCGTCAAGCCGGGGCAGGTCTTCAACCGCATCCATGTCGACGACATCGTCGGGGTCCTGCTGGCCTCGCTCGACCGGCCGCGCCCCGGCGCGATCTACAATGTCGGCGACGACGAGCCGGCGCCCCCGCAGGACGTGGTCACCTATGCGGCCGAACTGACCGGCCTTGCGCCCCCACCGCAGGTCGCTTTCTCGCAGGCCGACCTCTCGCCCATGGCCGCGAGCTTCTATGGCGAGAACAAGCGCGTCTCGAATGCGCTCGTGAAGCGCGAATTCGGCTATGCGCTGAAGCACCCGACCTATCGGGAGGGAGTCCGCGCGCTCGTGGCAGGAGGCGAGTGAACGCCGCTCAGGCCGCGTAACGCGGGGTTTCGCCGCCGTAATACTCGATATAGCGCTTGTCGATCGCAGCAACCGGGAGCACGACCAACACATCGGTGGTGCCGAACTGCCTGTCGACCACCGCCCCGGTGCCGAACCGGGCGCCGAGGCGCAGATAGCCCTTGATCAGCGGCGGCATCTGCCGGACCGCCATCTTGACGTCGATCGTCCCGGCCGGCAGGCGGTCCATGTCCACCCGGCGATGGGCATGGGCCTCGGCCAGCCAGTCCCCCTCCGAACGCGCCTGATGATGCAGGAAGCTCAGCGGCAGGGCGAGCGCATCGGGATCGGTGCCGTCGAAGGAGGCGCAGCCGAACATCGCGTCGATGCGGTGATGCCGGATATAGGCCCAGATGCCCGACCAGAGCAGATCAACCGTCCGCTTGGTGCGATAGGGCTTCAGCACGCAGGAGCGGCCGAGCTCGAGAAAGCGCTGGCCGGGATGGCGCGCCAGAAGCGGCTGCAGATCGAATTCGCTCTGCGAGTAGAATCCGCCGAGACGGTCGGCCGCGCTCTTGCGCATCAGCCGATAGGTGCCGACGACCTTCGGCTTGGTGCCGCCGAAGCGCCCCTTCGCCTCGTGGTCGATCACGAGCAGATGGTCGCAGGCCTGGTCGAAGCGGTCGGCATCGCGCCGAAACACCCGCGCCACGACATCGGGCTTGGCCGACATTTCCTGATAGAACACGCGGTAGCGCAGGCGCTGCGCCCGCCAGATCTCGCGCGGGGTGCGGGCGAGGCGAACCTCGAGAGAGCCCAGACGTCCGAGCGTCCCGGAAAGCGGCTCCGATTCTCCCGAGATCTCGGCGAATCGGCGCATGGCGCCGCCGGTCACGGGCATCATCGGGACGAGGCGGGACAGAAGAGGATTGCCGGCTGAGAAACGCGCCGGGGCGCTGCGGCCGCTCCCGGAAACCTGGTATGTCATCGCCAGTCTCGCCTCTGACCGCTGCCGGTACGCGCAAAGGCTTGCGTCGCGTTTTTTACAGCCTTGCGACGGAACTGCGTCGAAGACGTGACGGCGTCAAGCGCTCAGCGGCTCCCTGTGCCGCATCGAGAGGCATTCCAGCAGGCGCATGAGCGCGGGCCGCTCAAGAGGCTTTGCCAGACAATCATCCATCCCGGCAGCCATCGCCGCCTCGCGATCCGGCCCCGAGACATTGGCGGTGACGGCGACGATCGGCAGCCTTTCTCCGCCATGGCCTTCCGCCTCCGCCGCCCGCACCGCCCGGGCGCAATCCAGCCCGCTCATGCCCGGCATCCGGATGTCGAACAGCGCCAGATCGAAACGCCGTGCCTGCCCGCGCCGGCTGGCCTCGATCAGCGCGAGCGCCTCCGCCCCGTCCCTTGCCCTCACCGAGGTCGAGCCCAGCCGCTCGAGCGTCCGCGTCAGCAGCAGCGCATTGATGTCGTTGTCTTCCGCCACGAGCACATGCAGGGCGGGGACCAGGGCCGCTTCCGCCGCTTCCTTGTCCGGGGCCGGTGCGGACGGCGACTGAACGGGCGGGTCGAGCCGCTCGTAGAGCGACCGCGCGCGCACGGGCTTGATCAGGAAGCCGGAGAAACCATGAGACCGCGGCGCGCCGAAATGGCGCCGCCCGAGCGGCGACAGAAGGATCAGCCGGCTGCGCACGCCTGCCTCCTTCGCCAGACGGGCGAGATCCTTTGCCGGCACATCGCCAATCGCATGGTCCACCAGCACTGCGTCGAAACCCTGCGCGGCGAGATCGGCCCGGGCCGCCTCCTGCGTCGTGGCGACTATGGCGCAGGCGCCGGTGGCGCGAATGGTCTCGGCGAGGAAACCGGCCGCGAAGGGAGCCGGCGACACCACCAGCACCTGCCGGCGCGGCCAATGCGGGATCGCCGTCACGAGGCCACCGGGCGCGGCCGCCAGCGGCAGCAGCACGCGGAAGCAGGCGCCGCCACCGCTGCGGTTTTCAGCCCCCACCTCTCCGCCCATGGCCTGCACGAGGCGCCGCACGATGGCGAGGCCCAGACCGGTCCCGGCCCGGGCCGCTCCCGGCCCGTGATCGAGCTGCTCGAACTCGGCGAAGATGGTTTCCAGCCGGTCGTGCGGGATGCCCGGCCCGGTATCGGCGACAAGGATCTCGATGGCCCCGCCGGCCTTGCGCAGGCTGACGCCGACGCCGCCGCTGGCGGTGAACTTGACCGCATTGCCGACGAGGTTCAGCAGGATCTGACGCAGGCGGTCGCGGTCACCCAGCAGTGCAGCCGGCAGTTCGGGCGCGATATGAGCGGCGAGCTCGATGCCCTTCGCCTGGGCGCGCGGTGCCATCAATTCCGTCACCGTCTCGGTAAGCTGCACGATATCGACCGGCTCGCGCGCCAGCTCGACGCGCCCGGCCTCGACCTTGGCGAAATCCAGAATGTCGTCCACCAGCGCCAGCAGCGCTTCGCCAGAGGTGCGCAGCGCCTGCGCATAGGTCGATTGCTCGGCATCGAGGCCGGTATCGGCCAACAGATCGGCCATGCCCAGAATGCCGTTGAGCGGCGTGCGGAATTCATGGCTCACCGTCGCCAGAAAGCGGGATTTCGCCTCGCTCGCCGCCTCGGCCCGGCTGCGCGCCTCCACCAGCGCATCCTCATCGGCGATGCGGGCGGAGATGTCGCGCCCGACGCGCTGGACGAGGCGCCGGCCGTCCGGGCCGGGGAGAGCGGTTTCGACCCAGGCCACCCAGCGCTCGCCCTCATGCGTGGCGAGGCACTCGTCGAAGCTGCGCGCCCCATCCTCCCGCATGGCCCGCGGCCGCAGGGCCAGTTGCGGCAGCCGCGCTTCGCTGCCGATCAGATCGGCGGCCTCGACCCCGAATAGTGCGGCATAGGCGGCATTGGCATAAACGATCCGGCGCCCGTCCAGCCGAAGGATGAAATCGCCCTGCGCCTCGACGAGGCTGCGATAGCGCTCCTCCCGCTCCGCCAGAAGCCAAATCCTGTCGGTGAGCGTCTCGATCTCACGCGCCAGCGCGGCCTGCCGCTCCTGCTGGCGCGCGCGCCAGCGCAGGGCCGCGAGCCCGAAGCCGAGCAGCGCCGCGCAGGCTGCGGCGAGAAGCGCCGGAAAGAGCCAGACCGAGAACACCATGGCGCAGGCTTAGCGCGCAGGGCTGAACAAAGGCGCCGCGCGATCGCGGCGATTCAGTGCATGGCGGCAAGGTCGGCTTAACGAATCCGGCCCTCGCGCAAGGCCCGGTCAGGCCGCCTGCGCGATCTCCCCGCTCCGGGCGCGATAGGACAGCGCCTCGGCCAGATGCAGCCGCCCGACCTTCGCCTCGCCATCGAGATCGGCCAGCGTGCGCGCCACCTTCAAGACGCGGTGATAGGCGCGCGCGGTCAGCCGCATCGCCTCCGCCGCGTCGCGCAGCAAAGCGAGCCCGGCATTGTCAGGCTTCGCGATCTCCTCGAGTACCGGCGGCGGACAGGCGGCATTGGTGGTAATGTGCGGCAGGCTGAGCGCGGCGAACCGCGCCATCTGCATCTGCCGCGCGCGGGCGACGCGCTGGGCCACCTCGGCCGAGCTTTCCCCCGTCGAGGGCAGGATCAGATCGGCGGCCGTGACGGCGGGAACGTCGATCATGATGTCGATGCGATCGAGAAGCGGTCCCGAGATCCGGGTCTGATACTGCGCGATGCAGCGCTCGTTCGGCTGGCGCCGGCAGGCATAACCCGGCTCGTTCGCCTTGCCGCAGCGGCAGGGATTCATCGCCGCCACGAGCTGGAAGCGCGCCGGATAGACGGCGCGGTGATTGGCCCGCGAAATCAGCACGTCGCCGGTTTCCAGCGGCTGCCGCAGCGCATCGAGCACTTGCGGCTGGAACTCCGGCAACTCGTCGAGAAAGAGCACGCCGTGATGAGCCAGCGAGACCTCGCCCGGCCGCGCCTGGAGCCCGCCGCCGACCAGCGCCGCCATGGATGCGGAATGATGGGGCGCACGGAACGGCCGCCGATCCGTCAATTCGCCACCGGCGAGATGCCCGCCCACCGAGAGCACCATGGACACTTCGAGCAGTTCGCGCGGGGAGAGCGGCGGCAGGATCGAAGGCAGCCGGCTGGCGAGCATCGACTTGCCGGCCCCGGGCGGCCCGTTCATCAGCAGATTATGGCTCCCCGCGGCTGCGATCTCCAGGACCCGCTTGGCGCTCTCCTGCCCCTTGATGTCAGCCAGATCGGGCAGCGTGCCGCTCTGGCGCGCGACGGCGGGCTCCGGCCGCGCCATCACCTGCGTGCCCTTGAAATGATTGGCGAGCTGGATCAGCGAACGCGGTGCGAGGATATCGATATCCGCCGCCGCCCAGGCCGCCTCCGGCCCGGTCGCGGCCGGGCAGATCAGCCCCAGCCCGCGATCATAGGCCGCGATGGCCGCCGGCAGCACGCCGGCGACCGCGGCGATCGAGCCGTCGAGCGCCAGCTCGCCCAGCACGGCATATCCCGCTAGCGCATCCGGCGGGATCGCGCCGATCGCAGCCATGACGGCCAGCGCGATCGGCAGGTCGTAATGGCTGCCCTCCTTGGGCAGGTCGGCGGGGGCGAGATTGACGGTGATCCGCTTGGCCGGCAGGGCGAGCCCCGAGGCGATCAGCGCCGCTCGCACCCGCTCCCGGCTTTCCGCCACCGCCTTATCCGGCAGGCCGACGAGAATGAACGCCACCGAGCCGGCCGCGACCTGGACCTGAACATCGACGGCGCGTGCCTCGATGCCCTCGAACGCCACCGTCGCGACCCGCGTCACCATTTCGTCCGACCCCATGCCCCGGCATGACGCTAGCGGAGCCAACGCCGCAGCGCAAGAACAGACAGGGAACTTTCCTGATCGGCTGTGCGGCGGCGCAGCGTTGGTCAGGCGGGAACGTCGAGCCCGATCTGGCAGGCGACACCGGTGCCGCCGAGCCCGCAATAGCCGCCCGGATTCCGCGCCAGATATTGCTGGTGATACTCTTCGGCAAAGTAGAACGGCGGCGCCGCCCGGATCTCGGTGGTGATCGGGCCGTAGCCCTTCGCCGCGAGCGCGTGCTGATAGGCGTCGCGCGAGCGCAGCGCCGCATCCTGCTGCTGCTCGTCGTAAGTGTAGATCGCGGAGCGATACTGGCTGCCGATGTCGTTGCCCTGCCGCATGCCTTGCGTCGGGTCGTGGCTTTCCCAGAAGGTCTTCAGCAGCGTCTCGTAGTCGATCAGCGCCGGATCATAGGCCACGAGCACGACTTCGGTATGCCCCGTCATGCCGCTGCAGACCTCTTCATAAGTCGGGTTGGGCGTCTGACCTCCGGCATAACCGACCGCCGTCACCCAGATGCCCTCCCCCATCTGCCAGAACTTGCGCTCCGCGCCCCAGAAGCAGCCGAGGGCGAAGACGGCTTTGCGCACGCCTTCGGGATAGGGCTCCTGCAGGCGATGGCCGTTCACGACATGGGTGTCCGCGGTCGGGATCGGGGCGGACCGGCCCGGCAGGGCTTCCTCGGCGGTGGGCAGGGCGGTCTTCTTGCGCGCAAAGAACATGGGCGGCTCCTTTCGTTGCCGCCAATATGGGGGTCGCAGGCCCGCTCGGACAGAGGCGGAAGGCATCCCCGGCGTTCACTGACGCGTGACGAAGCCGATCTGCGGCGCCGGCGGGCGCCCGGCCCACAGAAGCAGGAAGCCGAGGACCAGAGCCACGGCGCAAAAGGGGGCCTGCATCGCCGTGGCGAAGGCGGGCTCCGCGAGCCAGGGATGCAGCCCGCGCGCGATGGCCGGTCCGATCAAGGCATAGCGCTCCGGCAGCAGGCCCTGCAGCACCTCGCCGAGGCTTGCGACCCGCAGATCGACATTGGCGATGGAACGGGCCCCGTCGAGCACCAGCGCGATGAAGCCCAGCGCCACGAACCCATACCCCGTCATACGCAGCAGAAACCTCACGATCGCGCCCTTTGCCTTCGTCCGTCTGCCCCGGGATCATGTGACCTCCCGAGCGCGGAACCGCAACCGCCGGCGCAGAGAAACAGCGAACATGACAGGATTGTCGAAAACCGCGCGCGACGGTCTTGAAAGATCGCGCCCCGGCAGTCATAAGCACCCCGCCGGACAGGTGGCCGAGTGGTTGAAGGCGCACGCCTGGAAAGTGTGTATACGGGAAACCGTATCGCGGGTTCGAATCCCGCCCTGTCCGCCA
>NZ_JBMDWH010000218.1:0-8787 GCF_048595345.1 Allobosea sp.
GCCGATTTGAGCCGAGAGCGAGTGGTTGTCCTGCACGAAGACGAGGTCGATGCCCGCCGCCGCCATGTCGGACTGCTTGTAGACCTCGGAGAAGAAGCCGCGATGGTCGCCATGCCGCTTCGGAGTGATGATCTTGACCGCGGGGATGGCGGTCGCTTCGACGTTGAGCATGTCTCGTCCGTCCGGTTCAGGCCGCGCCGAGGCGCTCGCCGCGATAGACGCCGGAACGGATGTCGCCCCACCATTGTTCGTTGGCGAGATACCATTCCACCGTGCGGCGCAGTCCGGTCTCGAAGGTCTCCTTGGGAGTCCAGCCGAGCTCGCGGCCGATCTTTCCGGCGTCGATCGCATAACGCGCATCATGGCCGGGGCGATCCGTCACATAAGCGATCAGCCGCTCATGCGGGCCGGCCGGGTCGGGCCTGAGTTCGTCGAGGATCGCGCAGATGCCCTTCACGACGTCGATGTTCGTCTTCTCGTTGTGCCCGCCGATATTGTAGCTCTCGCCGAGCGCGCCGCGCTCGGCCACCGTCAGCAGCGCATCGGCATGGTCGTCGACATAGAGCCAGTCGCGCACATTGAGGCCGTTGCCGTAGACCGGCAGCGGCTTGCCCTCCAGCGCGTTGATGATCATCAGCGGGATCAGCTTTTCCGGGAAGTGATAGGGCCCGTAATTGTTGGAGCAATTCGTCATCACCACCGGCAGGCCGTAGGTGTGGTGCCAGGCGCGCACGAGATGGTCCGAGGCCGCCTTGGAGGCGGAGTAGGGGGAGTTCGGCTGGTAGGCCGTATCCTCGCGGAAGAAGCCGTCCTCGCCGAGCGAGCCGAAGACCTCGTCGGTGGAGATGTGGTGGAAGCGGAAACGCGCCTTGGCCTCGCCCTCCAGGCTGCGCCAGTGCCGCAGCGCCTCCTGCAGCAGCGCGAAGGTGCCGACGATATTGGTCTGGATGAAGTCGCCCGGCCCGTCGATCGAGCGGTCGACATGGCTCTCGGCGGCCAGATGCATCACGATGTCGGGCTGGAACTCGGCGAAGAGTTCCCGCATGCGCTCGCCATCGCCGATATCGGCCTGCTCGAAGCGGTAGCGGTTGCTGCCCGACACCGGAGTGAGGGAGGCGAGATTGCCGGCATAGGTCAGCTTGTCGACGACGCAGACCTCGTGCTGCGTCTCGCCGATCAGCTTGCGCACCACCGCCGAGCCGATAAAGCCGGCGCCGCCGGTCACGAGGAACTTCAATGACACGCCGTCTTGCTCCGGAATGGCCGCCCTCGGCCGGAAAGTCGATAAAGCCGAACGGAAGAAACAGCCCTCTCGGCCTCTGTCAAGCACGGCCGCCGGTGCGGCAGATGGCGACGCTCAAGCCCGGCGGGAGCTTGCCCGAGATGCCCGCGCAAGCCGTCGGCCTGGCCGGCGCGAACCGGCTCCAGCGACCAGCTCGCCCCCTTGGCAGCCAGAATCGCGATCTGTGCGGCCAGCGCAGCGCAGGGTTTGGCCCGCCAGCGCCCCGGCACATGCGCCACCCGCGCCGTCGCGACGACGTTGCGGGCGTAGTAATAGTTGCGCAGTCGCGAATGGCGCAGGATCTGCGGCTTGCCGAGTTCGTCTGCGCTGACCGCCTCGCCCCAGCGATGCGGCAAGGCGAGGTCGGGCGCGAGATAGGAGGCCCAGCCGCGGTCCCAGGCGCGAAAGCCCCACTCGACATCGATCCCGGCGATGAAGAAATCGTCGCGGAAGGGCCCGATGGCCGCATAGGCTGCAAGGTTGACCAGCGACCCGGAGGTCGGGGCGAAATCGAGGGGGACGAGCCCGTTAGCCCGGGCGGGCCCGCGGCGCTCGTAGCGGATCGGCTTGTAGAAGCCTTCCTCGGGCGGCACGAGGAGGAGAGCGAGCAGCGCGACTTTCTCCTGGCGCTCCACCGCGACGCTGCGCTCCGCCAATTGGTCGAGTAGAGCCGCCGGCGGCTCGCTGTCCTGGTCGAGCAGCATGATGTGACTGAAACCGTCGCGCGAGGCCGCCTCCGTCACCGCATTCAGCCCACGGCCGAGATCGACATTCATCTCGCTCTGGATTACCCGCAGATCCGTCTTCGCCAGAGCCGAAAGCGCCTGCTCCTCGACCGGGCCATTGACGAAGACGAACAGGGGCCGCCCCGCGAGTCCCTCGGCCTGCCGGGCGAGCAGCGCCGGATCGGGCGCGTAGAGCACGACGCCGGCGCAGGCGCGAGGCTCTCCCTGTCCAGTCACCGCCCCGGTCATTCCGCCGCTGATCCCTGCCATCGTGGCTGCCGCCCCGACCCATGCGAGGCCGACGCCGGCCGCAGCCCTACAAACTTAGCCGCCCGGGCTCAAGCCGGGGCGCGCTCGGCTTTTTGGAGGCTCCGCTTCGACCAGGCCTGCATCGCCACGAGCAAGGCCAAAGGCCAGACCAGCGGCCGAAACATGAAATGCGCGTGAACGATAGTGTGGTGAATGAAGGCTAGATACCACACCGGCATCACAAGGCATCCTCCGAGCACCAGCGATATCCGCAGGCGTTGGAGCGGGTCCTGCGCTCGCAGCGCCTGCCATGCAGACAAGCATGCGAGAGCAAGCGGCAGAATCACAGCCAGGATGACGCCGAGCGTCGCCGATCCGAACGCCATGAGTTTGGTAAAGTAGACGATTTTTGACAGCGCATAGCCATAGCTCAGCATCACGCTCTGCCTGATGGCGTCGACCGAGATGCCGAGGCGGTTCAATTGTGCTTCGTTTTGGCGTGCGATGTCCCAGCCGCTGGCGTTCATATGGGCGCCGATCTGTCGCCCGAAAATCCCAAGTTCGGACACGCCCCAGATCAGCGAGACGGCCGCCATCTTGATCGCGAAACTCAGCACGATGGCCCCGCCAAATGCCGCCGCTGCGAGGACAAGACGCCGTAGCAACTGCCGCACCGACCCGCCGTCGTCGAACGCGATGACGGCAATGACGGCCATGAGCCCCATCGGGGCGGAGCCGGTCAGGAATTCGAACAGGGCCGTTAAGGTACCGAACAGCGCGGCAGCAACAACGAGCCTTCGATCAGTCAGGGATGAAGGAGGCCTCAGATAAAAGAAGAGGAGCGCCCCTGCGATCATGATGTCGCTCGGCGCGAAGGAGAACGACCATGCGAAGACCGGTAACGCACTGAAGCTGAACAGGACCAACCCCAATGCCAGATAAGCTCGTTCGCGCGGCTGCTCTCCTGTCCCACCGATCAACCTCCGTGCGGCCAGCGCAGCCAGACTGAGGAAAAGCAGCCCTACCAGGAGTGCCATCGCGTTCGTCGCCGCGGATAGCGGCATGATGGCCAGGAGCGCTTTGGCGAGAACCCAGTCACCGTGCAGGTAGCGATGATAGAGGTTGGTCGTCACAGCATGGGCCGATACCATGGCCACCTCGAGGTCTCGGCATTGCACATAGGGCGGATAACCCGCCGGGCTCACGCCGGACCAGGGCGCTCCATCTGCCGGAACGGCCGGAGACAGCGCACGGAGCAGAGCATTATCATCCTGTGGCAAGATGAGCATCGACAGGATCAGGCAGTCGTTGAAATTGTGGATCGCATAAGGCTCGCCGCTCCCGAAGGGCAGCCGATGAGCCCGCGCCAGTGCTCCTGTGCGCACCGCCTGTGCAATCACCTCGTGATAGCGGCCGCGATGGACCAAAGTCGTAGCGATGCTGGCGAGGTAGAATGCGCTCAGGGTCGCAATCACGACGCCAATGGCCGATGCGCCCAGTGCTAGGACGGACGTTCTTTTGGATGGCCGTTCTGCCGCGCTCACGTCGCCGTTCCTCGTCTGTGCGGCCGCAACAGACTCATTGCTGGGGCAGAGTCAACGCGGGACAGGCCGACGGCCTTCGTTGACGAGCAAACGCGTCGCCCATAGACCCGTGCAGACGATGGAGCTCGACAGCATGGCACAGGCCCAAACGATGATCGGGGCAGCCGGGCCGTCTCCCCGCGTCGCGGTTCTCATTCCTGCTTACAACGAGGCGCTGACGATCGCAGCCGTCGTCGGGGAATTCCAGGTTAGCCTGCCTGAAGCCAGCATCTTCGTCTACGACAACAACTCCAGCGATGACACGGCCGACATTGCACGGCGCGCTGGTGCGATCGTCCGAACCGAAAACCGGCAGGGAAAGGGCTACGTCGTCCGCCGGATGTTCAACGACATCGAGGCAGACGTCTATCTTCTGGTCGATGGTGACGCCACTTATGAAGCCGCTGCGGCTCCACGGCTTGTCGCAGCGCTTCTCTCCGGCCCCTATGACAAGGTCAATGGAGCGCGTGTGACCGAACGCGCCCAAGCCTATCGCCCTGGACACGTTTTGGGGAACCGTCTGCTCAGCGGGCTGGTTTCGCGCATATTCGGCTCGCGCGGCCATGATATGCTCTCGGGCTATAAGGCGCTGTCTCGGCGTTTCGTGAAGTCTTTCCCCGCCGCGAGCCGAGGCTTCGAGATCGAGACGGAGCTGATGGTGCATGCGCTCGACCTGGACCTGCCAATCATGGAGATCGACACCGTCTATGGCGAGCGGCCGCCGGGCTCGCAGAGCAAGCTTTCGACCTATCGCGATGGGCTGCGCATTTTCGGGCTGATTCTGCACCTTGTGCGGGACCTGATGCCCCTGCAGTTCTTCAGCGCCGTTGCCGGAATTCTGATCTTGGCCTCGATCGGATTCGGCACGCCGGTGATCCTGACCTTCATCGAAACGGGTTTGGTGCCGAAGCTGCCGACGGCGGTGCTTTCCGTCGGGCTGATGATCGCCGGCTTGCTGGCCCTGATGACTGGGCTCATCCTCGACAGTGTGGCGCGCGGGCGGCGTGAGGGAAAGCGCCTGGCCTATCTGGCGCTGAGAGGACCGGGTTCTTGAGCCAGTCTCGGAGCTTGATTGCCCGGTTCGGGCAATTTCTCGGAGTTGGCGCACTGGGTTTTCTGGTCGATGCCGGCGTCTTCGCACTGGCCCTGGAGACAACTGGGCTGGGGCCTCTGATCAGCCGCCTTCTGGCCTTTGCAGCCGCGGCTACGTTTACCTGGGTTCTGAACCGCCGGTTCACCTTCGGCGACCGGACCTCTCAGCGAAAGGCCGCCGAATTCGGCCGCTACGCGCTGGCGAGCTTGACAGCAGGCGGAGCGAACCTGCTGGCCTACTGGAGCATCATCCACTTTTTCGGGACAGCACGTCCGATTCCGTATGTCGCCCTTGCAGCCGGCGTCGGCGTCGGGCTGGCCATCAACTTCCTGCTCTACAGCGTCGCCGTTTTCCGTAAGAAGGGCTAGCACGTCGATCAAGCGGCTGATGCGAAGCGTGTCGCGAGCAGATCGAGCCGAAGGAGAATGCCGGAAGGTTATTGCCTTTTTTCCGCGGCAGGCCAGCATCCCGGCCGGTTCCAGCTCTAGCGCGCTGCCGCCCTACCAAGCTGAGGAACGCTCGAGGCATCCTGTCCGAGCCTCCCCCTGCCGCCATGCAGCGGGCGCCCGGCGATGCTGCTGAAAATTCACCCGTCTCGCCCGCTGGCCTGATGTAGCCTCCGCCCGGGCCCGCTCTTCGGGGCATCCCGGCCGGGCCGTGCCGCCCCGAAGAGCGGGGCCGGGCACATGTCGAGGGAATCATGGTGCAGAATACCGAGGAAATCTGGTCGATCGTCGATGGCAAGCAGGACGCCTATATCGCGCTGAGCGACCGCGTCTTCGAGATGCCGGAGCTGAACTACCGTGAGGTGAAGTCGGCGACGGCGCATGCCGAGCAGCTCGCCCGGGAGGGCTTCCGCGTCGAGACGGGGATCGCCGGCTTGCCGACCGCCGTGATGGGCGAGGCGGGGCAGGGCGGGCCGGTCATCGCCATCCTCGGCGAATACGACGCGCTGCCCGAGCTCTCGCAGGCGCCCGGTGTCTCCGAGCACAGCCCCTTGCCGAACCAGCCGGCCGGCCATGGCTGCGGGCACAACCTGCTCGGTGCCGGCGCCATGCTCGCTGCCGCCGCCGTCAAGGATTTCCTGGCCCAGCACGGGCTGAAGGGCCGCGTGCGCTATTATGGCTGCCCGGCCGAGGAGGGCGGCGCAGGCAAGGCCTTCATGGTCAAGGAGGGCGCCTTCAAGGACGTCGATATCGCCATCTCCTGGCACCCGGCCGCTTTCGCCGCGGTCACCGCGCCGGTCGCGCTCGCCAACACCACCATCGACTTCGAATTCTCAGGCAAGGCCTCGCATGCGGCGGCCGCGCCGCATCTCGGCCGCTCCGCGCTCGATGCCGCCGAACTGATGAATGTCGGCGTCAACTACATGCGCGAGCACATGCCCTCCGATGCCCGCATCCACTATGCCTATCTCGACGCCGGCGGCATCGCGCCTAACGTCGTGCAGGCCAAGGCCAAGCTGCGCTACGTCGTCCGCGCGATTGCGGTTTCGGAGGTGCACGAGCTGCTGGCGCGGGTCCGGAAGATCGCCGACGGCGCGGCTCTGATGACGGAGACGACCTTGACCAGCGAGGTCGTCAGCGCCATGAGCAGCCTGCTCGGGAACACGCCGCTCGAGGACGCGATGCAGCGCAATCTGGACCGGCTGGGCCCGCCGCCCTTCGATGCGGAGGACGTCGCCTTCGCCCGGCGCATGCAGCAGACCGTGACGCCGGCGCATATCGAGACGGCCTTCCGCCGTGCCGGGCTGCCGGTCTCCGATTTTCCGCTCTGCGACAGGATCGCGCCCAAGGACGTGCCGGGGCCGACGATGATGGGCTCCACCGATGTCGGCGACGTCTCCTGGGCCGTCCCCACCGTCCAGGCCCGCGGCGCCACCTATACCATCGGCACACCCGGTCATTCCTGGCAGCTCACCGCCCATGGCCAGTCGCCGCTGGCGCATAAGGGCATGGTGCATGTCGCCAAGGCCATGGCGGGCGTCGCCGTGGACGTGCTGGTCGAGCCGGAGCTGTTGCGGCAGACCAAGGCCGATTTCGCAGAGCGGCTGGCGAAGACGCCGTACAAGCCGCTGCTGCCGGACGATGCCAAGCCGCCCTTCCATCTCTTCTGAGACCTGCGCAGCCCGGCCTCGCGGCCGGGCTGCGGCATCAGCTCGCCGAGTAGCGGCCGCGACAGCAAAGGCTTTTGCGCCTCACGGCTCCGTCTGCGATGCCGATGCGGTGAGCCGCGCCGCTTCTCGCCCAGCGATCTCGCCGAGGCAGACCGCGGTCAGCAGGCCGTTGCCGGAGAGATAGCCGGAAGCGTGAGGGCCGGAGACTCCCACGGCCGCGCCGCCGCAGGCGAAGAGATTGGGCAGGGCCGAAGCGTCCGGGCGCAGCGCGCGGCCGGTTCGGTCGATGCGCAGCCCGCCTTGGGTGTGGAACAGCGCGCCGGGGACGCGCACGGCGCAGAAGGGCGCCTCCAGGTCAGGCGCGTTCCGGAAGTCGCGGCCGAAGCGGTCGCTGTCTTCGCCGCCCTTAAGCGCGGCGACCACCGCGGCCGTGGCCGCAAGGCGGGGCTCGGTAAAGCCGAGCGCGGCGGCGAGGCCGGCCATGTCCTGCGCCCTGACGATCGCGCCCTGCGCCTCCGCCTGGCGGAAATCCTCGAACTGGCGGGCGATGCCGGCGATGCGCTCGTCGAAGATCGTCCAGGCCTTGCCTTTGGGCTGGGCAAGCACGGTCGCGGCCTGCTCGGAATAGCCGTGGCTCTCGTCGGAGAAACGTTCACCGCGGACGTTGACCTGAAAGCCACCCTCCATGACCGTCGCCCAACTGATCAGGATGCCGTGCGGCTGCGCCACCGAACCATGGCCCTGATGGCCGGACATGTGGACGAGCTCGGCGCCAAGCGCTTCGCCCCAGAGCACGGCGTCGCCCTCATTGCCGGAATGGCCGAACCAGAGCGCCTCCGCCAGCTGCGGGATGTGCCGGGCGACGAGCCCGCGATGGCCGCCATAGCCGTTGCAGGCGAGGATGAGGGCCTTGCAGCCGATGCGCTCTTCACCGCCACCCGGCCGTGTACCGGCGATCCCGGCGATGCGCCCCGTCTCTTCGACGAACAGCGTCGTGGCGCGGAACTCGGTCAAGATCGGAATACCGCGGGCCTCGACCGCCTCGCGCAGTCGATCGATCAGTTCGGAGCCGGTGCGCTTAGGCAGGCCGTGCATGCGCCGGGCCGAGTGGCCGGGATAAGAGAAGTTCGTCACCACGTTGAAAGGAAGGCCGTGCGCAACGGCCAGCCAATCGAGGACCGGGCCCAAATGACTGGCCAGATGCGCGACGATGGCGGGGTCAGGCTCGTCCTCGGCCTTGGCCATGATGTCGGCCGCGAAAAGCTGCGGGCTGTCCTCGATGCCAGCCTCGCGCTGGAAGCGCGTGCCGGCCGCTGGAATGAGCCCGGCCGAGAGCGCCGTCGAGCCGCTCGGCACCGCGTCCCGCTCGACGACGACCACCTCGGCTCCGGCCTCGCTCGCTGCGAGCGCAGCGACCAGCCCGGCTGCTCCCGCGCCGACGATCAGAACATCGGCCTCGGCCTCGAAAGCCACGCCGGCAGCGGATAGGACGCGGCTCATAGCGCTTCGACCTCGGCGAGGACGGCCGCGATGGTCGCGATGCGGGCGACGGGCTTCAGGGCCGCGATGGCTTCGGCATGCATGGCGGGCGTGGGCGCCGCGCAGCCATCCTCGAGCACGGTCACATCGAGATCGCGGACATGGGCATCGCGCACGGTCGAGGCAACCCCGCCATTGGTGACGATGCCGGCGACGACGAGGTGTTCGATGCCGAGCTTGCGCAGCAGCCATTCCAGCCG
>NZ_JBMDWH010000219.1:0-52738 GCF_048595345.1 Allobosea sp.
GCGCGCGACGGTCTTGAAAGATCGCGCCCCGGCAGTCATAAGCACCCCGCCGGACAGGTGGCCGAGTGGTTGAAGGCGCACGCCTGGAAAGTGTGTATACGGGAAACCGTATCGCGGGTTCGAATCCCGCCCTGTCCGCCACTTCAAATCTACTAACGCATTGATATTTCTAACTTTATCGCCTTGGAGTTGACGCCTAAGCGCGATTTCGCGTAACAAACCGTGCAACATTTCGTGCGACGGCGGGCCTATGGCGAACTTTCTCGGCAAGCGTGACGGCTGGTGGCATTACGTTCGCCGGGTGCCTGCCGTCTATGCCGAGCATGATCGTCGCGGCATCGTCAAACAGTCTACCAAGATCCGCGTCGCGGATGATCCGCGCGGCATTGTGGCGGCGAAGGCGGCGGCGAAGATCAATGCCGAGACCGAAGCCTATTGGCGCGGACTGTGGCTGGGCCAGTCCGACCAGGCGCAGCAGCGCTACGAGGCCTCCCGGCAGTTCACGCGCGCGATCGGCTTCGATTCGGTGGCGGCGGCCGAGCTGGTCGATCGGCCGGCCGAGATCGTCCAGCGCGTCACCGCGATCCGCGCCAAGGGCTACAAGCCGGGGTCCGACGCCGCCGATGCGGTGCTCGGGCTGGTCGAGCCGCCGGAGCTGAAGCTCTCCGGCCTGCTGGAGGCCTATGAGGCCTCGCAACGCGGCTCGCTCTCTTCCAAGTCCGAAGACCAGATGCGCAAGTGGCGCAACGCCAAGAGCCGCGCGGTCGACCTGCTGATCAATGTCGTGGGCGATCTGCGGATCGATGCGCTCGATCGCAGCCATGCCCTCGACTTCCGCGAGCATTGGCAGGATCGCGTCGATGCCGGCGAGGTCGAGATCGATACGGCGAACAAGACGATCGGCCATCTCAACAAGATGTGGCGTGAGCTGAACCGGCTGAAGCGGCTGGGGCTCGATCCGATCTTCGCCGAGCTGCGTCTCGCCGGCGGCGGCACGGGGCAGCGTGCCGCCTATGAGGCGAGCTATGTGCAGGACACGCTGCTCGCGCCCGGCGCCCTGGGCGATCTCAATGCCGAGGCGCGCCGCGTGATCTATGTCGTCGCCGATACGGGGCTGCGCCCCTCCGAGGTCGTAAACCTGACCGCCGCGACGATTCACCTCGAGCATGCCGTGCCGCATGTCTCGATCGAGCCGGACGGCAGGCAGATGAAGACGGATGATTCGCGTCGCACCGTGCCGCTGGTCGGCGTCGCGCTTGCGGCGATGAAAGCCCAGCCGGAAGGCTTTCCGCGCTATCGCGACAAATCGGCGGGCTTGTCCGCCCTGGTCAACAAGATCCTGACCGAGAAGAAGCTGCGACCGACGCCGCGGCACTCGCTCTATTCACTGCGGCATTGTTTCGAGGACCGCCTGACGGCCATCGAGGCGCCGGAAAAGCTGATCGCGGCGCTGATGGGACACAAATACAGTCGGCCGAAATACGGCGCCGGGCCGAGCCTGCAGCAGAAGCGGGAGTGGTTGGAGCGGATCGCGTTCAAGTCGCCGGCAGAGGTCTAAGGCCCTGCCGAAGCCTATCGGCGAGATCAGGATCATCCTCTTCGATCTCCGCCGCCAGGTTGTCGAGCTTCTCCTCTGCGGTGAGCGTGCGTCCCCGCCTGACGTTTCGCGCGGCGATGGCTATCGCCATCCGGGCCGGGGCGCTCTTCGCGAAGATGGGCTCGGCAAGCATCCCCTCGATGATCTTCGCAAGGCGTTCGCGCTCATCTTCCACCGCCTCCCCAGCCCCTACCGTCGCGGGCGGAAGGGATGCGAGGATCGCAGCGGCTTTTTCGCGGGCCTCTGCGACACGCTTACCAGCAGACCAATCCGCGAATGCGGTCGCCTCTGAGACATCACCCGAAATCTTCATCTCGTAGTCGTATGACGACTGCCACGATTTGAAGGCGTAATCGTCGATAATCCGCGCGATGGCCTCCACCCCGCTCGCCTGCGCTGGTGCGTCGTTGGTCATGGGCGCTTCTCCAAATTGCAGCGCATCCATCGGGTTTTGAGCGCACGATAAGAGCGGGCATCGAGCGCGACGGTCTCAACGATCTGGCCATCGTCATCAAGCACGTCGGCGAAGTGGTCTTCGACCTTTCCGCCGATCTCGACGCGCCCGCTGATAGCGGCCCGGCGTAGGACGGTATCGACGGCGGGCCGTCCACGGGCGAACCGCACGCCCTCGCAGGCGATCAACTCGTCACGCCGGCTGATCTTGAACAGCTTGAGGCCAACGGCTTCCTGGGGCAGGTCGCTCACGACCGCTCCTCCTGCGCTGGTGCAGAGTCGGAGAGGGCTGCCGGCCGGGCGAGAACTTCACGAAGGGCGATGATGTTCGGATTGTTGCGGAAAGCGAAATCCAAATGCGCCTTGTTCCGCGAGAACTCCGTCGACCAGCGGCCATTCTTCGTCTGGAATTGCCAGCCAAGACGCTCCACCCCAGCCGGCAAGGCTTCTGCCTCGGCAGGCATCGGCCACTGGTTGAGCGGAACGTTTGCACCTGCACATGTCCTTCCGTTGCAGCCGGCAACGCATGTAAGGCCAGTGTTATAGCAAACGCTCACCTCGGCAGGAGATGACGACGCGGGAGAGGACAGGGCGGCGGGCCACCAGTGCGTCGGTTCTTCGAACGACTGATTAAGATGATCGAACCAGCCTTCGCGACGCCCGCCCTCACCGTCTTCTTCGACGGCCCACTCGCAGGGATAAATCTCACCATCCTGCTCGGCTACAAACCACGTCCCATCCTTCGGCGCGGTGCTGATGGGCGACTTCACCCCGCCGCCCGCAGGCTCCGAGGCGGGCTTGGCGAGGGCGCGTCGCTGCGTCGTGATGACGAACGCCGCATCTCGCAGCTTCCCGGCGAGGAAATTCAGCGTCCATACCTTACCGCCATCGGTTTCATCGCGCGCTTCCGACTCGGCCATTGAAGCCGCGCCCATCAGCGTCTTGAGGAAATCGGGTTCTTCAGTGTTGGCCATAGGCGCGCCGTCCTCAGCCTCCGCCCCGCTCGTCTGGGAAGACAAGGCTTCTGCCGGGGATGGGGCGGGGGATGCGCGCTCTTCCTCCGCCATTCTAAGTATCTCGGCTTCCGTGGTTTCTCCGAACGTCTCGTTGGCCCACTTGATGCCGGCACGACATTCCGCTGAGGACAGCGCGTTGATCGCTATGCGACGGGCGGCTGATCCAATAGGGGTAATCGGCGCGGTGTCCCGCCAGAGGCAGCCGTAAATCTTGGCCAGCTCGGAAAGAGGCTTTCCGCCAAGTTCGCGCTCGTGGCGCTGCTCGATGCTCAGTCCATCGCTAGGGGGTGTTGCAAAGCTCATTTGGAGGCAGCCTCCTTCTGGGGCAGGACGGAGCGGGCGCGGCGGATGGTTGTCACGGGCGATGCTGCTGGGGCTCGGCTGGCCTCGCCTTGGCGAGGATGGCGCGCGCCCGCGCCACCGGATCCTGCCGGGCCGCGAGCCGGTCGCGCTCGGCGATGACGCTGTCGAGGAAGGGCGCGAAGCGCTCGCCATGCACGACGACGCATTCGGCGAGGTAGAGAACGGCCTCGTCGTAATCCTTCATCGTCGGCTCTGGGTGCGCGGCGCGGGCCATCAGTCGATGTCCTCGCTGGCGTCGTCGAGATCGGCAAACCACATATCCAGATCGGCCTGAGTGACCGGCTTGGTTCCCGAGATGGTCAGCACGCGCCGCCATGCCTTGTCGCTGAGGCTCGCGGGGCGCGGCTCCCAGTCCACCTTCTTGCGCAGTTCCTCTAGCGCGGTGCGCTCATCCCATTCCGGCTCTTCGTAGCCGGATACCTCGCCCGTCATCGGGGTGTGCGGCAGGGGGTGCGACTGGCAATCGCAGCGGAAACGGCCCGGTTTGCGCAAATGATCGCAGCGGATATTCAGGCCGTGATAATTGTCACCGCGCTCTGCAAGGAAAAAGCGCTCCGGCTTGTAGCCGTAGTGCTCGATCAGGATCGCCTGCGCCTGTTTCGATTTCTTCTTCAGCGTCCGAAGCGTGATCATGGCACCGCCTCGCAGACCGGCCGGTTCGCCAGCTCCAGCAGCACGTCGGCGTGGCAGGGCGTGCCGGGCTTGCACCAGCAGGCGAGGTTCCTGCCGCGCAGCGCGTCGCGGACCCGCTCGTGCTTCGGAGCTGGGCCCACGAGGACCCTTGGCCCGAGCGAGACACGCTTGTCGCCGGCGACGATCGCCGGATCGACCTCGACCGAGACGACGCGGCGTCCCTCGCCCGGGTCGATCCACTCACGGAAGGCTCGCACCGAGGCCTCCTGTCGGCCGTCCGGATCGCCTTTGCAGCCATAGCCGAGCGCTGCCCAGCAATAGCTCGCGTCACGGAAGTTGAACGGGTTGCCCCACGGGCCCGGCCGCGAGACCTTGACCGCCGGGAGGCCATTCGTGGCGTGCGAAAGCGCCTGAAGGTCGAAGCCCTTGCGGCGCGAGAGCTGGAGGCGGACGGGCTCAACCATCACCACCTCGGATAGGTTTCGGCTTCGCCGCGGGCGACGTTCTTGCCGAGCTGCGTCAGCTCGTACATGACGCCATCGGCTTTGCCGTGCCGCCTGGGCTCGCGACGATGGATGCGGAATAGGCCGTGATAGAGCGCGGCCTTCATCTGCCAGTCGTCGGCGCTGGTGTAGAAGTGATCGCGGTATCCGGCATTCAGCCCTGTGCCGCCATAGGCGTGCACGACGCAGTGAAGGATGCCCGGATGCAGATGCGGCGCGAGCGGGTGCCGGTTCGGCAACTCGACATCATGTGCGGGATTGCGCCTGCAGGACGCGATCTCGCGCAGGGCCTCGCGCCAGCTTAGCGACCAGGCATCGCGCAGGCTGTCGATGGCCTGGCCCCGGGCGCTGGAGGCCGTCGCGCCGTAGTATGTCGACGGTGCCGTCAGGCTCCGCACGCTGACCGACCACGCCTTGCGGATGCGGGTCGTCGTCATCGCAGCTTCCATCCCGTGATCGCGATGGCGCCGGCGTCCTCTGCCGCGCAGAAGCGGAACATCGGCGCATCCTCGACGCTGCCGACCTGCCTGAGCCAGTAATGCGCCGGCGCAGCACTCATGATCTCGGCGATCTCGGCCTCCGTCTCGTCACCGAGATCGAAGCAATCCGCCTCGCGCATGATCTTCTCGCGGATATAGGCCGTGTCGATCAGCTCGACGGGATACTGGCCCCATACGAAGGCTGCCCAGGGCTCGCCGTCTTCGGTGCCGAAGAATTCGCACTGCAGATCGCTCATGGATTCCTCCGATCGAGGCCGCAGGCCTTCAGCGCGCGGAACAGCAGGTCGTAGACGCCGCGGCGAGTGCGGTGGTGACCGGTGACGAGCGCGGTGATCAGCTCTTCGTCCTCGCCGGCGATGACGCCGTTGAGCGCGCGGTCGCCATAGGTGACCCTGCCGCTCTTCCATGCCGCGCGCATCGCGCCGGCGAAGGGCGGCGTCTTCTTCAGGGCGACGGCATAGTCGGCCGTGCCGTCGAGAAGCTCGCGCAGATGCGCGACCTCCATGATGCCGATCGTGCGGGCGCGGGCTTCGTCGCCGTGCGGCAGCAGCTCGAAGGTGACGCGGATCATGCGCCCTCTCCCGTCGGCACGAAGCACGGCTCGCCGCGCGGCCCGTTGCGCCATGTTTCGGTCTGCTCGGCCGTCGCCATGTAGACGAGACTGCGCTCGCCGCAGGCGGGGCAGCCGGCCTTCATCAGGCGGCTGGCTTCCGTCATGTTGATGGGCAGCCAGGCGGCGGCCCAGACATGGCCGCACGTCCGGCAATGCGCGAGGGCTGGCGTGCGTTCGCTCACAGCAGGCTCCCCTGCTCGGCCGGGGCGCCATAGGTGCCGAGGTCGACCTCGATGTCGGGGCGGAAGAAGCCGAGCATGCCGCGGCAGCGCTGGAAGGGCAGCAGCTTGCGGTGCCGCATCAGGAAGCCGAACGGCCCGGTGAACCATTCGCTCTCGCTGCGGGTGACGCAGCCATGGATGTCGACCACGCCGACGATGCCGCCGCGCTCCAGCTCCCGGCCGAGCGCCGGCGGATAGAGCAGGCTGAGCTTCGTCGGCTGGCCGGTGACCGGGTGCAGCATCTGCATCAGCCGTTCATGAGCCGGCCGGTCGATCTCCTGCGCGGCATGGATCAGCGTCGGGCCGCGATGCTCGGTGGCCCATGTCCGGTTCTCGACATCCTTGTGGATGAAGATCAGCCAGGCCCAGGGCTGGCGAACGGAGAGCGCCTTCAACATCCGCCCCTCGCTCCGTCTTCGAACCCGTCCCGGTAAGCGCTCTCAATGGCGGCGATGATTGCCTCGCGTTCGCAATGCGCCACCGCGATCATCTGGATCTTGCCAAGCTGGAAATCGCGCAGCGCGCGTTGCCGCAGGATCCGCGCCTTCGTGACGGCGTTGCGATAGCGCTGGGTTGCCGAGATCGTCGAGTTCATCGTGCGACCTCCGGCATGGCGTTGTGCTCGACGCCGTCGAGTAGCCGGCCGGATCGGGCTTTGCCGACGCGATCCATGTAACGGGCGCCGTCGACCTCTCCGGCCATCGCTGCGACCAATCGAGATGATGGTTTGACCTGAGCGAGAGCCGTAGGTCCCCACTCGCCCCATTGCTTGAAGAAGAACGCCGTGCCGGCCGCGGCGCACTGGTCGCGGATGCTGCGTGCCCATGTGGGGTGCATCGGTCTAGCCTTCGGGCCGCTCTCGCCGCCGACGATGATCCAATCAAGTTGGGCTGTTTGCCCGGCGAAGCCGAGCAGGTGATGGCCCTCACCGGTTAGTGCATTGAGCGTGAACTTGATGCCGTCAGGTCGCAGCTCGTCAAACCTGATCAGCCCTAGCAACGGCTCGGCGCTAACGAAGCGGACGGCCGCCGGCGTCGCCAGCAGATCGGGAATGCGCTCGTCGGCACGCTTCTGATCCTCGGCGCTGACGCCGAACCAGACGTTCGAGAGGGGCCATGCCGGCGTAGGCAGATCGCCGGGCATCTTCGGGTAAAAGCCGAACGAGGCTTTCACGCTGGCCTTTGTGATCGGCAGCCGGCCCGGCTCATGGGCCTCGCTCAAGCGCTCCTGCCAGATCGCCGGCAGGTCGTTGCGTCGATCGCGCTCGGCGAAGGCGGAGAGCCGCACAATATAGGCCCGCATCCGGGCCGCTCGCTTCGTCAGCACCTGGTAGGTGTGCTGCGGCGTCAGCGCCATGACGGCGAAGACGCGGTCGATCCATGCGTCAGGCACGTCCTCGTGAAAGAGGTCGCCCATGCTGTTGACGAACCAAGTCGTCGGCTTCCTGCGGCGCAGCGGCTCCAGCATCGCATGCTCCGGCGCGAGAGCGAGCTTACCGGTCCAGACGGCGCCGGCCCTGGTCGGCTGCGTCAGCCCGGCATAATGCGGTGCGGTCCCCATGCGCTCGATGCGGGCGGCCATCGCCATCGCGTAGCAATGGGTGCAGCCCGGCGTCGCCAGCGAGCAGCCGACGATCGGATTCCAGCTGCGCTCGGTCCATTCGATCGCGGTGTCACCCATGATGACCGACCTTCGCCAGCGCGTCCTGCGCGGCGGCGCATTGGCGGTCGTAGGTTTCGACGAAGCGCAGCGCCTCGCTGTAGATCGGCGCCATCACGGCGTCGGTCGCCTGCCGCTCGCTCGACTTGTAGAGCGTCGGGTTCACGATATGGCCGAAACTCTCCATGTCCCGTCGCTCCTGCTGGTAGCGACGGATCAGATCGGCATGGGGCCGCAACACCATCACGGCCACGCTGATCGCCTGGCCGAGCTGGAGCAGCTGCTCGCGCGCCTCGGCGACGGCCATCGTCTCAGCCATGGGGTTTGTCCTCCGGCTCGGGATACTTCGTGCCGCAGAAGGGGCAGAAGCTGGGAAAGATCGCCGTGGCCCGGGCGCCGCGCTTCTTCTCGACGATCTCGGTCTCGATCATCAGGCGCTCACCGGGCGGGCGGAAGGTGAGTGCGCGCATCAGGCGCGTATTGCGCTCGGCGAGTTTGGCGTCGACCTCTTCGGCGCAATTGCAGGCGGTGCTGATCGTCATGGCCGGCTCTCCGCTTCGGAAGGGTCGATGATGGTCCGGCCGCCGGCGCCGTAGGGCGAGATCAGCCCTTCATCCTCCATCTGCTCGATGAACCGGCAGGCCCGGTTGAAGCCGATCTCGAAGGTGCGCTGGATGAAGCTGGCGGTCGGGTTCCGCGCTGCGAGCACGGCCCCCTTCACGAGCGGATAGGCCGCCTCGTCTTCGTCCGGCAGGCGCCGATCGAGCGCGCGGCCCCCGGCGGGGTGCCGATCGCCGGCCACGCCCCCGAGGGTGGTGGCGAAGCCCTCGGCTTCCCCGATCGGAAGCGAGGTTGGCCGGCTGGCCGCCTCCACGTCGAAATCCGGCCCCTTCACATGGCCGATGATGCGGGTGGCGAGTTCGGCGCCGCGGCGGAGCTTGGGCCAGTTGGGGCCGCGATCATGCTCGAAGCCAAGGCTGTGCCAGACGCCCTCTGCGCTGCTCCAGCGGAGCAGCCACATGGCGCCCGTCGCGTCATAGCCGAGGAACTGGCCGGGGCTGCCCGCCGGTGGCAGACCAGGTGTGGCGGTGATGCGGAGGGGGAGCGGGTCGGTCATGCCGAAGCTCCCTTCGGCTGAAGTGACGCTTCCAGCGCCTGTGCGTCGGCTGCGTCTACGATCTCAAAGCTGGGTCTGATTTTTCCGTCCGGGTATTCGATCTGGAGCTTCTGCAGCTGGAAAAGGCCGCCGAGCGTCCAGTCGCAACCGCGCACCGCGCGGCGTTCTTTTGCCTTTCGCGACTGGTCGCCCGAGCGCGCGGCTGGCCCTGCATCGGTAAACCGGCCCTCACAGGAAAAGGCGATGTATTCATGGACGGTTTCAGGCTTGGCGCCGGCGGCGACGAGCGAGGCCATGCTTTGAACTGTCGAGCAGAGCGGGCAGCGGAAAGCGAAGTGCCGCTGATGCGAAACGCCTTGGGCCTTCATCCGGCGGTGCGCTTCGTCGAGGCTGATGGTTTCGACGCTCATGCAGAGGCTCCCATGATCTGCGGCATCGGCAGCCAGCCGATCGGCGGGTCGGACGGCATCTCGTCAGCGTTCGAGGCCCAGCAAGCGCCTTCAGACCAGCAGGGCGGGTGCTGCGTTTCCTCGGCCGCGACCCATGCGCCGCCGTCGCGCATCTCGGCGTCCTCGAAACCGGACGGCACCCACTTCGCCTTCACCACGAAGCCGCTGAAGGTGATCAAGATGATCGGCCGGTCGAGCGGTGCGCTCGCCATCGGCTGCGCCGCGACCGTGCCGAACCTCTGCGGCAGCGCGCCCGAGACATCCGCCGCCATCATCGCCATGTTGGCGGTGTCGGCGGCTTCGCCGGCGATGCGCTCGCGGATGGATTTGAGGCCGTGGCGACCGGGCGCGTCGAGCTGCTCGGCCGTGAGCGTCCAGGCCTTCGTGTCCCAGAGCAGGTCGCGCAACTCGTCTGCCTCTTCCCGGGCGCGATAGGCGAGATCGAGCGAGCGATCGTCCTTCCATCCGGGTTTGTGATCGTTGGCGCGCAGCTGCGCTTCCATCAGCACCGCGAAGGCCAGGACCTCGGGGCGGCAATCGGTGAGGGTGAGCCCGGTCAAAGCGCACCCTCCAGATCCTTCGCGTTCTCCTCAGGCGTCAGGCAGCTTTCGCAAACAGCTGTGTCTGCGATGGCCCGCGCGCCCATCTCGGGATCGCACTCGTAGCCGCAGCGGTCGCAATGGGCGCCCATGCCCGCCCGGATCCAGTCGCCGGGACTTGGATTTCGAATTTGGTCGAACGCCGCCATGCGATAGGAGACGAGCTCGTGCGTGCAAGCCATGCAGTCGCAAGGCTCTCCTGGCTCGGCGAAGCCCTCGCACTGCTCGGCCATCCAGAGCTTGATTGCCTCTTCAGGCGTCGCAGCCCGGATGAGTTCGAAGTTGTATTCCCCCGGCGTGCCGACCACCCACGCCAACTTGCGGGGCCGAAAAATCTTGCCGGCAGCGGCCTTTGTTTCGATGGGTATGGCAGCTGACGCTGCTGTTGCAGCCGCAGCGACCAGAAGAAAGCGACGTGTCAGTATCATCGTCCGGCCTCCGCGAGTTCCTGTCCGAGCCGCCGGCAGGCGTGGTCGACGAGCGCGGCCAGCTCGACGCGTCGGCGGCGAAGGGTCTCGGCCGCCTCCATGCGTTGGTTCAGCCGATTTTCCGCTGCGGCGAGGCGCATCTCGATCTTGGCGATATCCTGCCGCCCGTCGCGGATGGCGGCGCTGTCCTGCAGGATCTCGGCCTGCATCTTCTCCTGCTCGGCCGCGAGGATCGCGAGCGCACCCTCGACCTCTCGCAGCACGACCTCCGCCGCGACGGGCGGCGCCTTGACGGCGAAGGCCGGCAGGCCCCGGCGCTCGCGCTCGCCGGCGAAGGTCAGGACGGCACATTCGCGCTCGACCTCGTAAAGCCCGCGATAGCTCCGGATCTCCGCGAGCCCCTTGCCGACCAGGCTGCGCACCGTCTCGCTCCGCACCGGCTGGTGCGGGAAGGCGCGGGTGGTCCAGGTGCCGGTCGCGCCGCGGATCAGCGCGCCGCCATGCATCATCCGCAGCGCGAGGCGCTGGGTGATGCTCAGGTTGGGCGCCTCCCCGGCCATGGCGCGGACCGGCACCGCGCTCATCGGCCCGCCGCCTTGGCGCGCGCCAGCCGCTGGGCGGCCGGGAAATGCTTGTCGATCTCCTTGCCGGTGAACTGCACCAAGAGGTCGTCGCGGGTGACGCCCCCGCTCACGGCGGTGTGGTCGTTCATGAAGGCGGCCATGCGCTGCGGCACGGTCTGCGAGCCGGAGGAGACGACAGGCGCGTCCGTGCGCGCCGGAACGGCGGTGATCATGGGGTGGTCCTTTCGGTGGTGGGGGAGACGTGCTTCGGCATGCGGCGCCAGCTGCGATCCCGAAGGTAGAGGGTGACCGGGCCCGGCCCGCTGAATCGGCCCATGCGGCGCAACTCGGTCCATGCCGGCAGGGCGGCGATGGCCTCGGCCTGCTCGGCGGCGGTCAAGGTGCGCCACTGCTGCGTCGCGACCTCACGCGGACGGCCCGGCTCGATCGGCTCGGGCCAGAGGGCAGCGAAGGTGGCGAAGACGGGGGGCGGGCCGGCGACGACCGGCGCCTCGACCCGATAGGCCTCCAGTAGCTCGCGGCGCCCGACCACGATCGGGCTGTTCGCCAGCTTGACCAGAGCCGCGATGCTGAAGCCGTCCACGGCGAGCGAGCGCAGCATCTCGACGGCCGCGACGATGCGGTGGTCGGCGCCGCTCACGCGCCGGCTCCAAGCGCGGCCCAGATCCACACCATGCGCAAGAAGAGCGCGATGGCAGCCAGCTCGGCGACGGTGAGGAGATTGCGCGTGCGGATCAGCCGGCGGGCATGGGCCCGGATGCGATCGGCGGCGGTGTTGTCAGGGAGATAGCAGGCGCGGCGAACGGGCAAGGAAGCCTCCATCGGGGTGCGATGAAGGCTAGGGATAATTCGGTTTTAAAACCGCGTCAATGGATAATCGGTTTTAAAACCGCCATCACCCTTTCGCTGCTCGGTTCCAAAGCCGAACGATTGCAGCTTTTCGGCTCTCGTCTCCAAAGCGGGCGGAAGCGCAGCTGCTGTCCATGGCGGCTTTGTCCGAAGCATCGAACTGCGTCGGGTGCCGCTCCGAATAGAGCACCCAGAACAGGCAAGCATTGGCAGGAGCGACTGGCGCGAGATCGTCGCATCCCCTGCTCAGGCACGTGGCCGTCGCGCGCAATGCCGCAGGATCCTCAAGGGCCGCAGTGAAAATCCGCACAAGCTCGGCCCGCCGTGTTGCGCAAGCCGGCATGGAATCGGAGGCGCCGACGCAGGCTCTGACGGCATCGGCGATCTTTCGCGGATCGACCACCGGCTCGGGATCCTGCCTTGTCGCGAGGCGCGGCCATGCCTGAAGCTCGATGGGACGAGCAAACTCCGGCTCGGAGGCAAAGGCGCCCATCATATGGGCTCCGAAGGCAACGAGACTGCCCGAAACGACAAGGGCGCCTAGCGCGACGCTGATCGGCCGGCTGAGCATCATCTAGTGTCCTGCCTTCACGCAGTTGGCAAAATGCATGTCGTCACTTCCATCGGTCCGCCCGGCGAACTTGACCATGATCTGGCGTCGCAATGCGCAGGACCCGGCCCGATCGACGACAAAGCCACCGCCGCACCCGGTCCACTGGCAATAGGCGATGTTGCGCATCCCGACGTAATCCGTTGGCTTCGGCCCGTATTTGCGAACCATCGCATGCGCCTCCTGGCACCATTGGCGGTCGGCGGCGCCTGCGCAGTCGCGAAGCTGGGGCGGATCCGCATGCGCGATGAGGGGCACCGTCACGGCCGCGCAGACGGTCAATGCACGCAGCATCTTGCTCTCCCCTTACATGTCGATGATCGAGCGCTTGACGCGGCCAATGATCCTGACAGGCCCTTCCGGAAAGATGGCCTCGTGGTCGAGATTGGTTGAAACTGGCTCGAAGCGATCGGGATCGGGACGATAGCGCTTATACGTCGCCTCGCCGCTTTCCAGAGCGACAACATAGCAGGCATTCGGCACCAGGCGCCGGTCTTGCCGGTTGGCGAGAATGCGAGATCCGTCGGGCGAAATCCGATTCATCGAATCGCCCTGGACGTCGAGCGCGATCCAGTCGCCCGGCGGCAGATCCGTGAAGACCAGGCGCGGGGCGTTTTCGAGATCCACTTCGAAATCAGGTGCGGTGAGATTGCCCGCGCTGACCCAAGATACAAGCGGAACAGAGACGATCGAAACGGCAGCGCCGCCCTCCTCCGCACCCTCGCCTGTCAGCAGCCATTGCGCGGTCGTCTTGAGCACCGGCGCCAAAGCCTCGAGCGAGGCGGCGTTCATGCTTCTCTGCTTACCCGCATGCAAGTCGCGCCGGAGGTTGCGGATCGTGTCAGCGGACAGCCCCGCCGCTTTGGAAGCGGCGGATTCGCTCAGGCCAACTGCCTTGAGGCGCGCTTGGATGCGGTGCAGAAGCTCATTGGACATCGTTCGGTAAAATAACCGAAGCCTGATTTTGGGGTTATCGGTTTGAAAACCGTTGACATATGCGGTTTTAAAACCGATATCGTCTTTCATGATGTTCACTGAGGCATTTCTGTCGGTCGCAGAAACCTTTGCCGCGGCGTCCGAGCTGGAGCTGCGCACGGTCTCCTCGCGCGTCTTCGACGACGGCAAAGTCCTGCCCGGGCTCAAGGCCGGCGCCCGAACGATATCCTTTGCGCGTGCCGAGGCAGCCCTGCTCTGGTTCTCCAGCAACTGGCCGGCCGGCGCGGCCTGGCCTGGCGGCGTGCCGCGCCCTGCCCCGCAGGCGGCCCTGGCGTCCGCCTCGCCCGAGAGGGCCGCCTGATGAGCTTCGATCCACACCGTCCGCATTGCCGCCCGCCCCCGTCGAGGCGCGCCATGGGCTGATCCCGCGGCGCCGACCTCACGGTCCTTCTCCTGCCAGTTCCGAACCTGTCCCGGCACGGGAAACGCGAAGGCGTTTTCCCGGCGCGGGAAAGCTTTGCCCAAAACCTCGCTTCAATGGCCGAGAGGCGCCCATGTCCCGCCCCATCTCCGACGCCTGGTTCTTCCGCATCAAGGCCGCGACGCGCGACCTGATCACCCGCTGTGGCGGCGTGGTCCGCGCCGGCGAGATCGCCAACGCCTCGAAGTCCGAGGTCTCGCGCTGGCAGAGCACGACCGACCCGGACATCATCTCGATTCCCGAGGTGCTGGCGCTGGAAGCCGAGTGCGGCGCGCCGCTCGTCACGGCGGTGATGGCGGATCTGCATGGCCGGCGCCTGGCCGACGAAGCGGCCGATCCCGCCGCCGCCTCGAACCTGTTCCGCGACCATGCCGAGCTGATGCGCCATTCGGCGGAGGTGCAGGCCTCGATGTCGGAAGCGCTGGCGGACGGCACCGTGACGCCGGCCGAGGCCGAGCGTGTCGACCGCGACCTGCGCACCCTCGACGCCACGGTCGACAAGATGCGCGGCAGCCTCGCCACCGTGCGCTCGGCCGGCAGCGTCGTGCCTCTTAAGGCCGGGCGGTGATGACCGCCGCCCTCGTCATTCTCGGGCTCGTCCTCTTCGCCCTGTTCCTCCTCGGCGACGACTGATCCCGCGCCCGCTTTTGCGTCGCGTCTCCTGTTGCGTCCCGTCCGCCGTCGGCCCGTTTCCCCTTTCGGGCCGGCGGCTTTTTCAACCCTCGAAGAGGCCCCGCCCATGAGCATCAGCAACACCGTCAGCGGCGAAAAGCTGAAATCCTATGTCGAGCGGCTGGAGCGCATCGATTCCGAGGTCAAGGAACTGAAGACCGACCGCGCGGTGATCGTCGCCGAGCTGAAGGCCGATGGCTTCGATCCGAAATATGTCGGCTATGTCCTGAAGGCCCGCGCCGCCACGCCCTCCGAACTGCAGGAAGACCGGGCGCTGAAGGACATCTATCTCGCCGCGATCGGCCTCGCACCGGAGCCGCCGCTGTTCCGCGCCATGGGCCTGCTCGATGTCGACCCGACCTCGCGCGAGAGCGTGATCGACGCCTGGTCGAAGATGGTCGAGCCCGGCGGCTCGGTCACCATCACCCCGAAGGACGGCAAGCCCTTCGTCATCGCCAAGGACATCACCGGCACGATCTCGGTGACGGATGTCGTCGAGCGGCGGGGGCCTGAGCGGTCGGAGCGCAGCACGGGCCCGAAGCCGAAGCGCGAAAGCGCGCCGGCGCCGGATGTCGATGCCGAAGGCGCCTTCGCGTTGGGCGAGGAGGCGGCGAAGCTCGACCAGCCGGTGATCGCCAACCCCTTCCCCTTCGGCGATGCGCGCCGCGCCCGCTGGGACGAGGGCTGGCGCAAGGGCGCCGGCTCGGACGGCATGGGCGACTGAGCCATGGAGATGCTCGGCGGACGGCGGAAACCCCGCCTCGAAGATTTTGGCGAAGTATTCCAGCCGGAGGAGGCACAGCAGCCGATCCTTGCGCGCCCCGTTCGGGAAGCGCTGCTCGAATGGCTGACAGAGATCTGGGCGGAAGAAGAGCTGGCATCGGTCGGCATTAAGCCGAGACGCCGGGCGATCTTCGATGGTCCGCCTGGTGTCGGCAAGACGACGCTTGCCCATCATCTGGCTGCGCGCATCGGTCTGCCGATGGTCGCTGTCCGGCCGGAAGCTTTGATTACCAAATACGTGGGGGAGTCCGGCAAGAATATCGGAGCGCTCTTCGATGCTGCCGATGAATCCGGCAATCCCTGCGTCATCTTCTTCGACGAGTTCGATGCGATCTCTCAGCAACGCCGGCGCAGCGAGCAGGCGGCGGATGATCATCGCAATCAGATGGTCAACACGCTGCTGCAGCGTCTGGAGCAGCATGACGGCTTCGTCATCGCCGCCACGAACAACGCCGACCACATCGACCAGGCGATCTGGCGGCGCTTCCATATCCATATCGGCCTTGCCCTCCCCGGGCAGGAGGAGCGCGAGGCCATCTTCGCGCGCTACCTCCATCCCTTCCGGCTCGGCGCAACCGATCTTCAGCGGCTGAGCGAGGCTCTCGACACGGCATCCCCTGCCCTGATCCGCGCGCTCTGCGAAGGCCTGAAGCGCCAGATCGTCATCGGCCCGAAGCTGAAGCAGGACATGGGGCGCGAGGCGGTCATCGGCCGACTGCTCACGACGATTCATCCGCACCCGGACTGCGGCAAGCCGCGCCTCTGGAGCCTCGGCGCCACCGATTCCGCTATCCGCAGCCTGCCCTGGCCGCTCTCACAGGAGGAGCCGGCAAAAGGCCCGGCCGAGCCCGCGACCGATTCCGGCGGCGCCACCGTCATTCACCTGGGAGCACGGCCATGAGCGAAATCGTGACCGCCGCACGTCTCGGCGACTGGATTCAGACCTTCACGGGGCGGCAGTTCTGGCCGCTCGACCCCCGCCCCGACGAGATCGAGATTGCCGATATCGCCCATGCGCTCGCGCATCAGTGCCGCTATGGCGGGCATATCCGGCAGTTCTATTCGGTGGCCGAGCATTGCGTGCTGATGGCGCATGCGGTCGCGCCGGAGCATCGCCTTGCGGCGCTGATGCATGATGCGGCCGAGGGCTACCTCGTCGACCTGCCGCGCCCGATCAAGCGCGCCATGCCGCATTACCGCGCGGCCGAGACCGCGATCTGGCTGGCGATCTGCGTGCGCTACGGCATCGCGCCGGAGCTGCCGGCCGAGGTCCACGAAGCGGACAACCGCATCCTCGTCGACGAGCGCGAGCAGGGGATGGCCCCGCCTCCCGCGCCCTGGGATGCCTGCGAGCAGGTCGAGCCGCTCGGCGTCAAGTTGCAGTTCTGGCGGCCGACAGAGGCGGAATTCCAGTTCCGGACCTTGTTCGACCGCCTGATTGCGCGCCAGCCGGTCGGCGCCGGCGTCGTGGCTGCCGGCCGGGGAGCGCGCTGATGGCCGAAGCGCTCTCGATCGACTTCCTGCGGCGGGACGGCGGAACGCAGCCACGCGCCGCGCTCGATCCCGCGACCGTCGCCAACTATGCGGAGGCGATCCGCTCCGGCGCAGCGTTCCCGCCCGTCATCGTCTTCTATGACGGCACGGATCATTGGCTTGCGGACGGCTTTCACCGCGTCGCGGCGCATGAGGAAGCCGAGTTCGAGGAGATCCTGGCTGACATTCGGCCGGGCACGCGGCGCGAGGCCGTTCTCTTCGCCTGCGGGGCCAACGCCGCGCACGGTCTGCCGCGCAGCAATGAGGACAAGCGCCGCGCGGCTCTCCTCCTCCTCGGCGATCCGGAGTGGACACAGTGGAGCGACCGCGAGATCGCGCGCCGCTGTGCCGTGAGCGACCGCTTCATCAACAGCCTGCGGGCGACGCTCACTGCGAACGGTTCGCAGTCAGAGCGGACCTATGTCACCCGCCATGGCTCTGTCGCGAAGATGGACACCGCCGCGATCGGCAAGCATGCGCAGGCCGTGGCGACGATCCGCTCGATGCCAGTGGACGCACTCTACCAGGTCGTCAGCGAGCGGCACCGCGAACGGCAGGACCTGAAGCGCGTCCGCCGCGACGAGCGGGAGGTCGCGCTCGCCGAGCGGATCGCCGACGGGAACGCCGCGCTCGCCGAGGCCGGGGCCGCAGGCAAGCGCTACGGCGTGCTGCTGGCGGATCCTGAGTGGCGGTATGAGCCATGGTCGCGCGACACCGGCATGGATCGCGCGGCGGACAATCATTATCCGACCACGCCGACCTCCGAGATCCGCAAGCGCCCCGTGGCCGAGATCGCGGCGGATGACGCAGTGCTGTTCCTCTGGGCGACCGTGCCGATGCTGCCGGACGCCTTCGCCGTCATCGCGGACTGGGGCTTCTCCTACAAATCGCACTTCATCTGGGTGAAGCGCCGCTCCGGCGAGGCGCGCGGCCCGGGCTACTGGAACACGAACGAGCATGAGCTTCTGCTCGTCGCGACGCGCGGCAACCCGCCTGCGCCGGCACCGGGCACGCAATGGCCCAGCGTCGTCATCGCGCCGGTCGGCCGCCACTCCGAAAAGCCGGAGCGAATCTACGAGTTGATCGAGGCCTATTTCCCGACGCTTCCGAAGATCGAGCTGAACGCCCGCGCCCGCCGACCGGGCTGGGAGGTCTGGGGCGCCGAGGCGCCGGACCAGCTGCCCGACGCCGGGAAGACCGTGCATCACGGCCGACCGACCGCAGCCGAGATCGATGTCTATGAGGCTGAGATGGCGACGGTCGACCTGCCGGCCCTGCCGATCCGGGGGCAGGCGTAATGAGCCGGCGCTGCGAGAACTGCGTCAATTGGTCGAGCACCGATCAGGTCTGGGGAACCTGCACCCTGATCTCCGACCATCGGCAGGATGAGCGCAAGGCCTACGCGCAGTACGTGGCTGGGCCCGGCGATGTCGAGGACGGCGAGTTCTGGTCACGCTGGGACTTCGGCTGCTCGCTCTGGGCTTCGCTCGCTGCCGTGGTCAAGCGCATCCGGAGGGCGGGCTGATGTGCAACGCCTGCGGCTTCCTCTGCTGCGGATCGGACATGTTCGATTCCTGCGGCTGCGACCACTGCCCGCACTCCGATTGCTGGGACATCCCGGAAGACGATTTCGACGACGAGATCGGCGACTTCGACTTCGACTTCGACTTCCCGCGCTGCTGCCCCGCGCCGGCGCGCCTCCCCTTCATCTGCGAGGAGTTGCCGCCGCCATGCGTGAGCTGATCGTCGATTCCTTCGCCGGCGGCGGCGGGGCTTCCACCGGGATCGAGCTGGCGCTCGGCCGCTCGCCCGACATCGCCATCAATCACGATGCCGAAGCGCTGGCGCTGCACCGGATGAACCATCCGGAGACGCTGCATCTGCCGCACAATGTCTGGAAGGTGGACCCGGTCGCCGTGACTGGAGGCCGGCCTGTCGGCCTGCTCTGGGCCTCGCCGGACTGCAAGCACTTCTCCAAGGCCAAGGGCGGCAAGCCGGTGAAGCGGAACATCCGCGATCTCGCCTGGGTGGTGGTGCGCTGGGCTCGGCAGGTCCGCCCGCGCGTCATCATCCTCGAGAACGTCGAAGAGTTCCGCGATTGGGGCCCGATCTCGGCGGAGGGCGTGCCCTGCAAGGAGCGGAAAGGCGAGACCTTCCAACGCTGGGCCGGCGAGCTGAAGCGGCTGGGCTACAGGGTCGAGCATCGCGAGCTGCGCGCCTGCGACTATGGCGCGCCGACCATCCGCAAGCGACTCTTCCTGATCGCCCGGCGCGACGGGGAAAGGATCGTCTGGCCTAAAGCGACACATGGCCGGCCGGACGATCCGGACGTGATCGCCGGCCGGAAACTGCCCTGGCGCACGGCCGCGAGCATCATCGACTGGACCCTGCCCTGCCATTCGATCTTCCTGACGCGGGAGGAAGGGCGCGCGGTGGGCGTCAACCGGCCGCTGGCCGAGGCGACGATGGCGCGCATCGGGCGGGGCGTGAAGCGCTATGTGATCGACGCGGCGAAGCCGTTCGTGGTGCGCACCGACATGGCCAGCGCGGCGGCACGGAACGGCGTGCATGCCACCGACGAGCCGATCCAGACGATGACGACGGGCGGTAGCTTCGCGCTCGCCGCACCGGTGGTCGCTCCGGCGCCTGCCTATTTCTGCGAGCCCTGCGGGCAGGGCTTCGACGATTCCTTCGCGGATGGCATAGGCGGCCTCGCCCCGGCCGAATGCCCACGCTGCGGCGAGGAACGTCTTCTGGCGCCCTTCGTCACGAAATTCCGGGCGAACAGCACGGGCTCGCCCCTTGCCGAGCCGCTGCATACCGTGACCGCCAATGGCGAGAACCGCGAGCGGCCGGGTGGCTGCGCGCCTCTCGGCCTCGTCTCGCCTGTGCTTGTCGGCTGCGGCGGGCGGGCCGGGCAATCGCGCCCGCGCAGCGCTGACGAGCCCTGCGCGACCGGCACGGCGAAGGCCGATGTCTGCCTGGTGGCGCCGGTCCTGACCTATGCCCAGCAGGGCGGGCTCAACCGCTCGCCGGAAGAGCCGCATTCGACGATCTGCGCCTCGCCGAAGGACCAGAACGCGCTGCTCGCCGTCCATATGTCGCGCCAGTTCGGCGCGTCGATCGGCTCGGATGCCGACGAGCCGGTGGGGACTGTGACGGCCGGAGGCGGCGGCAAGACGGCGCTCGTGGCGGCGCATCTGCAAGCCTACTACGGCGAAGGTGCCGGCGGAGCCGATCGCTCGGCGGCCGCCGAGGATCCGGTGCGCACGGTGGTGACGGAAAACCGCCATGCCGTCGTCGCCGCCTTCATGGCGCAGCACAATACCGAGCATGTCGGCGTGAAGCCCGGTCGCCCGGTCGACGAGCCTGTCGCGACGATCACGGCATCCGGCGGGCAGGCTGCGCTGACCGCCGCCTTCCTCGCGCAGCATAACACCGGCGTCGTCGGGCACCCGCTCGACAAGCCGGTCTCGACCCTGACGGCCGGCGGCGCGTTCGGGGCCCCGCAGCAGGCGCTCGTGGAAGCCTCATTCCTCTCGCACCACTACACCTCGAACACGCGCGGCGGCGCCGGCGATCCGCGCGACCCGCTGAAGACGGTCACCGCCGGCGGCTGGCACGCGGCCGAGGTCCGCGCCTTTCTGATGAAGTATTATGGCCCGGCTATCGGGCAGGATGCGCAGGATCCGCTCCACACCGCGACGGCCAAGGCCCGCTTCGGCCTGGTCACGGTCGAGATCGGCGGCGAGCCCTATGTCATCGCCGATATCGGCATGCGCATGCTGTCGCCGCGCGAGCTGTTCCGGGCGCAGGGCTTCCCCGACAGCTACATCATCGACCGGGGCCTGAAGGTCGAGGTCCGCGAAGGCTGGGGCGAGGATGACGGGCCGGCCGAGCCGATCGCCATCACGAAAACGGCGCAGGTCCGCATGTGCGGCAACAGTGTCTGCCCGCCTTTGGCGCAGGCGCTCGTCGCTGCGAATTTCCAGCCGCGCGAGAGCGAGCGGGCAAAGCCGGCCGCAGCGCTTCCCCTGTTTCTGGAGGCGGCGGAGTGACGGTCCATCTCGACCCCTATCGCGCCTTCCTCGAGGCGAAGATCCGGATGGCTCCCGCCATCGGCTTCGAGATCGCGCCCGACGATCTCAACCCGCTGCTGCTGCCGCATCAGCGCGAGATTTCGCGCTGGGCCGTGCGTGGCGGCTGCCGGGCGATCTTCTGCGCCTTCGGCCTCGGCAAGACGTTCATGCAGATCGAGGTCGTGCGCGTCGTGCTCGACCAGATCCTGCTGCTGGAGCGGCGGCGCGGGCGGGGGCTGATCGTGCTGCCGCTCGGCGTGCGGCAGGAGTTTCGCCGCGATGCGCATGTGCTCTCGACCGGCGAGCACGAGCGCATCACGGATGCGCAGCGGGCCGAGCTGGCGGAGTGGCTCGGCGGGCATCCGGAGCGCGCGCCGTCCCTGCGCTTCGTGCGGCGCAGCGAGGATGTCGACGGGCCCGGCATCTATCTGACGAACTATGAGAGCGTGCGGGACGGCAAGCTCGATCCGGCCCTGTTCGACGCCGCCAGCCTCGACGAGGCGAGCGTGCTGCGCAGCTATGGCAGCAAGACCTTCCAGACCTTCCTGTCGCTGTTCGCTTCCGTGCGCTTCCGCTTCGTCGCCACCGCAACCCCCTCGCCGAACCGGACGAAGGAGCTGATCCATTATGCCGGATTCCTCGGCATCATGGACACCGGGCAGGCGCTGACGCGCTTCTTCCAGCGTGACAGCTCGGAAGCCGGCAACCTCACGCTCTATCCGCACAAGGAGCGCGAGTTCTGGCTGTGGGTGAACAGCTGGGCGTGCTTCGTGCAGCGGCCCTCCGACCTCGGCTTCAGCGACGAGGGCTATGCCCTGCCGCCGCTCACCGTGCGCTGGCACGAGGTCGAGACCAACCTCGCCGATGCCGGGGCCGAGCGTGACGGCCAGGGCATCCTGTTCCGCGACGGTGCGCGCGGGCTGATGCAGGAAGCGAAGGAGCGGCGCGACACGTTGCCGGCGCGCGTGGCGAAGCTGGCGGCGATCGTCGAGGCGTCGCCCGCCGACCACTTCATCCTCTGGCACGACCTCGAGGATGAGCGGCACGCGATCCAGAAGGCGCTGCCCTCGGCGCGCGCCGTCTATGGGACGCAGGATCTCGACGAGCGCGAGCAGCGCATTGTCGACTTCTCGGACGGCAAGTTCCGGCTGCTGGCGGCCAAGCCCGTCATCGCCGGCTCCGGCTGCAACTTCCAGCGCCACTGCCACCGCGCCGTCTTCGTCGGCGTCTCGCACAAGTTCAACGACTTCATCCAGGCGGTTCACCGGATCGCCCGCTTCCTCCAGCTCCACACCGTCGAGATCGACATCATCCACGCGGAATCCGAACGCGAGGTGGTGCGCGACCTTCAAGCGAAGTGGGCCGAACACGACAGGCTCGTCTCCACCATGTCCGACATCATCAGGGAATACGGGCTCGACCCGCTGAACTTCGCGGCCGAGCTGACGCGCGCGATCGGCGTCGAGCGGATCGAGGCCAAGGGCGAAGGCTGGCATGTCGCCAACAACGACTGCGTGCTGGAGGCGCGCGGCATGGCGGAAAACTCGGTCGACCTGATCGTGACCTCGATCCCCTTCAGCAACCACTATGAATACACGCCGAGCTACAACGACTTCGGGCACACCGACAACGACGATCACTTCTTCGGGCAGATGGATCATCTGACGCCGGAGCTGATCCGGATCCTGAAGCCCGGCCGGCTCGCCTGCATCCATGTCAAGGACCGGATCCTGTTCGGCAACGTCACGGGCCTCGGCTTCCCGACCGTGAACCCCTTCCATGCCGACTGCATCAGCCACTACCGGCGCCACGGGCTGGGCTATCTCGGCCTGATCTACATCGACACCGACGTCGTGCGGGAGAACAACCAGACCTATCGCCTCGGCTATACCGAGATGCGCAAGGACGGCACGAAGATGGGCGTGGGCTCACCGGAATTCGTGCTGCTGTTCCGCAAGGTCCAGAGCGACCGCTCCAAGGGCTATGCCGACGATCCGGTGCAGAAGCGGATCGAGGATTACAGCCTCGCCCGCTGGCAGCTCGACGCGCATGCGCGCTGGCGCTCCTCCGGCAACCGGCTGCTGACGCCGGAAGAGATCATGGCGCTCGACCCCAAGCTGATCCCGAAACTGTTCCGGGAGCAGAGCGCCGGCGCGATCTACGATTTCGCGACGCATGTGCGGATCGGCGAGGCCCTGGCCGACCGGCGGCGCCTGCCCTCGACCTATATGGCGCTGCAGCCCGGCACGAACCGCGAGGATGTCTGGGCCGACGTCAACCGCATGCTGACGCTCAACACCGAACAGGCGGCGAAGGGCCGCGAGCAGCATGTCTGCCCGCTGCAGTTCGACATCGTCGACCGCCTGATCTCCCGCTGGAGCGATCCCGGCGAACTCGTCTTCGATCCGTTCGGCGGGCTCTTCACCGTGCCCATGCGCGCGCTGCTGGCCGGCCGGCGCGGGCGCGCCTCCGAGCTGAACCCCGGCTACTTCCTCGACGGCGTGAAGGTGCTGGAGGCGACGCAGCGCAAGATGTCGACGGCGACGCTGTTCGACCTCGGCGCCGCGGAAGGCTGGCTGCCGGCAGAGGGAGAGGCGGCGTGAGCACAGCTCTTCTCTCTCAGGCTCTTCGCGTGGACATGCCAGCCGTTCCGAAGCTCATCCTGATCTTCATTGCGGATTGCTGCATGGACGATGGGGAGGCTTGGCCTTCGCGGTCTCGCCTCGCTCGATCCGCAGGCTGTTCGGAAACCGACGTCTCGCATGCGATGGCCGAATTCCATGCCATCGGCTTGTTGACACCGGTTGCCGCGCCCAGCCCCGGCCGGCCGGCGCGCTTTAGGCTGGATCGCGACCTGCTGGCGCGGCTGACGGTGCCGGGGCAGTTCCGGCACCTGCTCGACGAGCGAGGTGCATCGTGAGCGCCTCCCTCCTCGGCCTCGCCTGGGCGGCGAAGGTCGGCGATTCCAAGACCCGCAAGCTCGTGCTGATGAAGCTGGTCGATTGTTGCGACGACGAGGGCAGCAACATCTGGCCAGCGCTCTCGACCGTGGCCGAGCATGTCGGCTGCTCGACGCAGCAGGTGCGGCGCGAGTTGCGGCGCTTCTGCGAGGTCGGCCTGTTGCGCAAGGTCCGCGATGGAGGCCGCGGCACCGGCTCGACAGCCGCCTACGAGATGGACATCGACATGCTCGCGCGGCTGCGACGTCCCGATTACTGGAAGGTGCTGGAGGCGGCGGCGCTGCACGATCCGCTGCCCAAAGGCGACGACGATGACGACGAAGCCCATGCGCAGGATGCAGGAGAATCGGAGGAAGAGGGCGTCGGCCATGCGCAAATCTTGGGTGACATGGTGTCACCCTTACATGGTGTCACCCTAACATTTGAGGGCTCTAGGGTGACATCTGGAGTCACCCAACCCCTTAATAGAACCCTCACTGAGAGAGAGGGTGTGCGTGCGCACGAGGATGCGCTTGCGAGCGAGGGCGAGCCTGCGGCTGCCCCTGCCGCGCTCCCCACCTTCGAGGATTTCCTCTCGGCCTATCCGAACGCCCTCGGCGACAACCGCATGCAGCTCCGGGCCGCCTGGAAGGCGCTGCCCTTCGACCAGCGACGGCCGGCCATCGACGGGATCGGGGCTTACTGCGCCGAGCGAAAGGCGGCCGGCTTCAAGGGCAGGCTCTCCGGTCCGGCCTATCTCGGCGGGCGCTGCTGGGTCGGGCTGGAAGCGAAGGCCAGCCAGCGCAAGGCTGCCGAGGCCGCCGGCGGGCTGGTCGAGGCCAAGGCCTGGTCGCGGGAATGGTGGATGATCCTGCATGCCCGGATCGCGGCGAAGCAGCGCGTCGGGTTCATGCTCCAGCAGGCCGAGAGCGGGAAGTCGATCACGGTCGCCGGCAGCGAGATGACCGCCGCGGCGAAGCGCTTCGGCGAGCTGAAGAGCTTCGTCTGCACCGGGCCCGAGATCGATGCGTGGCGGCCCTGGCTGGCCGAGCGAGGTGCGCGCATCCCGGTCTTCGATCCCGCCGCGACCTTCCGCGTGTTCCTGCCGGGCGAGGCGCCGCCGGGCGGGCGCGCTGACCCCGGCGACGCCGACGTTCCGCTCTGAGGCTGACGAGGATCCGATGGGCCGCAGAGCTCCCCATAATTCCGATTTCTGCCACGGGCGGCGCTTCACCGAGACGCGCAACCCGGCTCCGCCCTCGATCGATGCTGCGCGCGGCTGGTACATCGTCGTCACCGCCCCGCGCGGCGAGGCACGGGCGCGCGACGCGCTGATGGAGGCCGGCTGCTCGGTCTGGCTGCCGACGCTGCATCGCGAGACGTCGAGCCGCGGGCGGGTCACCGCCTACGATGCGCCGATGTATCCCGGTTATCTCTTCGTCGCGGACCTGCCCTTCGGCCGGCGCCAGGTCGTGGTGAAGGGCGTGCCCGTCACCGATATCCGCGAGATGCCGGGCGTGCTCGGCGTCATCTCGACGGCGCGGGGCTTCCTGCAGATGCCGCGCATCGCCTTCGAGCGCATGGTCGCGATCCAGAACGCGCCCGAGCCGCCGAAGCCCGCCTTCCCCTTCGCGCCCGGCGACGCGGTCGTGGTCCTCGACGGGCCGTTCGCCTCGTTTCAGGCGACCGTCGTCGAGGCGCTGGGCCGGGACTACGCGAAGGTGCTGGTCGACATCTTCGGACGCCCGACCGCTGTGCAGCTCGAAGTCGGGCAGATCGAGGCGGCCTGAAAACCCGTGCAGTCCACATGTGCAAGCGTGCATGGCTGCACGGGTTGTTGACTCCCGCAGGGCGAATCACGCCATAAGGGCTGCAAGGTTGGATCGGTAGTTTGATCGTCGGCAGGGTTTAGGTTTCGCCCCCGGCTCGTATCTCACGATCTCCCCGCTGCCCTCCGGCAGCCTCAAGCGAAGCTATGGGCCCGCGACCGCGCATCGGTCAGCGGGCTTTTTCTTGCCCAGATCAGGAGTGCGGCCATGACGGCGATCCGCCTGCATTGCGACGGCTCGTCCTATGGCGCCCTCGCCAACCTCTACGCCGCCGCGGGCAAGCGGGCGCCGGTCGCGGTGCGCCGGGCCGTGCAGCGCAAGGGCGGGCAGGCTCTGGTCAGGGTGACCCGCGCGGTTCGGGACAGGTTGCGGGTCAAGCTTCGCGAGGTCCGCCGGCGGATCAAGGGCCGGATGATCTCCGGCACCAGCTACGAGATCGTGGCGCGCGGCAGGATCCCGCTGAAGGAGTTCGACACGGTGCAGGACGGCACCGGGGTCAAGGTGGACCATATCCCCACTGCCTGGGTGGCAGACGCCGCCAAGCTGCGGATTGCCTTTCAGGCGAAGAAGGGGGCACCCCGCAACCAGCCAGGCAACGCCGCCAAGCGACGCGGCACGCTCGCCGGTCGCATCGTCTATGGCACGGGAAAGCGCCGTCGCGAGGGATTCAAGTCTGTCGGCGGGGTGATGGTGCCTTCGGCGTTCGTCGACAGTCGTGCACAGCGCGAGTTCGAGGCGGTGGCACGGGAGCTACCGGAGGAGCTGGCGCATCAGCTCTGGGTGGTGATCGAGGGCGTTGACATGCGCGCGCAGGCCGCGCGCGTCGCCCGCGGTCGCTACCTCCGGAAGGGCCGATGAAATGTTTCACGGAAAATGTTTCACGGGTCCTTCCCCGGCCCTCCCCCCAGAGCGGCTAAGGTTAGCCGCGGGATTTTTCTAGTGGCCCGGATTTTCTGAGCGATACACGGGATTGCACTAAGTGGCTGGCGATGCACGCTTTTGCTCAATCTCGAAAGCGGCCGAGCTGGTCTCGAAGGCCGAAGGCCAGCCGGTCGAGCGCTCGACGCTCTCGCGCTACATCAAGCGCTACGCCACCGACATCGAGCAGCGGCGCGAGGGGCGAGAGACGCTGATCGACGTCGATGCGCTGATCGAGCACCGCAAGATCAACATCCGCGTCGAGCGTGGTTCGGCGGCGCCCTATCTCGAAGACCGGCGCATCGCCTCCTCCAAGGAGCGCAAGGGTGAGATCGAGGTCCGCAAGGCCGAGATCGAACTCGAAGAGGCCGAGGAAGAGCGAGCCCGCAAGCGCGGCGAGATCATCAGCGTGGCCGAGATGGTCAAGGCCGCCGAGGCCGCGGTGCAGGCGATGTCGGCCGCGCTCGACAGGGCGGAGAACGACGCGGCCGACGACATCGCGAAGCGGACACGCTCGGAAGTGCGCCATGTCCGGCCGGGCCTGCGGATCCTGAAGCGGGCCGCCCTGGAAGCCTTCCGGGCATCGCTCTTCGAGGTGGTCCCGGCGCCGCCGTCCGAGGAGGGCGATGAAGACGACGATCACCCGTAGCGCTGCAGCGCCTTGAGGTTCTTTGCGTTCACTGTCGGAAGCCGCGGCCACCCGTGCCGGGCGGATCCTGTATGGCGCTCTCGCGAAGTCGGCCCGTCCTGTCGACGAGCTGACGGTGTCTCAGTATGCCGATCGCTACCGCAAGGTCTCGGCGGAATCGGGTTCGCCCTGGAAGGGTGACTGGCGCACCGACCGGATGCCCCATCTGCGCGAGCCGATGGACTGCCTGCATCCGGACCATCCGTCGAAGCAGATCGTGCTGAAATGGGCGGCGCAACTCGGCAAGACCGAGATCGGCGTCAATTGGTTCGCCTTCATCGTCGATCGCGCGCCGGGCCCGGTGCTGACCATGCTCCCCTCGCTCGACGAGGCGATCAAGTACAACCGGGTGAAGCTTCAGCCGACGATCGACGTCAGCAAGCGGCTTCGTCTGCGGGTCCGAAAGGAGAACCAGCGCGACGAGGCCTCCTCGACCTCGTCGTTCAAGCGTTTCGCCGGCGGGTTCAACCAGATCGTCACGGCCTCTTCGTCGAAGGGCCTGCAGATGGTCTCGATCCGCTACCTGATCGCGGAGGAGATCACCGGCTATCCGTTCGATACGGATAACCGCGGCGATCCGCTGATGCAGGCCTTCGCCCGGCAGAAGGCCTATACCGGCAACCTCAAGCGCCTGCTGTCCGGTACGCCCGGCCACAAAGCGACCTGCCGGATCAGCGCGGCCTTCGAGGCGGGGGACCGGCGCCGGCGGTACGTCCCCTGCCCGCACTGCGAGACGATGCAGCTGCTGACCCCGGTCGCGATGCAGGCCCCGAGCGAGGCGACGAACTGGCTCGCCTCCTTCGGCTGCCTGGCCTGTGGCGGCATCATGGAGGAGCATCACCGCGGCGAGATGTTCGCCCGCGGCGAGTGGATCTCGACCCGGCCGATCCCTTCGGACGATCCGGAGGCAGAGCCGGTTCCGGTGCCGGAGAAGATCCCGCCGGCCCAGATGGACCGTTATCGCTGCGCGCCGATGGAAGGGCGCTGCCGCGACTTCGAGCCGAGCTATGCGCTCTGGACCGCCTATTCGCCGGTCGAGAGCTGGCAGTCGCTTTGGGAAGCGTGGGAGGAGGCGAAGAAGTCTCCGGTTACCCTCAAGGTCTTCACCCAGCAGTCGCTCGGCGAGCCATGGGAGGATGGTGCCTCCGAGATCGAGCACGAGAAGCTGCACCGGGCCCGCGAGGAGATCGTGCCCGGGCTGGCAACGACGGATCACCCGCTCTGGGTCGGCTTCATCGACTGTCAGGGCGACCGTCTCGTCTGGAGCATCTGGGCTTACGGCCCGATGGCGCAGGGCGTGCTGATGGTGCGCGGCATCATCCCGCATGCGCCCGAGACGCCGGAGGCGGTTGCCGGGATCGACGAGCTGCTGGCGCGCAACTGGCCGGCCGCGACCGGCGGCATCGTCGAGGTGGCCCGCTGGGGTATCGACGGTTCGAACTGGGCCAACTGGGTCCGCTCGGTCGGCTCCGGTCGCGGTCACCGGCTCTGGGTCTGCGAGGGCGCGGAGAAGCGCACGGCGCCGATCCTCGGCACGCCGAAGCGCCTCGCGATCAAGGACAAGTGGGGCCGCGTCCTGTCGAAGGCGCTGGTCTATCCGACCGGCGTCTTCGATCTCAAGCACACGATCATGCGCGGGCTGCGGCAGTTCGCGGCCGGGAAGATGGAAGGCGGCGGCTGGCTGCCGGGCACCCTCATCCTGCCGCGCGACATCGTCGACGAAGCCTGCTGCAAGGAATTGACGGCCGAGATCTGTGTCGACCCGGCGCTCGAGGCCAAGGGCAATGCCCGGCGCAAGCTGCACGAGAAGCCCGGCGATAACCGCATCTGGGTGAAGCGGGCCGGCCAGGCCAACGAGGAATTCGACATCGCCGTCGGCTGCCGGGCCCTCGCTTGGTCGCTCGGCGTCGACACCATGAACGCCGCCGGCTGGGCGAAGTGGCGCGAGCGTCTCGCGCCGCCCGAGGCCGTCGCCGACCTGTTCTCCCCGCTGCCGCCGTCGATTGCGGCGCCGCCGAAGCCGAACGACATGTTTGCGCGCCTTGCCGCGCTCAACAACCAGGAGTGACGCCATGACCGACGAGGAGAAGCTCGCTCTCGCCCAGCTCGAGGCGACGCGCGACCGGATCATCTCCGGCGATCAGGCCTCCTCCGTCCTGATCACGCCGAACGGTCACAAGACCGATTTCGTCAAGCCCGACATCGCCCGGCTGGAGCGCCGGCTCGACGAGCTGAAGGCGAAGGACGAGGGCCGCCCCGTGCGCGGCGCGATCGGCTTCGTCTTCTGACGATGAACGCTCCCGTCCTCGTGGCGGCCGATGGCGTGACCCCGCTCGCCTCGAGCTTCTATCGCGCCTCCGAGACGCGGTCTCAGGCGCTCGCGAACTGGCTTCCGCCGGGCGCGTCAGCCGACAAGGCGATCCTGCGCGAGCGGCGCCTGATCGCCGATCGTGCCGAGGATCTGGCGCGGAACAACCCCGTCGCCATCGCGGCGATCACGCGGCTGGTCGACATGATCGTCGGTGCAGGCCTGCGCTTCTCCTCGAAGCCGAGCGCCGCCGCGCTGGGCATTACGCGCGAGGCGGCTGCCGATCTCGGCAAGCAGATCGAGCGCGAACTCGCCCGCCACCTCAACGACCCGCGCAAGCGCGTCGATGCGCAGCGCAAGCTCTCGGGCAACGGGCTGTGGCGGCTGATGGCCCGCAGCTTCGTAAAGCTCAACGAAGCCTGCGTCATCGCGACCTGGCGCGAGAAGCAGGGCCCTTATGAAACCTGCTTCCTGCCGGTCGATCCGGAGCGGCTCTGCAACCCGACCGGCCTGCGCGACGGCGACGCGCTGCGCGGCGGCGTCGTCATCGACAGCTTCGGTGCCCCGGTCGCCTATCAGGTTCGCAACCGTCATCCTGGCGACGGTGCCGGCCTGACGGCCGCATCCTGGGAGCGGGTGCCGCGCGAGACGAGCTGGGGCCGCCCGGTGTTCCTGCATGTCTTCGAGCCGGAGCGCGAGGATCAGAACCGGCCGATCTCGCCCTTCGCGGCGCTGATGCCGATCCTGCGGATGAAGGGTACGCTCTCGGAGCTGGAGCTGGCCGCCGCGGCGGTCAACGCGATGTATGCGACCTATATCAAGTCGAACATGTCCTTCGCGGAGGTCGCCGCGTCGCTGGAGCCGCAGGAGTTCAACTCGGCGACGACCTCCTATTCGGACCAGCGCACCGGCTTCTATGAGGCCGCTCCGGTCAAGATCGGTGGCGTCCGCGTGCCGGTTCTGCCGCCCGGCGACGAGATCGCCATGGCGGGGCAGGCGCGCCAGAGCGCCGCGATGGGCGAGTTCGACGACGTCTTCAACGACCAGATCGCGGCCCGCCTCGGCATGTCGCGCCAGCAGGTCCTGATGAACTTCGCCAAGCTCAACTATTCGAGCTCGCGCACCGTGCTCAACGAAACCTGGCGGATGGTTCGCCGCCTCGTCGCCCAGTTCTGCGAGCAGGGCCCGATTCCGATGGCGCTCTGCATCGTCGAGGAGGCGATCGACAAGGGCTATATCCGCCCGCCCCCGGGCTGCCGGCCCCTTTGGGACGAGCCGGCCGGCTGGCTCTCGGGCCGCTGGATCGGGCCTGGTCGCGGCTGGGTCGACCCGGTCAAGGAAGCCGAGGCTGCGGCGCTCCGCATGGAAACCATGGTGTCCACGCTGGAGATGGAGTGCGCCGAGCAGGGCTTCGATTACGAGGAGATCCTCGACCAGATCGAGCGCGAAGAGGGCGAGCTGAAGGCTCGCAATCTCAGCCGCGCCACGGTCGCGGCCCGCATCGTCGCCCGTTCGAACGCCGCGTCGCCCGATCCCGAACCCGCCGCTGCCGATGGAGCCGCCGCATGAGCCTGATGCTGCCGCGCATCGCCGCCGAACTGATCGGCACGCCGCTTGCGGTCGAGCCCGGCCGTGCTCAGGTTATGCTGCGCGCAGTCGGTCCGCGTGTCTTCGGCGCCCCCGTCAGCATCGGCGGCGCAGCGCCCATACCTCAGCCCACCGCCGGCGAGATCGCCGGCCGTCTCGACCGGCGCCTTCAAAGCCAGAGCCGGGCCGCCTATCCCGTCGTCGACGGCGTCGCCGTGATCGAGGTCGAGGGCATCCTCGTCCACAAGGGCTCATGGATTGGCATGGATTGCGGCGAGACCTCCTATGAGGGGTTGCGCACCCAGATCGAGCGCGCCCGGCGCGATCCTTCGGTCAAGGCCGTGGCGGTCGAGGTCGATTCACCCGGCGGCGCCGTCTCCGGCGTCTTCGAGACGGCCGCGGCGCTGGCCCGCCTCTCGGCGGAGAAGCCGACCATGGCGATCCTCACCGCGACGGCCTGCTCTGCCGCCTACCTCCTCGCCAGCCAGGCGCGCCGGATCGTGATGCCGGAATTCGGCTTCGCCGGCTCGATCGGCGCGGTCGTCATGCATGTCGACTTCTCGCAGGCGCTGACAGAGGCGGGCGTCAAGGTCACGCTGATCGCGTCGGGCGAACACAAGGTCGACGGCAACCCCTTCGAACCGCTGGCGCAGGATGTCGTCGACCGGCTGAAGGCCGATCTCGACCAGGTGCGCGGCAGCTTCGCCGAGGCGGTCGCGCGAGGGCGCGGCAAGAGCCTGACCGCCAAGGCCGCTCTCGCGACCGAAGCCCGCGTCTATTCCGGCCGCGAGGCCGTTTCCCTCGGTCTCGCCGATGCGCTCGGCGACCCGCACGAAGCCTTCGCCGCGTTCCGACAGGAAGTCGCGCGGCGCTGATCGCCCGGCGCTGGCCGTCTCGGTCACGTCATCACACCCCGGAGAAAACCGATGTCCACCTTGACCGACACCGCGCGCGCCGCGGTGACCACGCCCTCGCTCGCCGCCCTGGCCGCTGCCGTGACGGAGCCGAACGCGCCGCAGGCCATCACGGATCCCACACCGCCGGCGCCGCCCGCGCCCGCGCCCGCTCCGGCTGCCGCGGCCCCGACCGCGCCGCTCGACGCCGCCGGCATCCGCGCCGAGGCCCGCACGGCCGAGCGCGACCGCATCAAGGCCATTATGGCGCATCCGGAAGCGGAGGGCCGGGCCGGTCTCGCCTCTCATCTGGCCTTCTCGACCGATCTTGCGCCCGACGCGGCGGGCTCGATCCTCGCGACCTCTCCGAAGGCCGAGGCGCCGCGCACGCTGACCGGGGCCACGGTACCGCAGCCGAACGTCAAGCCGCAGGCGAGCGATCCGGCTCCCGGCGATGCCAAAGCCGATGCGAAGTCCCGCCTCGCCGCCGCCCGCATGGCCGTGACCGGCCAGAAGGCCTGATCTCCCCTCCCTCGCCTCCCCGCAGCCCTCATCCACAAGGACCGTTCTCATGTTCCCCATGGCCACGCAGACGCGGAAGCGCACCTATTCCGACGTCATCAAGAAGGAAATCGACCCGGATTTTTCGCGGGAGGCCATCACCATCGCCTCGGGCGCGGGTATTCTCGATATCGGCACCGTACTCGGCCAGATCACAGCCTCCGGCAAATACGTGCTGCACAACAACGCCGCCAATGACGGCTCCGAGGTCGCGGCCGGCGTGCTCGGCGAGGCGGTCGACGCCACCAACAACGATGTCATGGCTCTCGGCGTGACCTGGGGCGCGATTGTCGTGCTGCCGGCCCTGACCTTCAAAAACGGCATCAGCAACGCCAACAAGGCCGCTGCCATCGCCGCGCTCGCCGCGAAGAAGATCCTCGTCCGCGACGTCTGACGCGGTCCCTCCTCCTTTCCGCCGACCTCGTCTCAACCTCGCCCGCCGCGTAGCGGGCTCTTCTCCCTGGGAGTCCCCCTATGCCGGAATTCGTCTTCCCGTTCGACTCGGTCACGCTGACCGACGAGGTCAACCTCATCCCGAACGATTACGGGCTGCTCAACGCCCTGAACCTCTTCCCGGCCGAGCCGATTAGCACGACCGTCGTCGGCATCGTGCGCGATACCGATGGCATCCGCGTCCTGCCGTCGTTGCCGCGCGGCACCCGTGGCCCGGAGATGACGCCGGACGGTCAGAAGATCTTCTATCTGGAGGTCCCGCACTTCCCGCTGCCCGACAAGCTCGGTCCGGCCGACCTGCAGAACAAGGCGGCGATCGTGAACGGTCGGCCGCAGGTGATGACGGTCGATATCGCCACGGCGAAGAAGCTGAAGAAGCTGCGCCGCAGCCACGGCATCACCCGCGAGTACCTGAAGTTCGCGGCGCTAAAGGGGCTGGTGAAGGACGGCGACGGCAAGACCATCGTCGACCTCTATGCCTTCTTCGGCATCGCCAAGGTGACCGTCGACCTGGTGCTCGGCACCGCGGCGACCGACATCGTTTCCAAGCTCGAGGAAATTCGCACCTCGGTGCTCAAGGGCGTCCAGGGGGACACGGTCGGGAAGGTAGAGGCCATCGTCGGGACTTCGATCTTCAGCCGATTGGTCCAGCATCCGAAATTCGAGAAGTACTGGCTGAACACGCCGTCGGCGCAGGAGTTGATCAGGCTGGACCGCCACGCTCTCGGTCAGGATTTTGGACGCATGATGGACACCGGCACCCTCACGATCCGTGAATCGGTGGGCTCGGTTCCGATGAAGGGCGGGGTGAGCGAGTTGCTCATGGCTGCCGACAAGGGCGTCGCCTATCCCACCGGCACGAGCGAGATGTTCACCTGCTACGACGCCCCTCCGCATCATATCGACCACGTCAACCAGCCGGGCGAGGAGATCTTCATCTCGGAGAAGATCCTCGACCACGGCGAGGGCGTCGAGTTCAAGTCGCAATCCAACGTTCTGCCGGTCGTGAAGCGGCCGGAAGCGCTGGTCGAGATCGTCAGCTCGAACTGACGCCGGGCCGAGGTCAGCCGTCGTGACGGTTCTCACCACTGCGGTCGCCCGATCCCGGGCGGCCGTGGGCCGCGTCGCCGGCGTGCCGTGGCGGATCCTGCCGCGGGTCAAGCGCGGCGACGAGCGGCCCGTGCCGGACACCTCCCGCGAAGAATTCGTCGTGCTGGCGCATCTCTTCGCGCCGGACAAGCGCGACGGATGGGTTTCCGACGTGACCTCCTTCGAGACCGGCCGCTTCCCCGGCATCAGCGGCGACGACCTCGCCCTGACCGTCTGGGAGAACCCGACCGGCGGCGTGATCCGGCAGCACGATGTCGTGCAGGAGGTTGTCGCGGCGCCCGCCATCGGGCGGAAATACCGGGTCTCGAAGCCGCCCGGCGGCGATGCGACCGGTCATATCCGGCTCGATCTCGCCGCCCTCGAGGTGACGAGGAACAAGCCGTGAGCCTTGCCACCATGGCCGTGCGCCTCGCCGTCAAGGCGGCGCTGGCGCCCTTCGGTGTCGATGCCGGAGCACTGCCGACCATGGCGGGTGACCGCATCTTCGATTCCCGGCTGGATCTGCTCGACGGTCGCGGCGGCGAGCGCACGCCCCTGATCGTCTTCGCCGTCGAGGCGATCGATGGTCTCGCCTTTTCCGAGCAGAACGGTGCGCGGGGCGAGCGCGGCTTCAACGGGTCGTGCCGCATCGTGATCTCCGCGCAGGTCACGTCCCGGCAGGTCTTTCTCGACACCGACACCAACACCGAATTCGAGGCCGAGGCGGCCGACCTGCTCGATCACGAACTCGCCGACATTCTCGACATCGTGCAGGATCAGGCCTGGGCCGTGCTCCAGCAGGATCCGCTGTTCGGCCGGGTCGCCAAGCGCGTCACCAAGCTCGATGCCGAGCCCTACCCCTCGACAGAGACAGGCGAAAAGCTCGCCGTCCTCGCCAACTCCTATTTCGTCGAGCCCCTCGCCGATGGGGTGAAGGCGCTGGAGATCGTCCGCGACGGGCTGCCGCAAGGTTCCCCTGTCCGCGCTCGCGCGGCCGGCGCCATCGCCCAGATCGAGCAGACGGCCGCCCGCCTCGCCGCTGCACGGCTCGCTCGTTCCGGCCTCGTCGCGACGGCGCCCTTCAGCGCCTCGGGCACCGCGCAGGGCGCGGCCCCGCCCGTTCCTCCGCCGCCGCCGGCCGCAACCGAGCCGGCGATCACCGTCACCCTCGACCCGAAGGATCCTGCCCCATGACCGATACGGCCGAACAGCCGCTCCCGACCCTCGTCGACGTGACGCCGCAGCCCGGCCGCCGCGTCCGCACGCCGGACGGATCCTTGCTTCCCGAGGGCTATGTCCTGCGCGGCGAGCCGCGCTCGCCCTATTGGCTGCGGGCCGAGAAAGCGGGCGACGTCGCCCTCGCCGCGCATCAACCCGAGCCCGAGGCGGTGCCGGCCGAGGAGCCGGCTGCGTCTCCGCCGGCGCCGGTCGAGCCGCCCCTGCCTGCCGATCCGGCCCCGCCGGCCTCCGAAAAGCCCGGCCGTCAGAAGTTCTGACGCGCCGCCCGCTCCGCGCCCGCCCTCCAGCAGAGGTCCGTCATGACCATCACCTTCGACCAGATCTCCGGTTCGCAGCGCGCGCCGGGCTATCTCAACGAGTTCGCCCTCGGCACGCCGCCCTTCTCGCAGTCGATGCAGGTCCTGATCGTCGGGCCCGTCGCGACCGGCGCGGCCGTGCAAACTGGCGTTAGCCAGCGCCCGCGCGATGATCTCGAAACCGCCTATGGCGCCGGCTCCCTGCTCGGCACCATGCTGAACTATGCGAAGCTGACCCGGCCGGGCCTCGATTACCGCGTGCTGCCCTTGCCCGATTCCGGGACGAAGGCGACGCTGGCCGTGAAGGTCAACACGCTGCCGCCGGTCGGCACCTGGCCGTTCTGGCTGTTCTCGAACGGTCGGCGCCGGCAGATCACCGTCACGGCGGCCGACACCGTCAACACGGTCGCGGCGAAGATCGCTGCGGCGGTCAACACCCGCGTCACCCTGGCCGGAGACGGCAAGTCGCTCGTCGACATGGCGAGCGCTGCGGCCGCGACCGACACCGCGACGCTGACCGCCCGCAATGGTGGCACGGTTCTGAACGGCACCGACTGGCTCTCCTTCGAAAGCCGCGGCGAGATCTCGCCGCTAGGCGCTTGCTGCACCCTGACCTTCACGCCCGGCACCGGAGCCCCCGACCTCGCCGCGGCGCTCGCCGGCGTCGGCACCGGCTATTATGCTTGGGTCATCTCGGCCTATCGCGACACCGCCTCGCTCGCCGCGATCGATGCGTGGCTGGAGACGCAGTGGGGCCCGCAGAACATGCGCTATGGCTGGGCCGTGGCGGGCGTCGTCGGTTCTCAGGGCACGCTGGCCGCGCTCGGCGATGCGATGAACGACCGCAAGCGGGTGCTGGGCGGCCTGCGCGCCTCCTCCGAGCCGGAGCCGATCATGGCCGCCTGCTTCGGCGCCGATCTGGCCTTCGTCTTCGATTTCGGCCGCTCGATCACCGAGGTGCAGATCTTCGCGCGCGGCCTGACCGGCCGAGCGATGAACTACCTCACCGGCCCGTGGAAGGAAGACGACGTCTTCTCGAACGAGCAGCGCAACCTGCTCTATTTCGACGGGATCTCGCCGCTCGTCCCGGCCGAGGGCAAGGTGCAGATGGAACGGGTCATCACGACCTATCAGCGCCGCGCCTCGACGGGGCTGGAGGATATTTCCTATCTCGACATCAACGGCCCCTGCATCGACGCCTGGACGGTGCAGTATCAGCGGCATTACGTCTGGAACGCGCATCAGAATTCGTCGCTGGTCGGCGACCAGGAGGATGCGGCGGATGGCTGGACCCGGCCGCAGGATGCCCGCAAGACCTATCTCTCTTGCTACAACGACGTGATCCGGCGCGGGAAGATCGTGCAGGATGCCGACGCCTACGAGGCGGCATTGCGCGTCGAGCTGTCGGGCGATCCGGTGCGGCTCAACACCTTCCAGAAGATCTACCGTGCGAACCCGCTCTACATCATGGCGAACCGCACGGTCGTCGGCGAGCTGTCGCCGAACGCGCAGGCCGCCTGATCGCCTTCCGGTGAGCCGGCGCCGCCGGCCCGCCCCTCCCCCTTCAGCATCGCATTCGGAGGTCCGCCATCATGGCCGGCAAAGACTATGGCGTCGTCATCATCACGCCGCGTTCGGGGCCGCTCGCCGGTCAGAAGATCTCGGCCATGGGCGAGATCAAGATCAAGGCCACCGGCTACAAGGTCGGCGCCGAGACGTCGGTCGACCAGCAGGTGCTCAACCGCTCCTTCGAGCCCACGCCCGTCGTCGTGAGCTGCGACTTCGACCGTGGCGATATCGACTGGGACGCCCTGCTGCGCGCCCGCTTCGACATGACCTGGGAGGAGGTCCATGCGGCTTTGAACCACTACATGACCAATGCCGGGCTCGTCGGCGAGGCGCAGGAGAGCTTCAAGGACGGTAAGCTGACCGGCCTCGAAATCCAGTGCACCAAGCTCAACTATCGCCGGCGGGCCGTCTGATGGCCTGGTCGCTAAAACTCGATCGCGAGCGGGAATGGCCAGCCGGCACGATGATCGGCGAGATCGGCTTTCGCGACCCGACCTTGCGCATCATGCGCGGGCTGCCGGCGATCGAGGAGGTCCGCACTTATCCCGACAAGTCGACGACCTACGAGATCCGTTGGGACGCCGTCGATGCGTGGCTGCTGGCTCTCGTCGCCAAGCCCGAAGATGCCGCGCTGATCGCGCAGCTCTCTCCAAGCGAGGCCGAGCGGGCGAAGGAAACCCTCGTCGGTTTTTTTACCTCGGGGGCGGGCGCGTCCGGCAAGAAGACGCCTCCGACGACCTCCGCTTCGGCGCCGGCCTCCGAGCCGACCCGGATCGATTGAGCATCGTCGAGATGATGCGCCTTCACACACGCTGGCAGGCCTGGCGCCTGCGCGAGATGGCGGGGATCTGATCCATGGCGGTCGTCAACGAAGCCCGCGCGATTCTGACGGCGGAGGACCGTGCCTCGCAGGTTCTCGCCATGGTCGCGCGGAACTTCGACCGGCTGAACGGTGCCGCGAACCGCATGGATCGCGTCATCGGCAATCCGCGCGCCGCGCAGGAGATCGAGCGCCGGACCTCGCGCCTGACACAGATCACGACCGGCATGGGGATGGCGGCTCGCAGTGCGATGGGTCCGGTCGCCGGCCTGCTCTCGGTGTATGGGGCCGGCCAGGCGCTCTCGAACGCGAACAAGGTCTTCGCGCAGAACGAGCGCGCCATGACCCGCATCGCCATCACGGCCGATGCCTCTTCGGAAGCCCAGCAGGATGCCTGGCGCCGCGTGCAGGATCTGGCGCGCGAGACGGCCCAGCCGGTCGCCGATGTCCGCGAGGGTCTCGACGCGCTTGTCTCGGCCGGCCGCACGCTGCCGGACGCGATGGACTTCCTGCCCTCGGTCGCGCGCACTGCGCAGGCTTCGGGCTCGGCCGTCGCCGATATCGCCCGCACGGCGGAGTCTGTCGGCTCGTCATTCAAGATCGCCGGCGCCGACATGCAGACCGCCTTCGACATCATGGCGGCGGGCGGCAAGGCAGGGCAGTTCGAGCTGAAGGACATGGCTCGTTATCTGCCGAGCCTCGGTCCGGCCGCGTCCGCGATCGGCTTCTCCGGCAAGAAAGGTCTCTCCGACCTCGTCGCCATGCTGCAGATCCTCCGCAAGGGCTCGGGTACGGCCGAGGAGGCCGTGGCGTCGATGAACAACATCCTCGCCAAGATGGAGAGCGACAAGACGACCAAGTCCTTCAAGGCGCTCGGCGTCGATTCCGAGGCCGCCTTCAAGAAGGCGCGCGCCGAAGGCAAGAACCTGATCGAGGTCTTCGAGCAGCTGGTCGACAAGGCGCTGAAGGGCGACCGCTCCCGCCTCGGCGAGATCATCGACGATATGGAGTTCAAGCGCGGCGTGCAGGCGCTCATGATGTATCGCGGAGAGTGGCAGAAGCTCTCTCAAACGATGCAGTCGAGCAGTGCCGGCACGGTTGCGCAGGATCTGGCGCGCGTCACCGGCAACAGCCAAGCGAGTTTCGATCGCTTCCGCAGCTCCGCAGATCGGCTCGCCGATACCTTGGGCCGGCGTGTCGCCCCGGCCTTCAAGGCCATCGCCGAAGCGGCGACGTCCGCCACGGACGCGATGAACGAAGCGCTCAAGCCGGGTGAGACGGACGAAGAGCGCTTGGCGCGGCTGGCGAAAGGTGGCGATGTCCCGCAGACGCGAGCCGAGAAGTCAATCGAGGCTGCACGCCGGGCTCAGGAGCGTCAAAAGCAGCTCGACGATCCTAATTCCGAAATCTACTCGATGCGTGATGGCGGTTTCGCCGCCAATCCGGGGCGCTATACGCCCAGGGCCCCTCGCGACAACCGCAACCGTCCGGCGAGCCAGCGCGTTCCGATGCATCTCGCGATGCTCGAGGAGGTTCGCCGCGACCGGGAGCAATATGCCGAAGAGCAGCGGCTCGCCGATTATCGCGAGCGGCAGGCGAATAGGGCTCGGTTTCTTGCCGAAGAGCGTCGGCAGAACGCCATCGACAATGCGGGCGGGCCGCGAGCTGGTGACGAGTATCGCGACGTTGACGCTTTGACACGAAAGCGGGAGCGCGTGCGTGTCGACACGGATCAGTCGACGGCGGACGAAATGTTCGTGAATTCGGGCGAGGCGTCGCGCGACGTGATGGCTGGCGTCATGACCCTCGCCCAGCTCATTCGTGCGCAGAGGCTGACCGCAGACGGCGAGAGCAATGTGTTCGGGCTTGGCGGCGCCGAAGCGCGCGCGACCGCGATCGCTTCGATCGCCACCGCTCTTCGGGCGATCGCCGAGCGTCAGGCGGGTGATGGGGGCTCTGTCGATGAGACAAAGCTGAAGACGGCTCTCGAAGCCATCACCGGTCTTGCCGAGCGTATCGGTGGCGCCGTCCCAACGACCGGTCCGAAGGGCCGCGTCGAAGGCATCTATTCCGGTGTCGAGGAGATCCTGAAAGGCGGCGTCAAGGCAGAGGTGAAGCCCGATCAGATCACCGCGAAATCGGAGGTCTCCGTGAACGGCGACGTGCAGGTTCGCATCGCTCCATCTCCCGAATTCATGGCGACGATCGAGCGTAAGGTGATGTCGTTCCGCGGGAGCGATGCGCGAGGCATCTCCCTGCCCGGCAAGGAAATGCCGTCCGGCGGCGGTGGCGGCGGGGGTGGCGCGCAATGACCACGCCCGGCGGATCCCTGCGCCGCGCCTCCTTCCGCGATGCGTCCTTCTTCGCCAAGCGCGATACGCGGAGCTTTTCGCGCGCCTTGCAGATCGACGAATTTCCGATGTCGGATCGCTGGCGGGTCACCGATCTCGGCCGCAAGGCGGTGACCGGTCGCTTCGATGCCTATGTCGCCGACGAGGTCGATGCCGCCGCCCGGATGCGGGCCGTGGAGGCCGCCCTCGAAGCGCCCGGCCCGGGCCTCTTGGTGTTGCCGGCCCGGCGCCCGGTCATGGTCTGGGCCCGCGCCCCGGAGACCGAATGGAGCGGCGACAAGCTCGGATGGTTCACCTTGCGGGTCGAGTTCGTCGAGGACGGATCGGAGGCCATCGCCGGCCCCAGCCTCGGCCTCGCCGAGCGGCTGATCGTCGACGGGTTGTCGCAGGTCGCCGGGCTGGCGGATGCCGCCGGGGTGGCCCTGGCGAGTTTTGCGGGCGATGCCCGTGGCGTCTCCCGCTATGAAAGCCTCGGCTTCGCGGCCGAGAGCGCGGTGCGCTTCGCCGGCCTGTCCGATGCGGCGCTGGCGCTGTCCGCAGCCGACGACGTCGTGACGGCCGCCGGCGCCCTTCCGGGATGGCAGAGCCATGCCGATCTCGCCGATGCTCTGTCCCTGCTCGGCGGGCCGGGGCTCGGCCTGCTCGAAGACCGGGGAGCGGCATGATCGCGCCCCGCTCCCGCTCGCGCCAGGTCGAGCAGCGTGGCCGCGAGCGCGCGGCGGCTTTCTCCCGCCTGATCGCGGCCCTGGCCTTCGCCCGCGGTGCGCTGCGCGTCGATTTCGCCTCGCGGCAGAATGCGCAGGAGATGCGCGCCCGCATCGTCGCGCTGTTCGAGCCGCTGCTGGAAATGGTGGCGGCCGATGCCGATCTGCTGCAGGTCACGGTCTCCTGTTACGGCGCCGCGCTGGAAGCGCTCGACGCCGAGATCCTGTCGCTGAACCCGATCGTCCGCGTGACCACGGGCGAAAGCCAGCCGGCCTGCCTGCTCGCCTGGCAGCTCTATGGCGACACCGAGCGCGCGGCCGAGCTGGTCAGGCTCAACCGCGCCCGCTGCCCCGAATTCATGCCGACCGTGCTGCTCGCGGCCCAGCCTGACGATCTTTCGAAGGGCGGCGGGCGATGATCGAGCAGCTGTTCGCCACTCTGCCGCCGCTTCGCAACGGTGCCGAGCAGCTGGCGCTGGAGATCGATGGGCAGCCGCATCCCGGACTTCTGTCGATCGAGTTTTCGTTCGGCGCGACCGACGCGCTGCATCGCGTCGTCGCCGGCGTGCGCGAGATCCCCGGCGCGCTGACGAAGAAGGGCTCGGAGGCGATCCTGAAGAGCCTGCGGCCGGATGGCAGTGCAGAGGTTCTTGTCACCGGCCGGGTGCGTCGCAGCTATGGCGACGTCGCCAAGCCGGCGCTGCGCCGCTTCCTCGAGATCGAGAGCAAGGCCTGCGATGCGGTGGAATGCGCGGCGGACGGCCGCAAGCACGGCTACAGGCTGAAGGGCAAGACGCTTGGCGATGCGGCGAAGACGCTGTTCCGGGACTATGGGGTGCCGGTCAAGGTCGAGACCGAGAGCCGCAGCATGGATCTCGATTGGGCGCCCGGCGACCGGGCCTTCGGCGTGGTCGAAAGCCATGCCCGCAAGGCTGGCCTGCTCTACACCGCGACGCCCGATGGCGGTGTCGCTCAGTTCAAGGGGATCCGGGGGCGCCATGCCGGCCGCTTCGTGCTCGGCGGCGAGGAGGCGAACGCGACGACGCTGCAGTTCGAGGACAGCGAGCGCGGACAGTTCAGCCACACCCATGTCTTCGGGCAGCGCTACAAGGGCGGCAAGGGGAAGGACGAGACGGATGGTTATGCCATCGCGGAGAACGAGGCGATCCGCCGCCTGCGCATCGACATCCGCCGTATCGAGCAGGATGGCGACGCCGAGGATCTGAAGACGCGGGCGGAATGGGACAACCGCCGCGGCGCCGGCGGGGACAACGGCAACGGCACGCAGATCGTGGTCGCGACGCGGGACTGGCGCGACGATGACGGCACGCTCTGGACCGCCGGTTTCGCCCGCTACGTTTCGGCCTGGGAGTTCGAGCTCGAACAGGACATGGCGCTGAAGAGCGGCACGCTCTCCTGGTCGAAGGATGCCCAGCTCGCCCGCCTGACCTTCGTCGATCCGCGCACGCTCGGCGGCAAGGATGCCAAGGGCAAATCCGGCAAGTCGTGGTCGGCGCCCTCCTCCAAGGCGAAATACGAGGAGCTGGAGTGATGCGGCTCGTCCGCTTCCGCGTCACCGGCGTCGACGATTCCGGGCCATTTCAGCGCGTCTCCGGCCGGGGCGAAGGCGGTGAGACGTTCGACCGTCTCTATCGGCCCCAGACGGACGGGCTCACGACGATCCCGAGGATCGGGGCGCTCGGCTACGCGCTGTTCGACGGCTCGCGCGAGCGCGGCATCGTGCAAGGGCTGGAGCATGCCGAGGATCGGCCGGCCGGGGAGACTGGCAAGGTTCTCTATGGCCCCGATGGGCAGAAGCTGCGGCTCAAGCCTGGCGGCGAGATCGAGATGAAATCCAAGAACGGCGGAGCGATGACGACGGTCGGCGACAAGCTTTATCTCGGCGGCGATCCGGCTGCGGGCCATGTCTTCGCGCGCGTCCTGACGGAATCGGGGTTAAGCCCCTTCGTCTTCGCCCGGGTCGGCTGAGTTGGTCCGGGTCGTCGCCGATGCCCTGGCGCCGGCCAACGGCGCGCCCGATACGCTGTGGGATGGGCAGTGGGGCGACTTGGCGGTGGCGCCTCTCACCGAGCCGGGCAATCCCGCCGGGCTGGTGGCGCGCGACCCGCTGAAGACGGCGCTCGTCCTAGCGCTGGAGAGCGATGCGCGCGGCGAGCGCGACCCGCTCGACCCTTACGCCTATGACCAGCGCGGCTGGCCCGGCGACGGCTTCGACATCGACGCCGCCAAGGGCGAGGCCCCGCTCGGCTCGACCACCTGGCTCGCCTGGCGTCACCTCGTCGACGACGACAATGCCCGCCGCGTCGAGGATGCGGCGCTGGTCGCGCTGGCGCCACTCCAGAAGCAGGGCGCGATCGGCGAGGTGACCGTCACCGCCGTCCCGATCCCGGCGGAAAACCGGATCGAGCGTCGCATCTCGATCGCGCGGCCGGACGGCACGCTGCTCTATTCCGGCCCGTTCGCGGGCCTGTGGGAAGCGCTAGGCGCCTCCTGATCTGTTCCGGATCCTCTCATCCATAGGTAGGCGGCCTTGGCCTTCACCATCCCGACCCTGACAGAGGTGTCGCGCTGGCTGCGCGGCGTCATTCCGACCGCCTTCGACAAGGCGCGTGCGGATCTGTGGCCGAACAACCTGCCGATCTTCGTCAAGGTCTGCGCCATGGCCGCGAGCCAGGGCAACCTGCGGGCGGAGTGGATCTACAAGCAGATCTTCGTCTCGACCGCAGACGACGACATGCTCGATCTCCATGGCTACGAGATCGGCCTCGGCCGCAAGCCGGCGGCGATGGCGACGGGCGAACTCGTCTTCGCCGCGACCCCGGGCGCCATCCTGCCGGCCGGCGCGGTGGTCGATGCCTCGGGCCTGACCTTCATCGTCCGCACGGCGGTGACGGCGACGGGCAATAGCCTCACGGCGCGGGTCGATGCGGTCGAGGCCGGGCCGCTCGGCAATCTGCCGGCCGGCGCGGCGGTGCGGCTGCGCGAGCCCTGGGACGGCATCGCGCAGGATGGCGAGGTCGGCGTGCTCGATTTGACGGGCGGCGTGGCGAAGGAGACGGACGCCGCCTATCGCAAGCGCCTTCTCTTCCGGAAGCGCAACAAGCCGCGGGGCGGCACGGTAACGGATTACATGATCTGGGTCGGCGAGGTGCCGGGCTTCGCGACCGCGCGGGTCTTCGCGGCCGCGCCGCAGATCGGCACCGTGACGGTCTATCCGCTGCTGGAAGGATCAGGCGCCGCGCGCATCCCGTCCGCCGGCGACATCCTGCGCTGCGCGGAGCATCTGGAGACGCGCCGTCCCCTGACCGCGACGGTGATGGTGGTGAAGGCGGCGGAAAAGCCGATCGCCGTCACGCTCTCGCACCTCGAGGACGACAGCGCCGCGACGCGCGGCGAAATCGTCGCGGAGATGCTCGACATGTTCGACGAACGCGCCTTCGTCGGCAATGACGGCGAGACCTTTCCGACGTCGTGGCTGTCCGAGGCCGGCTCGCGTGCGCTCGGAGAGGCCCGTCACCGCATGGTGGTGCCGGATCCGGATACCGATACCGCACTGGCGCGCGGCGACTTCCCCGTCTTCGCCGGCCTGACGGTGATCTGATGTCGCGAACCTTCGCGATCATCCCGGGTACGCTGCCGGTCAGGATCGCCGATCCGGCGCCGTTGCAGCCCGGCGACGGTCTCGGCGCCGTGCCGGCGACGGTCGACCGGCTCACCGACGTCACGGGCGAGGATCTGTGGCGGCCGAGCCTGCGGCTGTTCCCGCGCGGCCGGGCCTGGCCCGACGAGACGGTCAAGGGATTGGGCGCCTTCGTCTGGCATGGCCTGCCGCGGCTGGTCGCCGAGACGATGGCGCAGATCCATGACTGGCTGAACCGGGCCCGCTACGGCGCTTTCGTCTCGCAATGCCGGCCCGAGCTGGTCGAGGATCACGAACGCGAAGTCGGCCTTCCGGATGGTTGCCTGGCGGCCGTGACCGGCCTGCCGGAGCGCCGCGCCATGGTGCTCGACGCCAAGGCCCCGCTGGAAACAGCGAACCGGCTGGAAATCGCCGCCTCGCTCAACCGAGCCGGCTTCGCCGGGGTGGCGATCGACGAGCCGCTCGGCTTCGAATTTGGCCTGTCCGACCTCGGCGGCCCCGAGGGTTTCGGGTCGGCCGGGCTGCCGCACATCTTCCTTTTCGCCGGCCAGGGGCTCTCGCTCGATTGGCTGACCTTCGGGGAAAGCGGCTTCGAGCAGCTCGGCTTCGGCCAGCTCAACGACACGGGCCTGACCTGTCTGATCGAAAAAATCCGCCCGGCCCACACGCTGGGCATTCTGGACCCGGAGAGCCTGTAAGATGAAACGTTGGGAACCGATCGCCTATCCCGGGCCCGTGAATGCGCAAGGGGTCGCGACGCACCGCAATTTCAACCAGGCGACCGCGGCGCGCGGGTCCTGGCCCGATGCCGATGGCTATCAGCAGAACGTCATCGACGAGCCGGCGAACCTCGTCGAGAAGAGCGGCTTCGTCTTGGACGAAGACAACCCGTTTCAGACGACGGAAGCGGTCCGCTCGCAGCGTCTGAACTATTCGGCCGCTGGGGGCGCGGCCAACGCGCTGACCGTCACGCTGGATCCCGCACCAGCAGCCTATGCCGACCTGACCGGGACGCCACTGCGCCTGAAGATTGCTAACGCCAACACGGCGGCGGCCACCCTCAACGTCAACGGGCTTGGCGCCAAGGCTGTCTTGCGAGGCGATGGCTCGGCGGTTCCAGGCGGCTATTTGCTCGCCGGAGAAATCGTCGAGGTTCGCTTCGATGGGGCAGATTTCAGGCTGGACAACGCGTTGCGACGCACGACGGACAAGGTCGCCGGCGACTTCGCCGTGGGCGGCGGGTTGTCCGTCACGGGGGCTTTGAACGCCTCCGGCGGTATCGGTGTGCTCGGCGGAGGGGCTATTTCTCTTGGCGCGAATGCCGCCAATGGGTTCATCAACACCTCAGGCTTGACCGCGATATCCGGCCGCGACGTCAAGGCCTACATCAAGTCCGACAATGGCGTCGCGCTGGAGCTCAACAATACCGGCTCCTCGACGAACTCGATCCAGGCCTGGTCGACGGATGTCACGGTTCGTTGCAGTGTTCCGTCCGATGGCGGCTTCCACGTCCAGAGCGGTGCGGGCAACCCGACCTCGTTCAGTTCGAACCGCAATGCCGGATCCTTCAGCCATGTCAATGCAGTGACCGGCGGCTCAACCGTTTTCGCTGTCGACAGCGCGGGCAATATCTACTCGACCAACACGTCCATCACGCCGATTTCCGACCGCAATCTTAAGAAGGACATCGCGCCCTTCGCGTTCGGATTGAGCACGCTGCTTAAGCTGCGAACTGTGGAGTACCGCCTGAGATCGGAGGCGGACGATATTCCCAAGAAATCCGGGTTCATCGCCCAGGAGATCGAGGAGCTGATCCCGGCGGCCGTGCGCACGGTCTCGATGCAGACCGGCGTCGATGGGGAGGGCGAGCCGACTTTCACGGATGTGAAGACGCTCTCCATGGACGTCTTCATCCCGCTGCTCGTGAACTCGGTGCAGCAACTGTCCGCGCAGGTCGAGGCGCTGACCGAGCAGTTGGCGGGAATCGAAAAGGCCTCTTGAGCAGCTGTCGCGCCGCCTCATCCGCCCATTCGGTGCCGCATACTCTGCCGCCTACGGCAGAAGCAAAGCCGAGTCTCATTGCATCGATCTCAGCCATAAACGCTTGGCAGCCGACCAGCAGAAGATGGTCGATGCGGGACTGTTCACCGTAACCCGGCGAAACCGGGTCCTAAAGGGTCAGGCTCAGGCCTGATCAATATCTTCGAAAGGTTCCCCTCCATGAAGCGCCTCGCTCTCGCGTTGGCGGCGCTGCTGTGCGCCCCTGCCTCGCAGGCCCAGACGACATTCCCGTCGCAGGTCCCCGGCGGGTTTCCCCCGCCCACCGTGCCGAATTACGTTCCCGGATTCGTGCCGCTCTGCCTGAACGCCAGCGGGGTCGCCGTGCCTTGCTCGTCGGCCGCCCCCGGCTATGTCCAGACCCCGACCCCCTCGACGGTCATTGCCGGGCAGGGGCGCATCGCCACGGCGTCGACGGCGGTTTGCCTGCCCTCCGCCGCACTGCAGAACGGCATCGTCGTCAAGGCGCTTGCCGGCAATGTCGGCAGTCTCACGGTCGGCCCCTCCGGCGTGACGACCGCGACCGATGGCACCGGCAACGGCTATGTGCTGGCGCCGGGCGAAGCGATGTCCTTCGCTGTCTCCAACGCCAGCCTCGTCTGCTTCAACGGCACGGGCGTCGGCGACGGCGTGTCCTACGCCGGCAACTGAGCCCCTAAACCCTCCACCATCGCGAGCAAACCGATGAACCGCTTTCTGCGGGCGCTTTTGTGCGCCCTGTTCCTGCTTTCGCCGCTCGGCATGTCTGTCCAGGCCGGGCCGCCAGCCATCCCGCCCGGCCTGCCGGCGACCTCTGGGCAGGTCGAGGCCGTGCTCGGACAGATCCGCGATCCGATCTACTTCGCCAAATCCGCGAACCTACGGAAATGGCATTCGGCGCTCGCCAAGCTCAGGGCCGGCATCGCCCGGCCGCGTGTCGTCTTCATCGGCGACAGCCTGACGGTCGGCGCCGGGGCGGGCACAAGTTCGGCCAACACATGGACGACAGCGGCCGAGCCGCGCTCGATCACAGCGCATTTCGTGAAGGCGCTCGCGGCGCGTGGCTATCCCGCCAGCCGGCAGTCCTTCTTCGCCTCGTCCGGTCTTGCGAACCAGGCGGCCAAGCTGGCCTATGATCCGCGCCTGACCTTCACAACCAATTGGAGCGGCAGTGCCCAGACGCTCGGCGGCGTCTCCTGGGCGACGCAGACCGCGGCCGACCCGTTCAAGTTCACGCCCGAAGGCCAGACCGATCGGGTCGAGGTCTACTTCCGGCAGCGATCGGCCGACGCCTCCGGCACGCTGACGCAGAACAGCGACGCGACCGTTCTGGCGACGATGAACGGCTCCGGCGGCACTGAGGGCCCGCAAAAGGCCGCCGTCAGCGTCACCCGCGGCAGCAATGTCTACAATGTGCAGAAACCGAGCGGATCGGGCTATTTCATCCTGATCGGCATGATCACGCAGGACACGACGACGCCAGCCGTCGATGTGGTCAATGCTGGCGCCTTCGGCACGGTCTCGGCCTATCACGCGCCGAGCAATCCCTCGACGATCAACGCCTCGCTGGTGCTGCCGGTCCTCGCGCCGGACCTCACGGTCATCCAGCTCGGCGCCAACGACCTCAACACCAATGTCGACGTCGCGACTTATACCGCCAACATCCTCGGCATCGTCACGGCGGCGAAGGCGGCCGGGTCCGATGTCGTGGTCGCGATCTCCTCCTTCGGGAACAGCGGGGGCTATGGCACGGACGCGCAGCGGATCGCGTACAGGCAGGCCGTGATCAGCCTCTGCGCAGCTCAAGGATGCGTCGTCGCCGACTATGCCGCACGATCCATCAGCTACCCCAGCGCCAACGCACTCGGCCTGATGCGCGACGCGATCCATAAGACCGAGCCGGGATATGCCGACGACGCCGCGCTGCTGGCGCGGGCGGTCGTGCCCTGAACCGGCCGAGCCTGCTCTCGGCTGACTTCGCGACCTCTGTTTCCGGAGCAACATCATGGCCCTGACTTTCAGGGGCGCCGGCAAGCGCCTCGACGATATCGACTTGCCTCGTATCGGCGCGACGATCGGCGTCGGCGAGGACGAGATCCATGCCGTGCTCGATGTCGAGGCGGCTGGCTCGGGTTTCGACAAGGAAGGGCGGCTGAAGGCGCTTTATGAGCCGCACAAAGCCTATGCCCTGTCGAGCGGCAAGACACGCGATCGGCTGGTCGCGGCCGGCCTCGCCTATCCGAAATGGGGCACGAAGCCCTATCCGGCCGACAGCTATCCCCGGATCCTCGCGGCCATGGCGATCGACGAGGATATCGCCCTGCGCTCCACCAGCTGGGGCCTGGGCCAGATCATGGGCTTCAACGCCGGAGCCGCCGGCTATCCGAGCGCCCGCGCGATGGTGGAAGCCTTCGTCGACGACGAGGAGGTGCACCTCGAGGCGATGGTGCGCTTCATCGTCGCCAACGGTCTCGACGACGAGCTGCGCCGGCGCGACTGGAAAGGCTTCGCCCGCGGGTACAACGGCGCCGGCCAGGTCGACTATTATGCCGGCAAGCTCGCCGCGGCCTTCGCCAAATGGGCGAAGATTCCGGACACGCCCTATCCGCCGATCCCGACGACCGGCAGCGGCGTGAAGCCTCCGCCCGCGCCGGCGCCAGCGGTGATCGTCGCGCCGGTCATCGTGGTGCCCTCTCCGGCCCCGGCCGAGCCCGTTCCGCCTCCCCCTCCTTCTGCGGTGGTTCCGGTTCTGCCGGCCGTCGATCCCCTGCCTGCCGTGCCCGAGCGTCCCAATCTGTGGGCGGGCTTTCTCGCATTGTTCTCCGCCTTCCGGAAAGGAACTCTCTGATGCCGATCGACTGGGCTGTCCTCGCACGCCAGCTGGCGCTGATTCTCGTTCCCCTGATCCTCTCCTGGATCCGGCTGCCGCCGGAACTCGCACAGATGATCTCCGGGCCGATGGTCGAGGTTCTTGCGGGTGCCATCCTGGTCGGCGGCACCGCTCTCGTCGGCTGGGTGATCTATCTCGGCCAGCGTCGCGAGAAGCCGGCCGTGAAGATCGCCGAAACGGCAGAGCTTCCCGGCGTCAAGCGCATCGTCGTCGCTGATCCGGGCATGGCGGTCGAGGTGCCCAGCCTGAAAGTCACGACATGACGTTGCTGCTCGCGCTGGCGGCCGGCGTTCGCAATCTTCCCTGGCAGGTCTGGGCCGTGGCGGCGGCCGTGCTGCTGATCGGCCTCTATGGCTGTCAGCAATATGAGAGCGGCCGATCCGAGGCCGTCTCGACCATCACCCGATCGAACGAGCAAGCGAAGGAGAAGGCCGATGCGGCGAGCCGCCATGTCGAGGATTGCCCTGGCGTGTGGGATCGCGCTCGCGGCGTCTGCCTGTCAGACGGTCCCGGTCGATAAGCCCTGCGGGGTGATCACCGACAGCCTGCGCGATGTGCGCGGCGCGTCGCCAGCCGAGACCCGGCGCATCGACGTGCATTTCGAGCGCGGCGTGGCGGCAGGCTGCTGGGGGCGCGGCGGATGAGCGAAACGCGCACGGAAGAGCGTCTCGGCAAGCTCGAAACCGAGTTCGCCATCGTCCGCAACGACCTGGGCGCGCTCGGTCGCAGCCTCATGGAATTCCGCGACGAATGGTCTAACAAGGCCGAGGAAGATAGGAAGGCCCACAGAGCGGCGCGGCTGACCTTTCCGCAGATCATGGCGATGCTGGCCGGGGCAGTCTCCATGACGGCGGTTCTGCTCGGCGGGCTGATGTATCTGATCAATGTTTCAGGCTCTTCGGTGCGATCCGACCTGACGAGCCAGATCGGATCGGCGAAGCAATCCGCCGAAGCGGCGAATGCGCAGACCGGGCTAACAGTGCGCGGCATGGTGGAGGGGATCACCGCGTTGAACACCGGCATGCAGACGCTGCAGCGCGAGCAGGCGCTCGATCGCGTCAAGCTCGGCCTCGTCGAGCAGCAGGCCAAGGCGAACACCGCTTTCATCGACAAGGCCCAAAGCTTCGACGCCTTCATGGCCGGCCATGACGAGCGGTTGAAGGCGCTCGAACAGACCGTGCGCGACATCGCCGCACGCCGTCCACCTTCCTGAAATCGCGGCCTCGGCCGCCGATCGCCCGGCCGGCGTAACCGGCTTCGAATGGCTCCTGCCGTTCGGTTCGTTCCCCTGAAACGACTTGGCCCGGCCCGCTCGCGCGGTGCCGGGCCTTTTTTGTTTTCAGGCGCGGGCGAGAGCCGCGTAGCGGTCGATGAGTTCGCGCAACTGCGCGACGGCAGCGTCGCCGCGGATCTGCCGGATACCGCGCAGGCCGTCCTTCACCCCGTCGAGCGCCTCGTTGCGCCTCGCCAGCGGCATCTCGGCGAGGAAGAGGACCTCGCATTCCAGCCGCCACTCTTCCGACCATGTGTCGACCTCGCGGCCGGCGAGAACAGAATATTTCATCGGCATGGGCGCATCTCAGAATCGCGGCTTCTTCATCGGCGGGTTGGCGATCTCCCACATTCGCAGCTGGATGGCACGATCCTCCGAGAGCTTACGGGCGAGATAGATGGCGATCTCCTCCGCTTCCTGCCGTGTCCAGCGCTTCATGATCGACCGGCGCAACTCGTTTTCCTCGTAATAGAGATGCAGCGCCCTGCCCTGCGCGTCCTCGATCCGATAGCATTCGGCAGCTCGCTTGATCCTGAGAGGAAACTCCATCGGCTTGACTCTGGCCTCACTTGTTCTCATTCTGTTCTCATAAGCGAGAGCGGAAACGATGTCAGCCCAGACGGTCGAAGATCACGAGGAAAGGTTCCGGTTCAAGGTGATCGCGGTGCGCGCCGATGGCCGCCGCGACCTTGTGTCTCGCCATCATGAGCGCGGCCAGGCCGAACGTCGTCTGATCCGCCTTCCCTTGTCACCGGGCGATACCGTCGAGATCTTCGACCATGGCGTCAGCGTGCTGCGCAGCCATGTTCCCGATCCCGATCACCGCCCGGCCATTCCGTTCTGAGGGATGCCGGACGATCTGCCGGGGCCGCATACGAGCCTGCATTATTATCCATGGATCGTGGTGCGCTTCGCCTGCACCAACTGCCGGACCTACTCGAATGTCCGCCTGGCGCTGCTCGCCGAGCGCTTCGGCGCGACGACGACGATCGGCGAGCTTCTGGCCGAGTTTCACCACAACTGCCCACACCGGCCGCGCAAGCGAAACGGCCGCATCATGCACCGCGATATCCCGTGCGGCGGCTATTGCCCCGATCTCGGCGCGACCCTGCCTCCAGACCTACCGCCCTCGCTGACCGGGCTGACCTTGATCAAGGGCGGCAAAGACGATCTGCTGCCGGGGTGGGAGGCGCCGGCCGAGAGGCGCCGGCGCGTCGGCGGCGAGGAATGAGGCGATGGGGCACTGGGAACAGATCGGCCAATGGAACGCCAAAGAGCGCGAGCGGCGCGCCCCCCTGCCACGCTGGCGGCGCGAGCTGGCTCGGGTCGGCGGTGTCATCCTGCTCACGGCCGCGTGGATTGCGGGCCTCGCATGGCTCACCATGCCTCTCTGGCGCGGCTGATTTCGTGCAACGAAACGTGCAACAATTCGAGCAACAAAAGCAGCAGAAACGCCGTATTTATCGGCATTCTCGGAAAGGCCTAAATCCCGCCCTGTCCGCCAGCTCGTCTCCCAGCCTCAGCACTCGCCGCGGATCCGCTCGAAACGCTGGTATTTCCGGTGCCTGAAGGCGCCGTGTCCTTCTCTCTTTCGCCCCTGCGCAGAGAATTTTGGCGGCCGGGAAGGCCAATTCTCTACTCAGCCGCGCGCTCCTGCGGTTCCGCACGACAACCGCAGGCTTGGCGTTCAGCCCGCCTCCGGTCCGCCCGAGCGGCTCGGACATCACGGCATCCTCCCGGACGCCGTGTGTCACATCTCATTCGAAATGAATGGTCCTGAGCCTAGATCGCCAAGGCCGCCCGCATCGCCTCCAGGCGCTCCATGGCGATCACGCCATCCGCGATGGTCGGTGCCGGCGTCGCCGTTCCCATCAGGGCCGGCACGACATCCGCCAGCAGCGCATGATAGCCTTTCGGGTCCTCGTTCGCGGCGGCGGTGAAGTTCGGCTTCCAGC
>NZ_JBMDWH010000220.1:0-37337 GCF_048595345.1 Allobosea sp.
CGGCGCCGCAACTCCGGCGACAGCCAGACCGGAAGCAAGAACGCCGCGCACCGCATGCACGAACGCCAATCTCGCCAGGGTCGACTTTCGATCAGTTTGATTAACGAACCGTAATTGCGGCGAGTCTTTGCCCTTGTTCCACAGCGAGTGGAAGGCGCTCGCCAGTTCATGCACGAAGAAGGCCAGCCGGTGCGGCTCGTGAGCCGTCGCCGCCGCCTCGACGACGCGCGGATAGGCCGCGATCATCTTCACGATGCCGATCTCCGCCTCGTCGGTCAGGATCGATAGATCCGCCTGCGCCAGGGCGGCAGGCGACAGATCGAGATCGGGGAAGGCCTCGCCCGCCTGGCGGAAGATCGAGGCGCAGCGCGCATGCGCGTACTGGACGTAGAAGACCGGATTGTCCTTCGACTGCTCGACCACCTTGGCGAGGTCGAAATCCAGCGTCGCGTCGTTCTTCCGGAAGATCATCATGAAGCGCACCGCATCGCGGCCGACCTCGTCGATGACCTCGCGCAGCGTGACGAAATCGCCCGAGCGTTTGGACATCTTCACCGGCTCGCCATTGCGCAGCAGCTTGACGAGCTGGCAGAGTTTGACGTCGAGCGCGCCCTCGCCGTGAGACACGGCCTTCACCGCCGCCTGCATGCGCTTGACGTAGCCGCCATGGTCGGCGCCCCAGACATCGATCATCTCGGAAAAGCCGCGGGTGAACTTCGAGCGGTGATAGGCGATGTCGTTGGCGAAATAGGTGTAGCTGCCATCCGACTTCAGCAGCGGCCGGTCGACGTCGTCGCCGAACTGGGTGGCGCGGAACAGGGTCTGCTCGCGATCCTCCCAATCCTCGTCCTTCTGGCCCTTGGGCGGCGGCAGGCGACCCTCATAGACGAGGTCCCGCGCGCGCAGATCGGCGATCGTCTCGGCCACCGCGTCCTTGTGCCCGTCCACGGCCTGAAGCGACCGCTCCGAGAAGAACACGTCGTGGACGACGCCCAGCGCGGCGAGATCGTCGCGGATCATGTCCATCATGCCGTCGATGGCGGCGTTGCGCACCAGCGGCAGCCATTCGCCTTCGGGCTTGTCCGTCAGCGCCGCGCCATGGGCCTTCGCCAGCGCCTCCCCGACCGATTTGAGGTAGTCGCCCGGATAGAGTCCTTCCGGGATCGTGATCGTCTCGCCCAGCGCCTCGCGATAACGCAGGAACGCCGAGCGGGCGAGGACATCGACCTGCGCCCCGGCATCGTTGATGTAGTATTCGCGGGTCACGTCATGGCCGGCGAAGGCCAGCAGCCGCGCCAGCGCATCGCCGAACACCGCGCCGCGTCCATGGCCGACAGGCATCGGCCCGGTCGGGTTGGCGGAGACATATTCCACATTGACGCGCGGCTGCGGCTTGGCCCGGCCGCGCCCATATTCGGTCCCGGCTTCGATCGCGCCCTTGAGGATCGCGGTGAAGACATCGGGCCTCAGGGTCAGGTTGATGAAGCCGGGGCCGGCGATCTCGGCCTTGGTGATCTCGGCGTCCTTGCAGAGCTCCTCGACCAGCAGCCCCGCCAGCGCGCGCGGGTTCGTGCCGGCCTCCTTGGCGAGCACCATCGCCGCATTGGTGGCAAGATCGCCATGGGCGGGATCCTTGGTCGGCTCGACCACGACGCGCGAGAGGTTCAGCCCGGCCGGCAGCGCCCCTCGCTCGGCCAGCGCGGCGAGCGCGGCATGGATGCGGGCGGAATAGGTCTCGAACAGGTTCATCGCGGTCACGTTTGGTTCGCTTGAAGCTTCTCAGACCTCATCCTGAGGAGCGCTTCTGCGAAGCGCGTCTCGAAGGATGGTCCAGGAGGCTCCGGCGCAGGCTGGAGCATCCTTCGAGACGCAGCCTTCGGCTGCCCCTCAGGATGAGGGCTGGCTAGGGCTTGAGCCGTTAAAACAGCGCCGCCCGGCCCTATCGCAGCGCGGGAGTGGCGTCAAACAGCCGGCGATGCTCGTCGAGCGCATACCAGTCGGTCATGCCGGCGATATAGTCGGCGATGCGCCGCATGCGGCGCGGCTCGTCCAGCCCGTCGCAGCCCGCCGCCCATTCGGCCGGCATCGCGGCAGGATCGTCGGCGAAGCGCGCGAAGAGATCGCGCACCACCTGCGCCGCCCGCTCGCGGATCGGCACGATCCGGGCATGGCGATACATGTTGGGATAGAGAAACCCCTTGATGTCGCGGTCGGCGACGGCGATCGGTGGGGAGAAGGCCACCACCGGCGCATCCGCCCGGCGGATCGCATCGGCATCGGCCGGTGCCAGCGCGGCGAGCCGGGCCTGCGTCTCACCGATCACATCCTCGACGAAGCGGGTGATCACGCGGCGCACCAGCTCGTTGGTCAGGCGGCCGCGCTCCAGCCCGGGATGCAGCCGCTCGATCTCGCCCAGCAACTCGTCGAGAAACGGCACGGCCCTGAGTTCTGTATGGCCGAAGAGCCCCGCCCGCAAACCATCGTCGATGTCGTGGGCGTTGTAGGCGATGTCGTCGGCCAGTGCCGCCGCCTGCGCCTCGGCCGAGGCGAAGCTTTCCAGCCACAGATCCTGCCGCTGCTGATATTCGACGATCGCGGCCGGAATGCCTCTCGCGGCATAGCGCTGCGTCGGCCGGCCGGCAGCGTCGAGCAGCGGGCCGTTATGCTTCACCAGTCCCTCAAGCGCCTCCCAGCTCAGGTTCAGCCCGTCGAAATCGGCATAGCGCCGCTCCAGCCGCGTCACGATCCGCAGGGTCTGGGCATTGTGGTCGAAGCCGCCGAACGCTGCCATGCAGGCTTCCAGCGCATCCTCGCCGGTATGGCCGAAGGGCGTGTGCCCGAGGTCGTGGGCGAGTGCGAGCGCCTCCGCCAGGTCTTCGTCCAGCCCCAGCGCCCGGGCGAGCGCGCGGGCGATCTGCGCGACCTCGATCGTATGCGTCAGCCGCGTGCGGTAGTGATCGCCCTCATGCGAGACGAAGACCTGCGTCTTGTGCTTCAGGCGGCGGAAGGCGGTGGAGTGGATGATGCGGTCGCGGTCGCGCTGGAACTCGCCGCGCGTCGCAGAAGCCGGCTCGCCGATCAGCCGCCCCCGGCTCGCCGAGGATCGGCAGGCATAGGGCGCGCGCCAGCGCTCGCCGGGCTCCAGCCCGGGCGGCGGCAGGAAGGCGGGCGGCATGGCGACCGGGTCGGCGGAATCCTGGGGCATGGCAGCCTCCTCGCGCCGGCCGCTTGTGGCGGCGCCGGGCCGGCATTACCTTTTGGACGGACGAGGGTGCAAGCGGCATCCGCGACCCGGCATCCTATGAGGAACAGATCATGTCGACCGATCTCGCGATCGATTCACGCGGCATCGCGGTCACGGGCAACGCCGCCCGGCGCATCGTCGCGGTCATGGCGAAGGAGCCGCCCGGCGCGATGCTGCGGGTCAGCGTCGCCGGCGGCGGCTGCTCGGGCTTCCAGTACATCTTCGACGTGGCCCGGGAAAAGGCGCAGGACGACCTCGTCATCGAGCGCGACGGCGCCACGGTGGTGATCGACGAGACCTCGCTCGATCTTCTGGCCGGCTGCACCATCGACTTCGTCGACGATCTCGTCGGCCAGTCCTTCCGCATCACCAATCCGAACGCGACCAGCTCCTGCGGCTGCGGCACGTCCTTCGCGATCTGAGCCGAGAGGGGACCTCGCCAGGGGACGGCAGGCTCAGGCGACGCGGATGGCCGGCGCCTGCTGCGATCCGGGTATTTTGGCTCTTAGCCGCCCGGCGGCGGCATCCAGCACCACATCGCCGAAGACCCGCACCAGATCGATATCGAGCTTGTCGCCCATGCCGAGGAGGATCGTGAAAGCCTCCTCCGGCGCCATCGGAGCCTTGTAGGGGCGATTCTCGATCAACGCGCCATAGATGTCGCAGACGGTGATCATCCGCACGAGGTCCGGCAGCTGGCCGGCGCCGATCCCGTTGGGATAGCCCGAGCCGTCCAGCATCTCGTGATGCGACAGCACCCCCGCCAGCAGAAGCGGCGGAAAGCCGCCCTGCGCAACCAGAAGATCGTGCCCGAGCGCCGGATGACGACGCATCACCATCCGCTCGCCCTCGTCGAGCGGCCCCTGCTTGCGCAGGATATCGAGCGGGATGCGCGCCTTTCCGACATCGTGCAGCACGGCGGCACGGGTGATCAACTGGCGGTCATGCTCGCGAAAGCCGAGCCGCTGGGCGAAAGCCGCCACCAGGCCCGAGACCAGCAGGCAGTGCTGATAGGTCGCGTCGTCGTGCTGCCAGACGAGGTCCAGCCAACTGTTGAGGTCGGCGCTGTCGGCCCCACGGTTCAGCGCCTCGACGCTGTCGTCGATGGCTTGCAGCGGAATGGCCCGGCCCGCGGCGACAGCGTCCATCACCCCGGAAAAGGCGGCCGAGGCGGCGATGAAATTTCGCGGGATGGCGGCTGATGCGCCCCCGCCCTTCGGCATCTTGCCGAGCAGGGTGCCGACGCTGTCGAGCAGGATCGGCAGGGGTGTGTCGGCCGGCAGGACCTGCTTGGCGCCCAGCGCATTGGCCTGCGTCTGGCAGCGCGCCGACATGTCCCGCAACAGGAACAGGCAGTTGGCGCCGGCACGCCGATGCGGCTCCAGCCCGGAGCGGACATGCACCACGGTCTCGCGGTCGGCCAGATCGATATCGACGACGAGAAGGGAGCCGGCCGCGGCCCGGACATCGTCGATCGCGGCAGGATCGAACGCCTGGCACTGGCCCCAGACCGAGAGCGCCCGCTGCAACGAGAGGCGCTGCTGATCGCGATCGCTGACGAGAAGGAGGATAGTCTTCGAGCTCCAACGGTAGCCCGCATCCTTCGCCGGATCGAATTGACGAAGCGTAAAGCCAACCGAAGAATCACGAGGTGATCGTCACATCACCGTCTTCTTTTTGGCCGCTGCCGTGCCGGACGCTGCCGGAGCACGAGCGGCAAGCGTCGCGGCGGTTCCGGCGGCGGTGCCCCTTGGGTCTCGGCAGCGCCGGACAGGTGAAAGCCGGCCGGAGCGCCTGGGCTCGGACCGGCTTTGCGCGCAAGCCTCGTGGATCAGTGGGCGATCGTCGCCGAAGCGGCCTGCTCCAGATGGATCTCGGCCGCCATCAGCCCCTTGGGCCCGGGCCCGTAACGCACCAGCACCGTCTGCCCCGGAATGAGCTCGACGAGCCCGTAGCGGCGCAGGGTCTCCATATGGACGAAGACGTCGGGCGCGCCCTCGCCCTTGGAGACGAAGCCGAAGCCGCGCAGGCGGTTGAACCACTTCACCACCATGCGCTCCAGCCCGCTCGTCGCAGTCACGCTGACATTGGTGCGCGGCAAGGGCAGCTCGGAGGGGTGCGGCGCGACGGAGGTGTCGATCGAGAGAACGCGCACCGCCTGGCGCCCGCGCTGCTTCTCGATCGCTTCGAGCACGATGCGAGCTCCTTCCGCTATCGCGTTGAATCCGTCGCGCTTCAGAATGGTGACGTGGAGCAGGATATCGGATCCGCCCGTCTCGGGCACGACGAAGCCGTAGCCTTTCGACACGTCGAACCATTTCACATAGCCGACGATCTCCACCGGAGCCTCGGAGACGGCCCCGGCACCGCCATCGAGACGCACCACGCGATTGAGGGACTGGATGGGACCCATCGGTGGCCGCCCGCTCTCACCGAACTCGTCCGACATGTGCCGCTCATCCCCCAACGCAGACATCTGATTCGCGCCAATCACGATATCACCGGCAAGACGGCGCGGAAGAGTCCCGCAGGGGCCGTCCACATGATGACGCTGCGTGAGCCCCGCCCGTCGAGGGGAAGCCGAAGGCAATTTGCCGGATTGTGGCAAAAGGGTGACATGGAGGAAAAGCGCATGTGCCAGGGGATACCGGCGCGATGCCGCTGACATCGGCGCTGCTAAAGAAGGGGCGACCACCCAGTGCGGAATCACTCATGCCCGATACAGCGACGCTTCTTCTCTTCGCGGCGGCCTGCCTTGCGCGGACGATCACGCCAGGCCCGGACATGATGCTGATCGCTTCGCGCAGCCTGAGCCAGGGGCGGTTCGCCGGCCTCCTGACATATCTGGGCATCGCCACCGGATGCTACCTTCAGGCGCTGGCCGTCGCCTTCGGGCTCTCGCAGCTCTTCCTGCTCGTCCCCGCCGCCTATGATGTTCTTCGCTGGATCGGAGCGGCCTACCTCGCCTGGCTGGCCTGGACCACCTTGCGGGCCAACGCGGCGCTCTTCGCCCCGGCCGCGGATGCAGCACGGATGCCGGGCCGGACCATCTTCCTCCAGGGGCTGATGAGCAATGTCCTCAATCCGAAGATGGCGCTGTTCATGCTCGCCCTCCTGCCGCAGTTCATCCACCCGGAAGCGGGGTCGGTCGCTGCCCAGGTGATCGTCCTGGCGACGGTTTTGAACCTGATCGGCCTGATCCCGAACGGGATCGTCATCCTGATGGCCGGACGCCTCGGGCGCGCCATCGCCGCGAGGCCGCAGCTCGCGCGTCTGCCGCAACGCATTCTGGGCGTCGTCTTCGGGGCGCTGGCGCTGCGGCTGGCGCTGGCGTCCAGGGACTAGACCATCGCGCCGGGCACAGAGTGCTTCGTCAGCGCGGCTCCAGTAGCGGCGCCAGCGCCGGCCCGATCTCCGCGCGGATCACCAGATCGGCGATCGCGTCGAGTTCCGTGGGCTCCCGATTGAGGATGACGAGCCTGGCGCCCTGGCGCTTGGCGATCACCGGCAGCGTCGCCGCCGGAAACACCACGAGGGAGGAGCCGACGACGAGAAAAAGGTCGCATTCCAGCGCGAGCGCCTGCGCCTTCATCATCGCCTCCTGCGGCATCGCCTGGCCGAAGGAGATCGTCGCCGACTTCACCGGCCCGGCGCACATGATGCAGGCTGGCGGTTCGCCCGTGGACTCGAAGGGCGGCCTGATGGCGGCCAGTTCGTGCCGCCAGCCGCAGTTGAGGCAGGTCGCGTAGGTGCCGTTGCCATGCAGCTCGATCACCTGGTCTGCCGGGACGCCCGAGGCCTGATGCAGACCGTCGATGTTCTGCGTGACGATGGCGGGCGAGCGCCCCCGCGCGACGAGCTCGGCCAGCGCGCGGTGGCCGATATTGGGCCGTGCATCGCGATAATGGTCGTCCATGGTAAATTTCCGCCGCCAGGCTTCGATGCGCGCTTCGCGGCTGTTCACGAAGGCCTCGAACGGGATCGGCTTGTTGACCATCCAGGGCGAACCGGGGGTCCGGAAATCCGGCACGCCCGACTCGGTGGAGATGCCCGCACCGGTGAAGCTGACGATCCGCTCCGCCCGCGCCAGCATCGCATGCAGTTCGGCGATGGCGTCCTCGGTCTCGTCCTGCATCGACCCATCCGCGAGCTGGTTGAAGGCGTTTGGAAACGTTCCGGATATGGGATTGGTTCGGGCCCCTGCCAAGGCGATTGACGGGTGGCCTCGCCACGCCGCAAAGCTGCGCCATGGCCAGCGATCACAGCCCCGCGCTCAACCCCGATCTCATCGACACCGGCACCCCGCCGATCCCGGAGGCGCAAGGCTGGGCGCGCGCCTATGACGGCGCCGCCGGGCCGCTGATCGACCTGTCGCAGGCGGTGCCGGGCTCCCCGCCGCCGGACGCCCTGCTGGAGAAACTGGCCGCCGCCGCTGCCGATCCGGCAGCCACGCGCTACGGCCCGATCACCGGCGATCAGGCCTTGCGCGAGGCCTATGCCGCCGAGATCGGCCGCATCTATGGCGGCAGCTTCGGCCCCGGCGAGGTCGCGATCACCTCCGGCTGCAACCAGGCCTATGTGATGACGATGATGGCGCTGGCCCGCGCTGGCGACAATGTGCTGCTGCCGACGCCGTGGTACTTCAACCACGAAATGACGCTGACCATGCTGGGCGTCGAAGCCCGGCCGCTGCCCTGCGACCCGGCGGCCGGCTTCGTGCCCGATGTCGCGACGGCCGAGGCGCTGATCGACGCCCGTACCCGCGCGATCGTTCTGGTGACGCCCAACAACCCGACCGGGGCGGTCTATCCGCCGGAGACCATCGCCGCCTTCGCGGCGCTCTGCGCCCGCCGCGGGATCTGGCTGGTGCTCGATGAGACCTACCGCGATTTCCTGCCTGCCGGGATTGATTCGCCTCATGAAGTTTTCGCGGCAAAGGATTGGCGGGACTCCGTGATCGGGCTCTACAGCTTCTCCAAGGCCTACGCCGTGCCGGGCTGGCGGCTCGGCGCGATCACGGCCGGTGAGCCGGTGCTGGCCCAGATCGGCAAGGTCATCGATTGCGTGCAGATCAGCCCGGTACGGGCAGGTCAGGCGGCGGTGGCCTGGGCGATCGACGCCATCCGCCCCTGGCGCGAGGAGAACCGCGCGGCCATCAACCAGCGCGCCGAGTTGTTCCGGCAGGCGATGACGCCCCTCAGCGGCTGGCGCGTGCTGTCGGCCGGCGCCTATTTCGCCTATGTCGCCCATCCTTTCGCGGATGTGCCGGCAGCCGAGGTGGCGCAGGCCCTGGCCCGCCAGCGCGGCGTGCTCGCTCTGCCCGGCCCCTATTTCGGCCCGGGCCAGGAAAACCATCTGCGCATCGCCATCGCCAATGTCGGCGCCGACCGGATCGGCCTGCTCGGCGAACGGCTCAGCGGCTTCGCGATCTAGCTCCCGTACCGGGGGGCGCGCAGCACGCAAGCGGCCTGCTGCGGCCCTTACCTCAACAGCGCGGCGTAGCGGTCGCGGTAGGCCCAGAGCAGCAGCGAGCCCAGTACCACCAGCAGCACCGCGACCGGCAGGCCCTGCGGATTGATGGTCAGATGGAACAGCACGATCACCGCCATGACAGGCGCGATCAGCGCCAGTCCGAGGGCCGGTGCGACATTCGCGATCAGGCTCAGCGCGCCGGCGAGATTGATCGTCTTCAGGAAGGGCCAGAAGAAACCGGAATCCTGCAGCGCTGTCTCGAAGGCGAGGCCGCGCGGGCTGGTCGGCGGGTGGATCAGATGCGCGCCAGTGGCGAGCCACCAGAAACCGTCGACGGCGCTGACGAGGAAGATGAGCCCGAGCAGGATGCGCGGGATGGTGACGAGGGCGAGAGTCTTCATGGATTTCCGGGCCAATGACAGGATGACCCCGGCCAGAGCCGGCGCGCTCCTTTGTCGCAGCGGGCCCGGGACGGATTCAACCCCCGCGTGCCGGAAAATCACATCGTGGCGCCGATCTGCCAGGGCACATATTCGGCGTCGCCATAGCCGAGCTGCTCGGACTTGCTGCGCTCGCCGGATGCGACCTTCAGCAGCGTCTCGAAAATCTCGCGGCCCTTCTGCTCGAGGCTGACGCCGTCGAGAACGTCGCCGCAATTGATGTCCATGTCGTCGATCATCTTTTCGTAGATCGGCGTGTTGGTCGCGAGCTTCACCGAGGGCGTGGGCTTGCAGCCATAGGCCGAACCTCGCCCCGTCGTGAAGGCGAGGATGTTGGCGCCGCCCGCGACCTGCCCCGTCGCGGCGACAGGGTCGTAGCCGGGCGTGTCCATATAGACGAAGCCCTTGGCCTTCACCGGCTCGGCATAGTGATAGACCGCCGAGAGCGTCTTCGTGCCGCCCTTGGCCGCCGCGCCCAGCGACTTCTCCAGAATGGTGGTGAGCCCGCCCGCCTTGTTGCCCGGCGAGGGATTGTTGTTCATGTCCATCCGGGCGCGGGCGGTATAATCCTCCCACCATTTGATGATGCCGACGAGCTTCTCGCCGACCTCGCGCGTCGCGGCCCGGCGCGTCAGCAGATGCTCGGCGCCATAGATCTCGGGCGTCTCCGAAAGAATGGCCGTGCCGCCCTGCTCCACAAGGATATCGACCGCCGCACCCAGCGCCGGATTGGCGGTGATGCCGGAATAGCCGTCGGACCCGCCGCATTGCAGCGCGAGCATCAGCTCGGAGGCCGGAACCGTCTCGCGTTGCGCCCGGTTGGCGATCGGCAGCATCGTTTTCAAAGCGTCGATGCCGGCGGCCACCGCCTTACGGGTGCCGCCCGTCTCCTGGATCGTGAGCGTGCGGAAGACATCGCTCTCGGTGACGCCATAGGCTTCCTTCATGCGGCTGATCTGGAAGCCCTCGCAGCCCAGCCCGACGACCAGCACCGCCGCCATGTTCGGGTTGCAGGCATAGCCCCAGGTGGTGCGCTTCAGGACCTCGAAGCTCTCGCCGTTGTAGTCGATGCCGCAGCCCGTGCCGTGGGTCAGTGCGATGACGCCGTCGACATTGGGGTAATCGGCGAGCAGGCCGGAGCGCTTCACCTCCTCCGCCATGAAGCGCGCGGCCGAGGCCGAGCAGTTCACCGAGGTCAGGATGCCGACATAGTTGCGCGTGCCGGCCTTGCCGTTGGCGCGGCGAAAGCCCTGAAAGGTCGCCTGCTGCTCGACCGGCAGCACGAATTCGGGCTTCGCCTCGGCGGCATAGGCGTAATCGCGCTCGAAGGCGTGGAAGCCGGTATTGTGTTCGTGGACCCATTCGCCCGGCGGGATGTCGGTCGTGGCGAAGCCGATGATCTGGCCGAATTTCCGGATCGGCTGGTCCTTGGCGATCGGCGAAATCGCCATCTTGTGCCCGCGCGGGATGCGCTTCAGCGCCTCTATACCCGCGGCCGTGACGCCGGCGTCGATCGGATCGACCGCGACGACGACATTGTCGGCGGCGTTGAGCCGCAACGTGCGGGGCGGGACGGATTTGTCGAGCATGGGACCGGAACCTCTGGCGCGCACAATTGGCGGCGCATGCCTAGAGATGCGCCTATCCTGCATCGTTTTCAATCGTTTCAAGGAGAGGTCTGCCATGCCGGAGGGCGGGCGTCCGTCGCCGGCGGGCTATCGCGACGGACGCGATGAAGAGGCACCGCGAGCAGCCGGGACATCCGCGGCACCGGCATAGCGAATGGCCCGGATACGCGATCCGCATGATTCGCGGCGCCAGGCCGGATGTCGTTAACGTTGGGTTAAAATGATGTCGTCGATCGCTGGACGCTCCGACGCCCCGATGATACATCTCTGTCGCAGAAATATAACGACCAACGTCGATTCGGAATTTCCACTTTCCATCGTATTTTGAAGGCCTTCCCGCCGTCAGGCGTCGTTGAGCCAGGCTCGACCGGCTGCGCTCGGATCGCCGTTCGATCGTCGATGGATCGGCTGCCGGCGCAGCTCGGTGGGAGACGGAGGGACGGGCCGAACGGGATCGTGGAACGTCATGGCGTGGAAAACCTTCCGCAGTGTTCTCTCCGGAGCTCCCGCCGCGCAGGACGATCAGGTGCCCGTCCCGCGCGAGGCCGGCGCAGCGCCGCGCCAATCGGCCACCACGCCGAAGCAGCCTCTGGCGCTCGATGCCATCGGACAGCGTGACGAGGTCGTGCGGCAACGCATCAGCGTCATGCTCGACCGGCTCGACGATCTGCGGGGCCTGCGCGACGATTTCTCGGCGATCCTGGAGCCTCTGGTTCAGATCAGCGACGAGCTGCCCCGCTCCAGCATGCGCATCGCCGAACTGGAAACGTCGCTCGCCCAGGAGCGGCAGGCGCATGGCGGCGTCCGCCAGGATCTGAGCGATCTTCAGCTCAAGGTCGCCACGCTGTCGAACGAGCTGTCCGACGCGGTCGCCCGCGCCGACAAGGCCGAGGACGATCTCATCGACCGCGAGCGGACCATTGCCGAGCAGGCGATCACCCTGCGCGACAAGCTGCTGGCCATCGAGAACCTGGAGCGCCAGCTGTTCGGCGAGAGCGAGCAGAACAAGGCGCTGACCGGCGAGAACAAGGCGCTGCGCCTGGAGGCGCAGGCGGCTGACTCGGCCCTGTCGCGCTCCGAGCACGAGCTGCTCACCGCCCGCGAGCGCTTGGCCATCCTCGATCAGGACAGCCGAAAGCTTCAGATCCTCAGCGAGGAGCAGAGCGCCCATCTCGCGGAGCTGACGGTGCGCCACAAGGACCTCGAGGCGACGGCCGATGCCAACCGGCAGAAGCTGCGCGCCGTCGAGGCCGAACTGCTCGCCGAGACGGAGGCCCGCCAGCGGGCCGAGGCGCAATACGAGGTCGAGCTCGGGAGCTACAAGACCGAGCGCGCAGCCCTGGGCATGAAGCTCGAAGCCGCGGAGAACCGCGCGGCGACCAACGAGCAACTGCTCTCCCAGACGCGCAACCTGCTGCGGGAAAAGGACGAGGCGCATCGCATCGCCGAGCGCAATCTCAAGGAGGCGAGCATCGCGCGCGCCACCGCCGAGCGCCGCGTCGAGGCCTTGCAGGCCGATCTGCAGCGCCAGACGGAGCGCTTCCAGGAGATGCAGCGCGTCCGCACCGAGCTCGACGGCCGGACCGTCATGCTCAACAAGGCGCTAGCAGCCAAGGATTCGGCGCTGGAGCAGGCGGTGATCCGCAACACCAGCCTGACCGATCGCATCGCCGAGCTGACGCGCAAGCACGAATCGGCTCGCAACGAGCTGGAACTCGGCATCCGGCGACTCACCGAGGATCTCGAAAACGAGCGTTCGGAACGCACGCTCCTGCAGGGCGCTCTCGATATCGCCCGGGAGACGCGCGTGGCGTTGCAGAAGCAGCACGAGGCCCTGAAGCGCTCCGGCCGGACCTGGCGCGAAGAGGCGACCGACACGAACCAGGACGGCGACACCGTCGAAGGCAGCAGCAATGTCCGCCCCTTCGCGCCGCCGAACAAACCCGCCTGACGACGCCGGCCCCTTCACGACAGATCCCGAAAGCCAGGATTCGAGCATGACAGACCAAGCCATCAAGGGGATCTCCGCCACCCCGTCCGCCACGACCGCCACCGTGCTGCGCGCCCGCCCCGTGTCGTCGCTGGGCCTCGGCGACAAGGTCGTGTCGCTGTCCCTGCCCTCCATCGACGAATTCGTCGCGGAAGCCGAGAAGGCCTTGCCGGCCGCGGCGCGGGACTATGGCTCTGCGCTCGAACTGGTGCGTGAAGCCAGCGAGGCGATCCGGGTCGGCGAGGAGCGGGCCAACCAGCTCGAAGAGCATCTCGCCGAAGTCCTCAAGGAGGCGACCTCCGAGATCCAGCGGCTCAACGAGCTCGTCGCCGAGGGCGATAGGAAGCTGGCGCAGATGCAGGCCAAGGCCGATGCGGCTGAGGCCCGGGCCATCGAAGCCGAAACCTGGCTCGCCAAGCTGCACGACGCCGTCGTGACGTCCTTCACCCCGGTTCTCACCAAGAGCGAGGTGGCCCCGGCCGCCCAGGATCAGCAACGCCCCGCCATGCACGGCTAAGTCCCGTCGCAGCGAGACGGGGTCGGGCGGCGGCAAGCTGCCTCGAACCGACAGGGAGCGCAGACGATGCGAGCCGCGTGGATCTGTCGGACGATCGACCTCGCGCTGCGACACCCGATGAATGAAATGACGAAACCACGATGCCCATGAAGCTGGTTTCCCAGGCCGTGCCGACCGCGGAACCCGCCGCGCGCCATGCGGCCAATCTGCGCAGCGATCCCAGTTTCCACGCGACGCTGGTCTGCGTCGAACGCGCGGCGGAGATGATCCGCATCCTGCAACGGGACAACGAGTCCGCGAGGCGGCAGATCGCCTCGCTGCGCGAGGAGCTGCGACGGCAGAAGAGCGAGCGCCATGGCGGGACGGACGAGATCGAGCGTCTGATCGGCAGCTGGCAGGAGAAGCTCGAAACCGCCGAGTACGAGAAGTCCCAGGCCAATGCGCTGGCCATGGCGGCGGTGACGCGCTGCGAGGAGCTGGCCGCGAGCGAAGCGGCGCTGCTCACGCGGCTCGCCCAGGCGGAGGCGCGGACAGCGGAGGCCGAGAATTATCTGGCGGGTCTCCAGAAGGCGATCGAGTTCGAGCTCTCCGGTCTCCTGGGATGAGCCGGCGATGAGTTTCGACCGCCCCGAACGACCCGGACCGTTGTCCGAACCCGGCGACGAGGACGCGGAGGTCTTCGCCCGTTTCGCCGAGCTGGTATCGCGCTCGGCCGGTCGGGAGGAGGTTCCGGCCGAGCCTGCGGCGTTGGAGCGGGATTGGTCCGCATCCCTCCAGTTTATCCGGGATGTCGGCGAAAAGCTCCGCGAGACACAGCGCCGCTCCGAGCTGATGACGCGCAACGCGGTCGAGATCGCGCGCAAGGCCGTCGCCGCGATGAACGAGGCGCGCGAGCGCGCCACGCTCGCGGAAGCCGATGCCGCAGCCGCAATGGCACGAGCCAGGGCGGCCGAAGACGAGCTCCTGGCACTGAGGCGGGAGCACCCGCCGCAAGAGCCCCTGCTCGCCGGTGTCGATCAATGGCTTCACCAGGCGCATCTGCAGCTTCAGATGGCACGGGAAGGCCGCAGCGAGCGGTGAGGTGGACCTGCCAAGGGGCGCATGACCACGGCTCCATCAGCCACGCATCGGCACGCGCTTGCCGGTTTTTGCGGCTGGATCGGGCCGGCGCGGCCGAGACCACGGTCGAAGCCCCATGGCGTTGCGCGTCCGGCCCGTCGAAAAAGCGAAAGCCCCGGCCTTTCGGTCGGGGCTCGATCTGTCAGGCGGTCATTCATTCGGCGGCATGACGCCGCCGGCTGACCTCAGGCCTTCGGCGCAGCCGGGACGGCCTTGGCGACGATGCCTTCGAACGGCTTGTAGGCGTCCTTGGCGAGAGCCTGGTAGAGCTCGCCCATCTTGGTCATCTGGGCGACGGCGCCTTCGAAGGCGGTCTTGACGTAGTCGGCCTGGATCTCGAGGGCCTTGTCGAAGGTCTTCACGCCGGCGAGCTTCTCGAGCGTCGCGGTGGAGGCCTCGAAGGACTTCTTGGCATAGTCGGAGGTCTCGACGGCGATGGTCTGGACACCCTTGGAGGTGGCGCCGAAAGCCTTAAGAGCGGCATCGACGTTTTCTTTGGAGGCCTTCTGGAACGTCTCGAACTGCTGGATCATGGAGTGTCTCCTTGGAACGCTCGGGTCTTCGATTGAACGGCCGGAGCGAACCGACCGCCGCCCCAAGTCGGATGCCGGAGCACCACCGGGGTCTGATCGCCATATTGTGCAGTGCAACATGAATGTCAAGCGCATGCCGCAATGCACGCAGCGCAGTTCGTTCCGCCCGGAACGATTCAAGTTTTAACCGCTCCGTAACCGCACGCTCCTAACCTTCCCAACTGTGTCCTTCGCGCCACGTCACCAAGGCGCAGGGGCCGGACTTGAAGGTCGTGAGTTCGGGGCGTTCCATGGTGTTGGGTTGCGTTGTGTTGCGGCGGCCGCGTCTGCGGGCCGTCGTAGGGCTGATTGGTATCGCCGCCGTCGCGGCGACGATGGCGACCTCCCCCGCCGAGGCGCGCAAGCGCCGGCATCATGCCGCCGGCGGCGGCTACACCCCGCCCTATGCGGCGATGGTGGTCGATGCCCGCACGGGCCGCACCCTGCATGCCGTCAACGAGGATGCGCCGCGCATCCCCGCCTCGCTGACCAAGGTCATGACGCTCTACATGCTGTTCGAGCAGATGGAGCGCGGCCGCTTCGACATGGATTCGGAGCTCAAGGTCTCGTCCTATGCCGCCTCGCAGCCGCCGACCAAGATCGGCCTGCGCCCCGGCTCGACCATCTCGGTCGGTGACGCGATCAAGAGCATGATCACGCTCTCGGCCAACGACGCCTCGGTCGTCGTCGCGGAGAACATCGCCGGCTCGGAGGAGGCTTTCGCCGACCAGATGACGCGCAAGGCCCGCGCGCTCGGCATGAGCCAGACCCGCTTCTACAATCCGCACGGCCTGCCTCACTCGCCGCCGAACCTGACCACGGCGCGCGACCTCAGCGTGCTGGCGCGCGCCATCCAGGAGCGCTTCCCGAAATATTACCCGATGTTCTCGATGCGCGCCTTCCAGTATGGCAGCCGCACGATCCGCGGGCATAACCGCCTGCTCGGCAAGGTCGAGGGCGTCGACGGCATCAAGACCGGTTACACCCGCGCCTCGGGCTTCAACCTGATGACCTCGGCTAAGAGCGAGGGCCGGCACATCGTCTCGATCGTGCTCGGCGGCCGCTCAGGCGCCTCGCGCGACAAGATCATGACCGACCTCGTCCTGGCGAACCTGCCGCGCGCCGCCACCTCCGGCCGCGCCATGGTCGCCGAGGCGGCCGAGCGCGAAGCGCCCGAGGAGCGGGTGAAGCCGGTCGAGCGGCCGCGCATCGCCGCCGCCGAGCCCGCGCCGGTCCCGGTTCCTCGCCCCGAGCCGGTCGCGGCCCGCGAACCGCTGCCCGCCGCCGCACGCGCCTATGCGCCGATGCCGACCCAGACACCGATGGCCCCGCCGCGCCCGGTGGCGAGCGCCGGCCAGCCGCTGCAGCTCTCCGGCATGCGCCCGGTGACCGCGACCACCACGCCGTCGGCGATGCGCTGGTCGATCGGCGCCCAGCCCGCCGATGCCAAGGTCCTGCGCCCGCCGGCCAATGTCGACACCACCTCCTCGATCGCGAAGGTCGCCGAGCCCGCGCCGCAGCCGGTCAAGGTCGCCGAAGCACGCACCGTGCCCGAGAAGGCCGACACCACAGCCAGCATCGCCCGCCGGCCCGAGCAGACGCCCAAGGCGGCTGCGCCGGAGCCCGTGGCCGTGTCGCACCAGGCCGCCGTCGTCGCCTCCGGCAAATGGGTGATCCAGCTCGGCGCCACCGATGACGAGGCCAAGGCGAAGGAAATTCTCGCCCGGGCCAAGGCGGCCGCCTCTCTCAACGGCGTTGCCGGCTTCACCGAGAAGGTCGCCAAGGGCGGTTCCACCCTGTTCCGCGCCCGCTTCGCCGGCTTCGACGACTCCAAGGACGCCCAGAACGCCTGCGCAAAGCTGAAGCGGGGCGGGTTCTCCTGCTTCGCCACCAAGAGCTGACCGGACGGATCAGGGAAAGGAGTTCACGCCATGTCGCAGACGCACTCCGGACACCCCTCGCTATCGTCGCTTCAGCAGGACGTCCTTGGCCTGATTGACGCGAGCAGCAAGGCCGCTCGTTCCCCCCGCATCCGGGTGGATGCGCTTCATCAGGCCCCGATGGGCCTCGCGGATCGCCTCCTCGCTCGCCCCCGGCTGAAGCCCCAGGATCTCGTTGGCCTCCTGCTGCGTCATCGCGCTCGGGCGCGCCGCGCCGCCCTGCCCCGCGTCGCCGTGACGCTCAGCGTCTTCACCCCCGCCGGGCGCCCCGCCGTGGAGATATGCCTGTAGCAGCCGGGCGCCCTCCGGGTCCTGCGCCAGCAATTCGCGCATCAGCGCCGTCATCTCGGCGGCGCGAAGCCCGGCGAGGTCGCGCCCGGCGAAAGTGCCGCCCGTGACGCGGCCCGCGATCGCGACGCCCTCCGGCGTCAGATCGAGGGCGAGCATCGGGCTTTCCGCCGTGCTCGGCCTGCCGCCGCCCCAGGGAAACCGGATGCCGCCGGGTCCGGTCGCGCTCCAGCCCAGGAGCCAGGCGCCGACGCCGCCCAGCACCATCGCCATATCCATGCGGCCGCGCAGCATCAGCAGCCCGGCCGCGCCCAATGCGGCGATGCCGCCGAACGTCTTGGCGACGCGGGCCATCTTCTTGGGATCGGTACCGGCGAAGAATTTGAGCACCCACCAGATCAGGATCAGAGTGGCGAGGCCGTAGAGCAGGCCCATCAGCGCACGCCCCCCGGCGATATGATCCGCAGGCCGCCGCTCACAGCAGCCCGAGCCCGGCGAGCTCCCGCCGCAGCGCCTCCGGCATTTCGCCGAACTCGGCGTCATCCCCAGCCAGATCGCGCGGCGCCTCGGTCTCCAGCAGGTAGCGCCAGCCCTGGAAGGGCCGGAACGGACGCGGCGCCACCGGCACCACGGCCGGCTCGAGCACGAGATGGCAGCGGCCGATGCCGTCCGCATCCTTGAACGGGCGGATGTCCGTCAGCCGCTGGCGTGCCGCGATCTGCCCCTTGATCACCCAATAGAGCGATCCGCCCGCCAGAATCTCCTCGACCTTCTTCGGCACCATGCGCGTGGTGTGCAGCTGTTCGAGCGGCTCGCCGCGCGTTCGGCGCAGGGCCATGCGCTCGTCGATCCAGCCTTCCAGATCGCCGATCGATTCGGCGCCGACGCAGAGCTTGAGCAGGTGGAGGGCCATGACCGCAAAATAGGCTCGCGGCCAGCTGCGGACCAGCCTCTGCGGAGCTTCTCCACAGCCGGCCGTCAGTCGCGATGGGCCAGCACGTTGACCAGCCGCCCGAATGGATCGCGCAGGAAGAAGCGCCTGACGCCCCAGGGCTCATCGACCGGACCATATGCGATCGCATGACCGGCCGACCGCGCTCGGCCGAGCACCTCATCGAGATCGTCGACCTCGATCGACAGATCGGGCACCGGCGCGCCTGAGCCGCCCTCGTCCGCGAAGCTCAGCTGCGGCGCCATCGTCACGGCTTCGGCCGCGTAGGTCTGAATCCAGCCATGATCCATAGCCAGGGTCAGGCCGAAAAGATCGCCATAGAACGCTTGCGCCAGCCCCGGCTCCGCGGTTGCGATGTTGGCAACGATTCGCTTTACCCTCACCCCGACCTCCCGAACCAGACACGGACGCAGACCATGCATGGACTGTCAGGCAAAGCCATCCTCGTCACCGGCTCCTCGACCGGCATCGGCTATGCGATGGCGGAGCGGCTGGTCGCGGAGGGTGCGCGCGTCCTGATCCACGGCCGCGACGAGGCGGAGATCGACGCGGCCGTGGCTCGCCTCGGCACCGCGACCAGCGGCTTTGCCGGCGATCTCGCCGAACCCGACACCGCGCAGGAACTGGTGGACGCCACCATCGCCGCATTCGGCCGCATCGACGGCCTCGTCAACAATGCCGGCATCTATCCGCGCGGCGTGCTGGGCGAAACCACCGCCGCCTTCTTCGACCATGTCTTCGCGATCAACACCCGCGCCCCGCTGCTCTGCGCCGAGGCGGCGACCCGCGCCTTCCGCGCCCAGGGCTCCGGCGGCGCCATCGTCACGGTGGGCTCGATCAACGCCTGGTGCGGGCTCGCCACCCTCACCGTCTATTCGATGTCGAAGGGCGCGCTGATGACGATGACACGCAACATGGCCGATGCCCTCGGTGCCGAGCGCATCCGGGTCAACCAGCTCAATGTCGGCTGGACATGGACAGCCAACGAGGACGCCACCCAGCGCAAGGAAGGCAAGCCGGCCGGCTGGGAAAAGAGCGTGCCGAAGCGCAGCGCCCCGACCGGCCGCATCATGCAGCCCGAGGAGATCGCGGCCCACACCGCCTTCTGGCTTTCGGACGAAAGCGCACCCGTCTCGGGCCAGATCTACGAGGTGGAGCAGTTTCCGGTGATCGGGCGCAATTGAACGGACTGGCGGTCGAACAGGCCCCATCATCCCGGGGCATGGCGAGCGACCAAAGTGAATTCTCAACAAAAGCCGGCAAACGACTCTGCCGACTCGCCTATTCCCCGATCACCACCACCTTCGCCCCCTCCGCGACCTGGGCTCCCGGCGCGCCGACGACCTCGCTGACCGTGCCGTCGCGCGGCGCGGTCAGCACATGCTCCATCTTCATCGCTTCGACGATGGCGAGGCGCTGGCCCTTCGCCACGGCGTCGCCCGGCTGGACGAAGAGCGCGACGAGCTTGCCATGCATCGGCGCCTTGACGACGCCGCCTCGGCCCGCCGCAGCGTCGAGATCGACGCCGAAGGGATCGAGCAGCGCGACCGCCGTCTGTCGCCCGCGATGCAGACCATACCAGGCCCCGCCTTCGCCCTGGGCCAGCGCGACCTCGTGCTCGCCCTCGTCGATGGCGTGGCCCGGCAGGGTGACGCGGGCGCCCCCCTCACGCCACTCGATCCGCGCCTCGACACGCTCGCCATCGACCATCAGCGGCAGCCCCAGCGGCGGGCGCGGCATCAGCGAAAACGCATCGGAGTCCAACCAGGGTGAGAAGGCCTCGCCATCAGCCCGCTCGGCCGCGCGCATCACGCCGTCGAGCTGCCGCTCCTCCTCGAGTTGCAGCGCGGCCGCCGCCACCGCAGCCGCATCGAGCGGCTGCGGCTCGGCGCCGAGGGCGGACATGTTGCGCTCGATGAAGCCTGTGTCGAATGGCCCTTTGCGGAAGCCTTCCGCCTGCGCCAGCTTCTTCAGGAAGGCGAGATTGGTGCGCGGACCGGCCACCACCGTCTCGCTCAGCGCCGCCAACAACCGGTCCAGCGCCTCGTCGCGCGTGGGGCCATGGGCAATCACCTTGGCGATCATCGGATCGTAGAAGGGCGTCACCGTGTCGCCCGCCTCGACGCCGCTATCGACGCGGATGCCCTCGCCTCCCGGGAACTGCAGCGCCCAGAGCTTGCCGGTCGACGGCAGAAAACCCTTTTCCGGATCTTCCGCATAAAGCCGCGCCTCGACGGCATGACCTTTCGCCTGAACATCGGCCTGCGTGAATCCGAGCGGCTCGCCGGCCGCGACCTTCAGCTGCAGCTCGACGAGGTCGAGACCCGTGATCGCTTCCGTGACCGGGTGCTCGACCTGAAGCCGCGTGTTCATCTCCATGAACCAGAAGCCATCCGGTTTCAGCCCGTCGCGCCCATCGGCGATGAACTCGACCGTGCCGGCCCCGACATAGCCGACGGCGCGCGCCGCCTCGGTAGCGGCCCTGCCCATGGCGGCGCGCACCTCGTCGCTCATGCCCGGCGCCGGCGCCTCCTCGATCACCGTCTGGTGGCGGCGCTGGAGCGAGCAATCGCGCTCATAGAGATGCACGACGTTGCCGTGGCTGTCGCCGAAGACCTGGATTTCAACATGGCGCGGCGAGAGCACGTATTTCTCGACCAGCACCCGCGCATCGCCGAAGGCGCTCGCGGCCTCGCGCTGGGCGCTCGCGAGCGCCTCGTCGAAATCCTCGGGCCGATCGACCTTCTTCATCCCCTTGCCGCCGCCGCCCGCGACGGCCTTGATCAGCACCGGATAGCCGATCCGCCGCGCTTCCCCTCGCAGGAACCCGGCCTCCTGCTCGGCGCCGTGATAGCCCGGCACCACCGGCACGCCGGCCTTCTCGACCAGCGCCTTGGCAGCGTCCTTCAGCCCCATCGCCCGGATCGCGGAAGCCGGGGGGCCGACAAAGATGATCCCGGCTGGGGCGCAGGCCTCGGCAAATTCGGCGTTTTCCGACAGGAAGCCATAGCCGGGATGGATGCAGGCGGCGCCCGATTCCCGTGCCACCGCGAGGATCGTCTCCGCATCGAGATAGCTTTCGCGGGCAGGCGCCGGGCCGATCCGCCAGGCCTCGTCGGCCATCTGCACGAACAGCGCCTCAGCATCGGCATCGGAATGGACGGCGATGGTGCGCAGTCCCAGCCGCTTGGCCGTGCGGATGACGCGGCAGGCGATCTCGCCGCGATTGGCGATGAGGATGGATGGCAGCTTGGCGGCGATCGACATGCGCGGCGTCCTCGAAGACCTGCCCTGTTATAGCCCGCCCGCCTGCCCTGTCTGCGGGCCGTTGCGCAGATCGGCCTGGGAGGCTTGCCCATCCGGTCCCCGGCGCAGCGAACGCCAGATCGCCCATGTCGCCTGGAAGCAGAGCCCCGCGACCACAAGGTCGAAGAGATATTCGGGCCATCGCACCGGCGCGGCGCGCGCGGCCAGCCCCACCAGCGCGAAGCCGGTGGTGGAGATCGCATCGTTGCGCGAGGAGAGCCAGGTCGCCCGGATCACCGGGTTCTGCTCGGCCCTGAACCGCCACAGCGCGGCGATGACCAGGAGCGCGATCACGATGGCGCTGCCGGCCGCGAAGCCTAGCGTCCAGATCTCGATCGGGCGCGGCACGACGATCTTGTCCCACAGATCGTAGAGCGTGTGGACACCTGCGACCGCCATCACCGTGGCGATGCCGAGCGCCGCCAGCCTCTCCGCCCGTGCGTCGCGCCCGAAGACGAGCGCGGCGATGCCATAGAGCGCGACGTCATAAACCCAGTCGATGCCGTCCTTGAGCAGCTGCGTGTTGCCGATGGACAGGGCCCAGGCGACGGTCAGGGAAGCCTGAACCAGAATGCCGAGCGCAATCGCCCAGATGGTGCGGGTATAGGCGCGGGCGATGGCGGGGTCCGTGGTCGCTTGGCTCTCGATCACCGCCATCCCGTCAGCCCCGCCGCGTCATCCCGAAGGAGCCGCAAAGCCGTGGCCATCCGGGACCATGCCGGAAACTTTACCGGATACGCTCCGGAATACATCCAGTCTTTGCTTCGCTCGGCCCGGCATGAGCACGAGCGCGGGTGACCGCCCGCTCATCCCCGGCCGACGAGCGGGGCTTTGGTCGCCATCACGGTGACGAAGAGGATGTTGGCCTCCGGCGGCAATGCAGCCATGTGCAGCACGGTGGACGCGACATGCTCCACATCCATCACCGCCTCGACCTTGACCGAGCCATCCGCCTGCGGAACGCCCGTCGTCATCTTGCGGGCCATCTCGGTCAGCGCATTGCCGATATCGACCTGCCCGACGGCAATGTCGTATTTGCGCCCGTCCAGCGAGGCGGTCTTGGTGAGGCCGGTGATGGCGTGCTTGGTCGCGGTATAGGCGGCCGAGTTAGGCCGCGGGGCCTGCGCCGAGATCGAGCCGTTGTTGATGATGCGTCCGCCCTGGGGCGTCTGCGCCTTCATGGTCCGGAACGCCGCCTGGGTACACAGGAAGGGGCCGGTGAGGTTGGTGTCGACCACCTTCTGCCAGTCCTCGAGCGACAGGTCCTCCAGCAGCACCCCGCCCGGCGCGTTGACACCGGCATTGTTGAACAGCACGTCGACCCGCCCGAAGGCCTCGACCGTCTTCGCGAAGAGGGTGTCGACCGAGGCCTTGTCGGTGACGTCGGTGGGCACGGCGAGCGCGGCATCCGAGCCGGCGCCCGCGAGCGAAATCGTCTCCTCCAGCGGCTCGGCGCGGCGCCCGGCCAGCACCACCCGGTAGCCGTCCCTGAGGAAGGCCAGCGCCACCGCTCGACCGACGCCCGACCCCGCCCCCGTGATGATCGCGACCTTGTTGTGACCAGACATGGTTTCCTCACGGCTTTTCTTGGTTTCAATCGTTTCAAAGCATAAGCACTGTGACGCCGCAAGGAAGCCCCGCCCGACGCCGCAGATGACGCTTGCGGCGCGCACGAAAGCCGGGTTCTATCCCAGCCGCAACTGCACGGCGGCCGAATGACCGATCTGCGGTCGCGGCCGCGAACGGGGCGGCTCCGCCGCGAGGGAATGACGCGATGTTCCAATCGAAGCGTCTCGCCGCCATCCCCGAATTCCTCTTGGTCACATCGGCTGCGCCCATCGCCCGCGGCGCGACCGGCCCGCGCGTGGTCGCCTTGCAGGATCTGTTCTGCGACCTCGGCTATGCCTTGCCGAGATCGCGCAAGGGCACGGGTTGGGACGGTATCTTCGGCAGCGAGACCGACGCCGCCGTCCGCCAGTTCCAGAAGAGCAAGGGCCTGCAGCCCGACGGCATGGTCGGCCCGAAGACGCTGAGAGCGCTCGACCTCGCCGTTCTGGCGGACCCGATGCTCGAGCTCGTCGATCTGGTGTCCTACAAGGCCAACCAGTTGCAGGACCCCTTGCTCCCGGCCGAGCGCCGCGGCAGCGCGATCTGGTGAGCCGTCATGTCCGACCACCGCATCGCGCCGGGCTTCACCCTCAAGGATGTCCACTTCGACACGAGCTTCGCCCCCATCTCGGCGCAGGCGAAAGCCGAGGATTGGGGCAATAGCGACCCGTTCAAATGGCGCATCGTGGTCGGCCGCGTCGATCCGTCCAAGGGCGGCCAGCCGGCTTTCACCAGCACCTGCAGCTTCGTTCCGCAAGGCGCACCGGGCGGCACCACCTACGGCATCAAGCAGATCGCCTTCCACAAATTCCTGTCGATCTTCTATTACGGCCGGGAAAGCGCCCATGGCTCGATCGTGATGGGCACGACCTCCGTGAATTTCGCCTGGCATCTGGACGCCACGGGCTCGCTCTCGGCGAGCGGCTTCTCGGCGCCCAGCCTGCCCTTCTTCCTGGAGAACGCCAAACCCGTCGCCAATGGCGGCAAGGGGTCGATCAAGGTGATCGACTCGCCCGGCGGTACGGCCCGGCTGGTGCGGCCCAATCTGGTGACCGGCAAGCGCAACTTCCTGCGCAGCTACGTCTCCGAGACCACGTTCATCACGATGCTCACGGTGGTGATGCCGGACGCGCGGCATATCCCGGTGCGGGCGGTGGCCTGGAATTTCGCGACCGAGGCCAAGGTGACCTGGAACGCCGACGACAAGCCCAGCCTCGCCGCTACCGGCCGGTGCAGCTTCGACAGCCTCGTCGACGCGGATATGCTGCACACCGTCCAGCGGCAGTTGCTGGAGGACAACAGCCTGGGTTCGACCGACACGATCCTGTTCAAGGTCAATAACGGCCTGACCAATGCCGAAATCCAGGATGCGAATGCCGGCGTCGCCACAGGCTCCCGTGACGACCGCCGCTTCGGCGGCGGCACCTTCGAGATCATCCACTCTGAGCGACAGCAGAAATAGTCTCGGCTGCCCCGGACGACCTCACATCCGAAACACGCCGAATCGCGTTTCCGGGATCGGCGCATTGAGCGTGGCCGAAAAGGCGAGCGCCAGCACCCGGCGCGTCTCCGAGGGCAAGATGATGCCGTCGTCCCACAGGCGCGCCGTGGCGAAATAGGGCGAGCCCTCCTCCTCGTACTGATTGCGGACCGGCGCCTTGAACGCCTCTTCCTCGGCGGGCGACCAGCTCTTGCCGGCGGCCTCGAGATTGTCCCGGCGCACGGTGGCGAGCACGCTCGCCGCCTGCTCCCCGCCCATCACCGAAATCCGCGAATTGGGCCAGGTGAAGAGGAAGCGAGGGCTATAGGCCCGCCCGCACATGCCGTAATTGCCGGCGCCGAACGAGCCGCCGACCAGCACCGTCACCTTCGGCACCCGCGCCGATGCGACCGCCGTGACGAGCTTGGCCCCGTCCTTGGCGATGCCGCGCGTCTCGAAATCCCGCCCCACCATGAAGCCGGTGATGTTCTGCAGAAACAGCAGCGGGATGCGCCGCTGGCAGCACAATTCGATGAAATGCGCGCCCTTCAGCGCACTCTCGGAGAACAGGATGCCGTTATTGGCGATGACGCCGACCGGAATGCCGTGGATGCGGGCAAAGCCCGTGACCAGCGTCGTGCCGTAGAGGCGCTTGAACTCGTCGAACTGCGACCCGTCGACCAGCCGCGCGATCACCTCGCGGATGTCGTACTGCTTCTTGAGATCGGTCGGCACCACCGCCTCGAGCTCTGCCGTGTCGTAAAGCGGGGCCACCGGCTCGGCGATGTCGATATCCGGGCGCTTGACGCTGTTGAGGTTGCCGGCGATGCGGCGGGCGATCGCGAGTGCATGGCCGTCGTCGCCGGCGTAATGGTCGGCGACGCCGGAGAGCCGGGCATGGACGTCCGCCCCGCCGAGATCTTCCGCCGAGACCACCTCGCCGGTCGCCGCTTTCACCAATGGCGGCCCGCCGAGGAAGATCGTGCCCTGCTTGCGAACGATGACCGTCTCGTCCGACATCGCCGGCACATAGGCCCCGCCCGCGGTGCAGGAGCCCATCACCACCGCAATCTGGGGAATGCCCTCGGCCGAGAGCGTCGCCTGATTGTAGAAGATGCGGCCGAAATGCTCCCGGTCGGGAAAAACCTCGGTCTGGTGCGGCAGGTTGGCGCCGCCCGAATCGACGAGATAAATGCAGGGCAGCCGGTTTTCGCGCGCGATCTCCTGCGCGCGCAGATGCTTCTTGACCGTCATCGGATAGTAGGTGCCGCCCTTGATCGTCGCATCGTTGCAGACGATCATGCATTCGCGCCCCGCCACGCGCCCGATGCCGGCGATCATGCCGGCGCCATGGACATCACCCTCATACATCCCGAAGGCCGCGAGCGAGCCGATCTCGAGGAAGGGCGAGCCAGGATCGGTCAGCCGCAGCACGCGTTCGCGCGGCAGCAGCTTGCCGCGGGCCATGTGACGCTCGCGCGATGCCTCGTTCCCGCCCAGCGCAGCGGCGGCGCGGCGCTCCTGCAGTTCGGCCCGCAGCGCCGCCCAGGATTCGGCATTGGCGCGGGTCTCGGCCGATTCCAGATCGACCTTGCTCTCGATGGCCGGCACAGGCTCGCTCCTCCCGTCTTTCCGATCGGTTATGGCGCGGCGCTGGCCAAAGGCCAACCGGCGCGGAAACACCCGCGCAAATCGGCATCGCTGCACGGCTCTCGGCCCGTCACTGCGAGGAGCGTAGCGACGAAGCCATCTAGGAGGACCGGGTGAGACGCTGCACCAAGCCCTCCTGGATGGCTTTGCTGCGCTCGCAATGACGGTGGAGCGCGCCCCTCGACGGCATTCACGCCGACACGGTCGGCCCAAAGATGCGCTCGAACGCCTCGCGCAGCACGATATCTGCTTCCGGCATCGTCACCGGCAGGCCGAGATCGACCAGAGAGGTCACGCCGTGCAGGCGCACGCCGCACGGCACGATGCCGTCGAAATGCGACAGCTCCGGATCGACATTGAGCGAGATGCCGTGAAACGACACCCAGCGGCGCACCCGGATGCCGATCGCAGCGATCTTGTCCTCCATATCGGCGCCCTTCTCCGGCCGCCGCACCCAGACGCCGACCCGGTCCTCGCGCCGCTCGCCGCGAATGTTGAACTCGTCCAGCGCGCCGATCAGCCAGCCCTCGAGCGCGGCGACGAAGCGGCGCAGATCGGGCTGGCGCCGCTTCAGGTCCAGCATCACATAGGCCACGCGCTGGCCCGGCCCGTGATAGGTGAACTGCCCGCCCCGCCCGGAGCGGAACACCGGGAAGCGATCCGGCGCGATCAGGTCTTCGTCCCTGGCAGAAGTCCCGGCGGTATAGAGCGGCGGATGCTCCACCAGCCAGACGCGCTCCCGCGATTGGCCGTCCGCGATCAGCGCGGCCCGCGCCTCCATCTCGGCCACGGCCTCGTCATATCCAGTGAGGCCGTCGCTCACGACCCATTCGACCGGCTCCGACCCCGGCTCCGGCACGAAGGAAACGGACAGGGCCTCGCGCAAATTCACCATGGCTTAACCATGTTCCGATCAATCTCTCAGCGTCGGATCACCGATCCGGCCGATCTCTGCGACGCCTCTTGCGCCCAAATCCGGCCGGCAGGCAAGTTCGTTGGTCGAATTCGAGAAATGGGTTGTCGGAGACTGCGTTTGAAGGCCGATCTCAACCTCGTCCCCGTCGAACTGACCGTCGTGCTGGGGCAGACGCAGATGCCGATCTACAAGCTGCTGCGACTCGGCCGCGGCGCGATCATCGAGCTCAACACCAGCGAGACCGACGAGGTCCAGATTCTCGCCAACAACCACCCCTTCGCCAAGGGAATCGTTGTCGTCAGCGGCGCCAAGATCTCCGTCGAGATCACCCAGATGCTGAAGCGCCCGACCGTCTACGCGCTCGACACCACCGCACGCGCCGCCTGAGCCCGGCTTTTCGGCGATTTTCGAGGAAAGCGACGAAGCCGGCTCTTTTTACCGCCGATGCTCTTGTGGTCGCGGAATCGATTTGCTAGATCGGCGCCGCTCCCGGTGGCTCTGCCCGCCGCCGGATCAGAGCTGCGGTCGTGGCGGAACTGGTAGACGCACTACCTTGAGGTGGTAGCGGGGAGACCCGTGGAGGTTCGAGTCCTCTCGACCGCACCAAATTCGGACGACAGTCCAGCAAAACGGCGACCCTCGCGGGTCGCCGTTTTCGTTTCGGCGCGCCCTCAAAAAGCCGTTTGCCGGTGGCAAGGCGAAGTTCTGCACGCAACCTCGATGCCCCCCGGTTTCCAGGCCAACCCATCACCGTCCCGCGTTTTGGGCGGCGAGATCGCCATGAGTCTCGGGCATGTCGGTCGGCCGCGCACGGGGCGAAGAGACGGTCGCGGCCGACCGTCAGAACTTTGGTAACGTAAATCCTGCATTTCATAAGTTCGACGAACACGAGACGATCGCCCGCCTGATGCAACGCTTCCGCGCCCTGCCCCTTCTGGCTGCCGCCGCCTTCGCGCTGATGGGTGGCTGCACGGCCCTCGACCGGCTGGGCGATGCCCGTCCGCATAGCGGCGTGGCGGAGGCCCACAGCTATCCGATCCACGGCATCGACATTTCGCGCTGGCAGGGCGAGATCGACTGGGCTTCGGTCAAGGCCTCCGGGGTACGCTTCGTCTACATGAAGGCGACCGAGGGCGGCGACCATGTCGATCCGTCGTTCCAGCGCAATTGGGAAGGCGCGCGCCGCGCCGGCATTCCGCGCGGTGCCTATCATTTCGTTTTCTGGTGCCGCCCCGCCCATGAGCAGGCGATCTGGTTCAAGCGCCAGATTCCCAATGATCCCGACGCCCTGCCGCCGGTGCTCGATGTCGAGTGGAACGGCCATTCGAAGACCTGCCCGAAGAAGATCGACCGCAATCTGGCGCTGGAGAAGATCCAGCTGATGCTGACCGAGCTCGAGCAGCTCACCGGCAAGAAGCCGGTGATCTACACGGACATCACCTTCCACCGGGAGGTGCTGGAGGGGCAGTTCAACGACTATCCCTACTGGATCCGCTCGACCGCCGCCAAGCCCGAGACCCGCTACAACAACCGGCCCTGGTCGTTCTGGCAGTTCACCACCACCGGCCGCGTACCCGGCATCAAGGGCGACGTCGACCGCAACGCCTTCTTCGGCAGCGAGAGCGAATTCCACGGCTGGCATCGCGGCGAATTCGACATCGCCACCCGGCGCTGGGAGCGCCGCCAGCCGCAGGCACCGCGGCCGCAGCCCGTCATGCCCGGCGTGCCCGACCCCTCCTCCCCGTTCACGCCGCCGGCCGCCCCGCCGCCGGGCCGCTTCGAGGAGGTGCCCGTCGCGCGCCTGCAGGGCACCGCGCCGGCGAGCGCCGCCGCCTTCCAGCAGCTGGACGATCCCGAGCCTGTCGATTGAAGCCGGCGCCGGCGCTCCGCGCCGATGGGGCGAGACCGTACGCCCGTCCTTGGTGTGGCTCCGCCTTTCGCCGGACATGCTGAACGTGTCGGCCTCGCCGCGTCGCGCGGGTTAACCAAGGCTGAAAATCATCCGTAGAAGGCCGCGCGCTCCTAACGGCCGCTTAACCAGCATCTCCGCATCTGGACCTGTGATGCAGGAGAACCACATGCCAGCGCGCGAGCTGACCCCGCAGACGATCTTCCGGACGCAGCGCCTATGGGCGTTCGCAACGCTGGCCATCCTCGCCTGCTTGGTCGAGCCCGCGCTCGCCTTCTATCCCAAGAAGGGCGACAGCGCGCCGCATCACGGCGTGCGCGATGCCCGCCGCAAGGTCATCCAGGGCATCGACGTCTCGCGCTGGCAGGGGGAGATCGACTGGGCACGGGTCAAGGAGGCCGGCACCCGCTTCGCCTTCATCAAGGCCACGGAAGGCGGCGACCATCTCGACCCGCAGTTCCGCCGCAACTGGGCGGAGGCCAAGCGCCACGGCATTCCCCGCAGCGCCTATCACTTCGTCTGGTGGTGCCGCTCGGCGAAGGACCAGGTGCGCTGGATCAAGAAGCATATCCCGCGCGATCCCGACGCCCTGCCCCCGGTGCTGGACGTCGAATGGCAGAACGATTCCCAATGCACGAAGCGGATCTCGCAGCGGGAGGCGCTTGAGAAGATTGAGGTCATGCTGAAGGGCCTGCGCGAGCACACCGGCAAGAAGCCGGTGATCTACACCGACATCAACTTCCACGAGGATATCCTCGAAGGCCAGTTCAACGACCACCCCTATTGGCTGCGCTCGACCGCCGCGCCGCTCGCCAAGCGCTATGCCCGCGATCGCTGGGAGTTCTGGCAGTTCACCACCACGGGCCGTGTGCCCGGCATCACCGGCGATGTCGACCGCAACGCCTTTTTCGGCTCCGAGCATGAATTCGAGGCCTGGAGGCAGGGCCGCTTCGACATCGGAACGCGCATCTGGCATGGCGGCGAGCCGAAGACGAGGCTCGCCGGCCGCACACCGCCGCCGACGCCCGCAGGCCTGCGCGCGCCGCAGAACGCCGGCGGCGCGAAGCTGAGATACACACCGCCGGGGCGCATTCCCGCTCGCACCGCCGATAACCGCGACAGCGACCGCACCGGCACGCTGCGCCGCAACTGACCGCGTCCTTCACCGTCACGCGCCTGTCATATCCGCATCGCCTTGTCCCGCGGAGCTTCAGGAACGACGACGATGCCGGCCGATCAACAGGGCGATCTTCACTCCCGCTACGGGATCATCTGGGCCTACCGTTTCGACAGCCAGGGCAAGCCCAGCCTGGTCGACCGGGACACCCTGCCGGATCTGGCTCCCGAAGACGGCTTCGTCTGGCTGCATCTCGATCTCGTTCATACCCGCGCCCAGAGCTGGGTCGGTGAGCAGGATCTTCCGGAATCGGCCCGGGCCGTCTTCCTCTCGCAGGAAGCGCATCAGCGGCTCGACCATTCGTCCAGCCTCGCCTGGGGTGTCTCGCACGACCTGACGCGGGACGTCGCCGACAAATCCGACACGGTCGGTGCGCTGCGCTGGATCATCGGCGAGCGTTTCCTGTTCACCGGCCGGCGCGAGGCGCTGCAGGCGATCCGCCTGACGGCCGAGGGGCTCAACCGCGGCGAGACGGCCCAGAACCCCGCCGTGCTGTTCGAGCAGATCATCGAATACATCATCGACGACGTCACCGACAGCGTGGTGCGCCTCGTCGAGGAGACCGATACGGTCGAGGACCATGTGCTGCTCGAGAAGCTGCATGACGGGCCCCAGCGCGTTGGCGCGGTGCGGCGCACCGCCGTGCGGCTGCATCGCCAGCTCAGCGGTCTGCATGTGCTGTTCCGCCGCTTCGCCGAGACCCATTCCGGCCGCAGCGCGCCCGATCAGGTCAAGGCGACGGCGCTGCGCCTGCTTCAGCGCATCGACGCCCTGCATCACGACGTCCAGCTGGTGCAGGACCGGGCGCGGCTGCTGCAGGACGAGATCGCAGCGCGCTCCGTCAGCCGCACCAACCGCCAGCTCTATGTGCTCTCGATCCTGACGGCGCTGTTCATGCCCGCCACCTTCGTCACGGGCCTGTTCGGCATCAACGTGAAGGGGCTGCCCTGGGTCGAATCCGAGATCGGCGCCATCAACGTCACGCTGGCCTGCATCGCCGCAGCGGTTCTGACGCTGGTGCTGCTGCGCCGCCGGGGCGTCATCGGCGACTGAGGCGGCGGGCCTCGCGGGGTGATGCCCAGCCGGGGTTGCGCGATTTCGCACGCTCCGGACCGGGCCGTTTACGAGCTATAGTCCCGGTCAAAGAGCGGCGCCCGCCGCCGCGACCGGGAGGTTCCTCATGCTCGCCAATGCGCCGCGCCGCTTCGATTTCGACCTCGGCGAAACCGCCGACGCCATCCGCGACACGGTCCATGCCTTCGCGCAGGAGCAAATCGCCCCGCGCGCCGAGGAGATCGACCGCACCAACCTCTTCCCGCGCGATCTGTGGCCGCAGATGGGCGCGCTCGGCCTGCACGGCATCACGGTCGAGGAGGAGTATGGCGGCGCCGGCCTCGGCTATCTGGAGCACTGCGTCGCGGTGGAGGAGATCTCCCGCGCCTCGGCCTCGGTCGGCCTGTCCTACGGCGCCCACTCCAATCTCTGCGTCAACCAGATCCGCCGCAACGGCAGCGAGGCTCAGAAGCGCCGATATCTGCCCAAGCTGATCTCCGGGGAGCATGTCGGCGCGCTCGCCATGTCGGAGCCGGGCGCCGGCTCCGACGTCGTCTCGATGAAGACGCGCGCCGACAAGCGCGGCGACCGCTACATCCTCAACGGCAACAAGATGTGGATCACCAATGGCCCCGTCGCCGAGACGCTGGTCGTCTACGCCAAGACCGATCCGCAGGCCGGCTCCAGGGGCATCACCGCTTTCCTGATCGAGAAGGGCATGCCCGGCTTCTCGACGCATCAGAAGCTCGACAAGCTCGGCATGCGCGGCTCCGACACCTGCGAGCTCGTCTTCCAGGATTGCGAGGTGCCTGAGGAGAATGTGCTCGGCCAGGTCGGGCGCGGCGTCAACGTGCTGATGAGCGGGCTGGACTATGAGCGCGTCGTGCTCGCGGCCGGGCCGCTCGGCATCATGCAGGCGGCGCTCGACGTGGTCATGCCCTATGTCCATGAGCGCCGGCAGTTCGGCCAGAGCATCGGCGAATTCCAGCTCGTCCAGGGCAAGCTCGCCGACATGTATGTCGCGCTGAACTCCTGCCGCGCTTACGTCTATGCCGTCGCCAAGGCCTGCGACCGCGGCCAGACCACGCGAGAGGACGCTGCAGGCGCCATCCTGCTCGCGGCCGAGAAGGCGACCCAGGTCGCGCTCGACGCCATCCAGTTGCTCGGCGGCACTGGCTACATCAACGACTACCCGACCGGGCGCTTGCTGCGCGACGCCAAGCTCTACGAGATCGGCGCGGGCACCAGCGAGATCCGGCGGATGCTGATCGGGCGGGAGCTGTTCGAGAAGACGAAATGAGTGCTGGAAGCCCGGTCGGGAGAGCGCGGGGAACCCCTCTCCTGTAAGGAGAGGGGCAGGGGTGAGGTGTCGGCCCCTTGGCCAGCAAAGCACAGGCCTGGCCTTTGCCCCGGTGAGTGTGCGGCCACAGCGTTCAACGGCCTTCACCTCACCTTGCCCTCTCCTTACAGGAGAGGGTTCTGCATCGCGGTTCAGGAGCCTTTCCGATGCCCCTCTACTTCGCCTACGGCCTCAACATGGACCCCGCCGGCATGGCGCAGCGCTGCCCGCGCGCGACGGCGCTCGGTCCCGCGCGTCTCCCCCGCCACCGCTTCATCGTCACGCGCGACGGCTATGCCTCGGTGATCCGCGATCCGCGCGAGGATGTGCATGGCGTGCTGTGGGACTGCTCGCTCGCCGACATCCGCGCGCTCGACAAGTTCGAGGAGTTGGCGAGCGGCCTTTACGCCAAGATCAGCCAGCCGGTCATCCTGCCGGGCGGTGCCAAGCGCGCGCTGATCTATATCGGCCGCAGCGCTGAGCCGGGAAAGGCCCGGCCCGGCTATATGGAAACCGTGATCGCCGGTGCCGAACATTTCGGCTTACCAACGAGTTATGTAGCCGGCTTGAATCGATTTCTGAGCGGCGGCCTGGCAAGGCCGGCCGCCCTGTCCGACGGCGACACGCTTCCGCCGGGGCCGGTGAAGGGCGTCAGGCCCCGGGCGCTAGCTCCAAAATAGGCTGGCGGCCTTACACCGCCAGCCCCTTGGCCAACTCGCTGACCTGCTTTTCGAACAGCGCCCGGTAGGCGCCGTCCTCGCGGGCGAGCAGGTCCTCATGCGGCCCCTCCTCGACCACGCGGCCGCGGTCGAAGACGAGGATGCGATCCATGGCCCGCACCGTCGAGAGCCGGTGCGCGATCACGATGGTGGTGCGCCCTTGCATCAGCCGCTCCACCGCCTGCTGGATCAGCGCCTCCGATTCCGAATCGAGGCTGGACGTCGCCTCGTCCAGGATCAGGATCGGCGCATCCGCCAGGAAGGCCCGCGCCAGCGCCACCCGCTGGCGCTCGCCGCCCGAGAGCTTGATGCCGCGCTCGCCGACCAGCGTGGCATAGCCCTTGGGCAGGCGCATGATGAACTCATGCGCATTGGCGAGCCGCGCCGCCTGCTCGATCTGCGCCATCGAGGCACCGGGCCGGCCATAGGCGATGTTCTCCGCCAGCGAGCGGTGGAACAGCACCGGCTCCTGCTGCACGATCGCGATCTGCCGACGCAGGCTCTCCTGCGTGACGGAGGCGATATCCTGCCCGTCGATCGCGATGCGCCCGGCGGTGACGTCGTAGAGCCGCTGCACGAGCTTGACGAAGGTCGTCTTGCCCGAGCCGGAGCGCCCGACCAGCCCCACCTTCTCGCCGCCACGGATGGTCAGCGAGAAATCGCGATAGAGCGGCTCGGCATGCCCGCCATAATGGAAGGTGACGTCGTCGAAGGTGATCTCGCCCGCCGTCACCGCCATCTCGCCGGCCCCCGCCCGGTTCGGCACGCCATAGGGCAGATCGTGCATCGCCACGAGTTCCTCCATGTCGTTCACCGAACGCTGCAGGTTGTGGATGTGCTGGCCGACATCGCGCAGATAGCCATGCACCACCGCATAGGCGGTCAGCACGAAGGCGACATCGCCCGGCGAGGCGCGCCCGTTCAGCCACAGCCAGATCACGAGCCCGATCACGCAGCCGCGCAGCACCAGCAGAACGACGTTCTGCCCGGTGCCGGACCATGTCCCGCGAATCCAGCCACGCCGCGTCCGCAGGCTCCATTTGGCGAGCACCGTCGTCAGCCGGGCATCCTCCCGCGTCTCGGCCCCATAGGCCTTGACCACCGGATTGCAGGTGATCGCATCCGCAAGTGCCCCGCCGACGCGCGTGTCCCAGGCATTGCCCAGCCGCGAGGCCGGTGCGACATAGCGCAGCGACAGCAGCAGCGTCAGCGCGATGTAGACCACCGCCCCCAGAGCCACGACGAGCCCCATCACCGGCCAGTGCCAGGCCAGCACCACCGTCATGCCCAGGAGGATCACCAGCGAGGGCAGGAGCGCGATCAGGATCGTGTCGGTCAGCAGATCGAGCGCCCACATGCCGCGCGTGATCTTGCGAACCGTCGAGCCGGCAAAGTTGTTCGCGTGCCAATCGGTCGAGAAGCGCTGCAGCCGAGCGAAGGCCTCCTGCGCGACGTTGCTCATCGTGAACAGCGTCATGCCGGTCAGCCCGACAAAGGCGAAATGCCGCCCCGCCACGGTCACGGCCGCCAGCGCCAGCATGAAGGCGAGCGCGGTCAGCGCCGTGCGCGCGCCCTCACCGGCGCCGGCCGCGACGGCATCGACGAGCTGCCCGGCATAGATGGGGATGAATAGCTCGGCGAGCGTGGCCGCGATGGTGACGGCCGCGACCCAAGCGACATAGCCCGGCCGGCGCGCCCAGTGCCGGAAGGTGAAGCCGAGAACGGCACGGAACGGCTCCCGCCGCCCGGTCTTGAGATCGAGGGACATGATGTCATCCGGTGCGCGCGGCACCGACTCCAGATCAGGCGGAGCCCGCGCAGCAGCGCGCTCCGAAGACGAAAACAAGTTTTGAAAGAAGGCTCTGGAGGCCGCCGGTGGCGGGCCTCGGGCGAGACCGGCCTAGTGGCGCGAGAGTCGCATGGGAGGAGCGATGGTCATGAATGTCATTCAGCCCTCCCTTTCCTGAGTTGGAGCCAAGTCCGGTCAAAATGCCGCAGAAGAGGTCGCAAGGCAAGCGCCGGCGCCATGCAGCAGACGCCGAGGCGGCATCCGCGCGCGCCCGCATGCGCGGCACGCGCGCGAGAACGCGCGCGTCGGGACGCGGGATCACCAGAACAGCGCGATAATCCGTAATGCGATCACCAGCAGGAAAGCAGCGATGATCGTCGCCAGCACCTGCTGCCGCTTGGCCCGGTTGGGGAACTGCCGCGCCAGCAGCCGGCCGAGCGGCTTGCGGAAGATGAAGGCCGCGACCAGAAGAACGATGACGATATGGGACAAGACGGTTCCACGTCCGAGGGGCTGGCTCTCTCTCTTGCTGCGCGCCGCCGGCGGGCGCAAGCTGCTTGCCTCGGCGGGCCCTGGAATGGCAGAGCGGCGGCATGATCGGCTTCACCATCATCGACCTGCTGGCCCTGGCCTTCTTCGCCGCCGCCTGGCTCGGCTACCACTATGCCGTCGAGCTGGGACCGCATGCCGGCAAGAGCCTCAACATGCGGATGAATCTGCGCCGCGCCCGTTGGATCCGCGAATCCCTCGGCCGCGACAACCGCATCGTCGACACGCAGGTGATGAACGGTCTCCAGAACGGCACCGCCTTCTTCGCCTCGACCTCCATGATCGCGATCGGCGGCACCCTCGCCTCACTGCAATCGGCGGAGCGTGTGGTGGCAATCTTCGCCGATCTGCCGCTCAACGCCGCCCCAACCCGCGCGGTCTGGGAGATCAAGGTCATCGGACTGGCGATGATCTTCGGCTACGCCTTCTTCAAATTCGCCTGGTCCTACCGGCTGTTCAATTATTGCGTCATCCTGATCGGCGCCCTGCCCCCGGCGCGCGGGCATGACCCGGAAGAGGCGCGCAAGGCCGTTCATGAGACGGTCGAGATGAACGTCGCCGCCGGCCGCCATTTCAATCGCGGCCAGCGCGCCTTCTTCTTCGCGCTCGCCTATATGGGTTGGTTCCTCGGGCCGGTGAGCTTCATCGCCTTCACCCTCGCGGTACTGATCGCGATGTATCGGCGCCAGTTCGCTTCCGACGCCTCGCGCGTCTTCCGCTATCCGGGCGCGCCCGAGCCCGACAGGCCGGCCGAGCCATGAGCGAGCGCGAGCAGGAGCTGGAAGCGGCGATGCTGCGGCTCGTCGCCCAGCGCGGGCCGGACAAGACGGTCTGCCCCTCCGAGGCGGCACGAGCCGTGGGCGGCGATCATCCCGATGGCTGGGGACCGCTGATGCAACCGGCGCGCAAGGTCGCCGTGCGGCTGATGAAGGAAGGCCGGCTCGTCATCACCCGCAAGGGCCGCCCCGTCGACCCCGACGATTTCCGCGGCGTCTACCGTCTGCGGCTGCCGCCGGAAGGCTGAGCCTCAGGGGCCGGGGAACAGCGAGTCGCTGTAGCCGGCGAGCCTGTAGGCGACGAGCCCGACCCACTCCTTGAAGCCGTTATCGGCAATCTCGAGCCCGCGCGGCGCACGGCTATAGGGGCGGATGAAATCGTCCGGCTTGCCGCGCGACCAGTAATCGACCGGAAACGCCTCGACCTCGAACCCCGCCTTGCGGAAGACGCCCATGGCGCGCGGCATGTGCCAGGCCGAGGTCACCAGCAGCCAACGCTCGCCGGGCTGCGGCGCCACGAGCCGCCGGGTGAAGACGGCGTTTTCCCAGGTGTTGCGCGACTGATCCTCGAGCGTCAGCCGCGCCGGATCGAGCCCGAGCCCGACAAACAGCGTCCGCGCGGCATCCGATTCGGTATGGGTCGCCTGCGAGACGAGGCTGGGCGCCCCCCCGGTGAAGACGATACGGGCCTGCGGATGCAAGCGCGCGAGTTCGACCGCCTTCGTCATCCGCGCCGCTGCCGCGTTGAGAACCACTTCGCCGCGGGCGAGGCTGATCGCGCCGCCGAGCACGACGATCCCCGTGACCGGTCCCTTCGCGGCGTCCTGCTGCGGAAAGCGGTCTTCGAGAGGCCGGATCACCGCGCGCGGCAGGGGGCTGAATGCCTGCAGCCCCAGCATCGCCA
>NZ_JBMDWH010000221.1:0-33389 GCF_048595345.1 Allobosea sp.
TGCGCCACACTCACTCCGCGGTCCTTGATCAGGCGGACCGCCTCGATCTTGAACTCACGCCCAAATTGCCTTCGTCGCATACCCCACCTCCGGTTTCATGAAACACCCAATCTCGGTGTCCACGAAACCGGCAGCAGGCCACGGCGCCTGTCCGAACTGGCCTCCCGCTGGGCTTCCGAATGGCCCGCGCCGCCGGAAGCCATCACCGCCCCCGTCTATGTGCGGGATGGGGAGCTGGAACGCTCGCTGTCTGGCGAGCCTGCCGAGCCGCTGCGCAAGGTTCTTTCGGCCGAGCATTTCCGCCGCGAAACCCGCCGCTGCCGCAGGGGTGCCGAGAGCGCGGGAGCGCGCGGGAAGCCCGTCGAGGTGTGGCACCGCCAGCGAGAGGACATGGAAGCCGCCGGCCGGCTGGCCGAGGCTTACGAGGCCGAGTGTTCCCGCATCCGCGCCCTATCCGCTTTCGACGTGGCGCGGGAGGAACGCAACGCCGCGCGCCGTGCCTTGGTCGCGCATGTCGCCGCGCTGATGGCGGCAGAGCCGGCGACGCGGGCCGAGCTGGAGGCGCAAGCCCATGCGCTCCAATCCGTCGCCTTCGTCCCGCCGCCGATCCGAGCGGCCGAGGAAATCGCCGGCCAGTGGATGGCGCGCTTTGCCGCGTCCGTCCTCCGCATCACCGCCGCCACGGGAGAACCCGCATGAGCCCCATTCGCATCAACCGCAAGGGCAGCAAGCGCCAGCCCGCGAGCATCAAACCGGTGAGCCTGCCGACATTCTCGTTTTATGGCCATCTGCCCGTCATCTACGCCGATGGGGCCTTGGTTGTCGGTCGCCGCGTCATTCCGCTGGAGCGCCGCAAATGAGCGTCGCCTTCGCCCGCCCCCTCGCGGTGGCATGCCAGCCGGCCGCAGTGGATCTAGCGGCCAGCCATCCGGCATTCTCGCTTTCCGACATCGCCGGGCCGCTCTCGGCCACGGATCGGCATGACGTGCAAGTCATCCTGCATGATGTCGCCGCACTGCTGAGCAAGACGCCCGGTGCGGCGGGAAGCATGCGCCGCCGCCTGGGCATCGTCATTGACTGCCTGCTTGCGGTTGCGGACGAAATCGACGGCGACGCTGATCTAGAAGCCGCCTGCGAGGACGAGGGCGCGCAATGCGATGACGAGGGGGAGCCCTCGCTATGAATGTGCGGGACATCGCTGCCGCCATCGCCGCCGATGACCGGCCCGCGATGCGCTCGGCCTTCTGCAATCTCACCGAAGGGCGCGGGCGAGACATTAAGGCCAGCGCCCCCGGCTTTCTTGTCGTGGCCCTCAACCGCCTTACGGTGGCCCTGGCTGACGACGCCGCAGAGATGCCGCCCGGCGCCTGCGAAGCTCTCGGCCTTCCGGCTAGCTCCAGCTATGCCGATGGCGCCGCCAGAGCGAAGCGCGAGAGCGCCCGGCTGGCCGGGCATCTCATGGCACAACGAGGCAATGGATGCCGCCCGGTGGGGTGAAAGGTGGGGTGCCGGACGGCCCGCGAGGCGCCAGGCCAACAATTACAGAATCTTAGCGGTTGAGAGTGGCGGACAGGGAGGGATTTGAACCCCCGATACCCTTGCAGGTATGCCGCATTTCGAGTGCGGTGCATTCAACCACTCTGCCACCTGTCCGCGGTCGCCTTCGGTCGAAGCGGGGTGCTTAGTACACAAGCCGGTCGGCCGGGGCAACCCCCAAAGGCCGGCTGTCCCCGCCGGCGCGGAGCCATCCCGCAGCGGTGTGTCTGCCGGGCCGTCGGAGGCCGCGTGTTCGGAAAACCGCGCCAGGGGCCGCGTCCCGGCTTGACCCGCGGCCGCGTTGCGATTATCGACCCCTTCATCCGGCGTGGGGCAACCCGCGCCCGGTTCGTTTTGGCCTGTGCGCTGCGTCGCGGGCCGGAAGGACAACCCACCACGCATTCGACTGCCAAAAAGCCGTCCCGCATGCGTCTCCGTCCGGAGGCCGTGACAGGGCGGGGCCGAACATGGAGGACAAAATGTTCGCAGTCATCAAGACCGGCGGGAAGCAGTTCCGCGTCGCCGCCAACGACAAGATCACCGTCGCCAAGATCGAGGGCAACCCGGGCGACACCGTCGCGTTCGGTTCCGTGCTGATGCTCACCGAGGGCGAGAACACCACCCTCGACGCCAAGTCGCTGGGCGAGATCACCGTCGCCGGCGAGATCGTCGAGCAGGCCCGTGGCGAGAAGGTCATCGCCTTCAAGAAGCGCCGCCGCCAGAACTCGAAGCGCAAGCGCGGTTTCCGTGCCGAGCTGACCGTGATCCGCATCACCGACATCCTCACCGGCGGCAAGCAGCCGGAGATGAAGAAGGGCGAGATCGCCGCCGCCGCGGCCGTCGAGACCAAGTCCGCCGCCAAGCCGGCCAAGGCCGCGAAGGCCGAGGCTGCCGCCGAAGGCGAGGCGCCGAAGAAGGCCGCGGCCAAGAAGGCCCCTGCCAAGAAGGCCAAGGACGAGGCGTCCGAGGCCTGACACCGGCTTTGCCGGCGTCGATTTTCGCGCCGGAACATCATCGGTACGGTTCGTCCGGCTCCTGTCGCTGCTGACAGGATGGTGTTTCGGCATTTCGTATCCGAAGCGGGTGGTCAACGCCGCCGATTCGGGTTAGAGAGACACGATCAGTTTTGAGGTAGGGCGTCATGGCTCACAAAAAGGCAGGCGGTTCGTCCCGCAACGGCCGCGACTCGGAAAGCAAGCGCCTCGGCGTGAAGAAGTTCGGCGACCAGGTCGTCGTTCCGGGCAACATCATCATTCGCCAGCGCGGCACCCGTTGGCATGCCGGCGCCAATGTCGGCATGGGCAAAGACCATACGCTCTTTGCGACGGCGAATGGCCGCGTCCGATTCACGACGAAACTCGGCCGAGCTTTCGTGAACGTAGTGCCGGCCCAAGAGGCCGCAGAGTAAAAGGCGGATAGGGATAGTCTCTCGATCCGCCGGTTCCATCGAACCGAACGGATCAAGGGACGAGAAGGCCCGAAACGGGTCTCCCGAAGGTCAGCGAAGGGGAGATGGGACCGAAGTCCCAGCTCCCTTTTTTCGTTTGCGCCGACGGAGAGACAGATGTTCCCCGAATTGACCCGCGACGATGTCTTCCGGCTCGAGACCCGGCGTCTCTGGCTGCGCTGGCCGCGCATGGCCGATGGTCCCGCCATTCTGCGCCAGGCCGGCGAGAAGGCGGTGGCGGAGATGACGGCGCATATTCCGCATCCTTACCCGCCCGAGCAGGTGGAGCCGTTCATCTTTTCCACGCGCAAGGGCAATGCGCTGGGCGAGCATCTCGTGCTGGCGATCACGCCCCGGGCCAAGCCCAACGAGCTGATCGGCATCATCGGCGCCTATAAGCAGGCCTCCGGCGTGCCCTTCATGGGGTACTGGCTCGGCAGGCCTCACTGGGGCAAGGGCTATGCGACCGAGGCGGCGCAGGGGCTGATCGACACGCTGTTCTCGCTGGTCGATATCCCGGCCATCGAGGCCGATACGCGGGTGATCAATCCCGGCTCGCGGCGGGTGCTCGAGAAGTCCGGCTTCCGGGCCGAGGGCTCCTTCCTGAAGTCGCTCCCGGCGCGCGGCGGGTTGTTCCCCTGCGAGCAGTTCCGGCTCGACCGCTCGACCTGGGCGGCGCTGAAGAGCTGGAGCGCCAGCGGCTGGACTCCCGCGCCGGAGGAGGCGCAGATGGAAGCTACCATGGCCGAGCGCGCCGAGCCCTGCATGGCCTGATCCGGTGTTCCGTCATCGTCCCGCGCGGCGCGATCGCCCGCGCGGGATGGTTGCTGGGCGTGCCGCGCAGGGAGGAGATGGAGGCCTCAGATCAGCCGGCTAATGTAATAGTGTAACATATTCTGATCATTGATAAAACTGTCATGTTGAGCGGCTACGCGCCTGCCATCATCCTTGGACGGGGAGCATGACGATGCGTGGATCTTTGTGGCTGGCAGCGGCGATCGCGACCGGCCTGGCGGCCGGACCTGCGGGCGCGCAGACGATCTACCCGATCGACCGGGCGGACATCCTCGCCGGCTCGCGCTTTGACTTCAAGGTCGAGTTCCCGGATGCTCCGGCCCAGGCCGACGTCACCGTCACGATCAACGGCAAGCCGGCGGCCGAGGTGTTCGGCAGGCAGACAAGCTTCGTGCAGAATGAAGAAGGCCAGAAGCATTCGGCGCTGTGGCTGCGCGGCGCCTCGCTGCCCGCCGGCCGCTACACGGTCGAGGCCAAGCAGGGCGGCAAGACCTCCACGGTCAATTGGGACGTGTTCGCCACCGCCGAGCCGCGCAAGGCCAAGAACGTCATCCTCTTCATCGGCGACGGCATGACCGTCGCCAACCGCACCGCCGCGCGCATCCTTTCCAAGGGCTGGAAGGAAGGCAAATATGCCGGCGAACTCGCCATGGACGACATGCCGGCGATGGCGCTGATCTCGACTTCGGGCAACGATTCGATCGTCACCGACAGCGCCAATGCCGCTCATGCCTATACGACGGGTCACAAATCCTGCGTCAACGCGCTCGGCGTCTACTGCGCCAAGAACGCGCTGACCCTCGACCATCCCAAGGTCGAGACGCTCGCCGAGATCGTGAAGCGCAAGACGGGAATGGCGATCGGTGTCGTTACAAATTCCGAGATCGAGGACGCCACCCCCGCCGCGATGGTCGCCCATACCCGCCGCCGCTCCGACTTCAACGACATCGTCGAGATGTTCCATGCCGTGAAGCCGGACGTCATCATGGGCGGCGGCTCGCCGAACTTCCTGGCCAAGACGACCCCGGGCTCCAAGCGCACGGATGACCAGGACTTCATCGCGAAGTTCAAGGAGGCCGGCTACACTCTCGCCACCACCAAGGCCGAGATGAACGCGGCTGCGGCGAACGGCACCAAGAAGCTGCTGGGCCTCTACAACACCGGCAATATCGACGGCGCCTTCGATCTGCGCCTCGCCAAGAAGGGCAGCGTCGCCAAGTTCCCCGACCAGCCGGATGTGGTGGAGCAGACCAAGGCCGCGCTGGAGATGCTGAAGGGCAATCCGGAGGGCTTCGTCCTGATGGTGGAATCGGCCCGCATCGACAAGTACAGCCACTCGCTGGACTGGGAACGCTCGGTGTTCGACACGATCATGCTCGACAACGCCGTGAAGGTCGCCAAGGACTTCGCCGCTGATCGCAACGACACGCTGATCATCGTCGTGCCGGACCATTCTCATCCGATGTCGATCATCGGCACCTATAACGACGATCGTCCGGGCCAGCTGCTGCGCGACAAGCTCGGCGTCTACAACGAGTCGCTCCCGCCGAATTACGGCCCGCTCGATGCGGAGGGCTACCCGACCGACGTCAACACCTCGCGTCGCCTCGCGGTGGTTTATGGCAGCAACCCCGATACCTGCGACACCGGCCGCCCCTATCTGGATGGCGAGCGCGTGCCGGCGGTGAAGGGGCCGGACGGCAAGACCAACATCGCCAACGAGAAGGATTGCGCCGTGCCGATGGCCGCCCGCAAACCCGGGAACCTGCCCTTCGACGCCAATAGCGGCGTTCACGCGGCCGACGACGTGCTGCTGACGGCGATGGGCCCCGGCTCCGAGAAGTTCCGCGGCCACAAGCCCAACACCTATGTCTTCCGCGTGATGGCGGAAGCGCTGGCGCTGGGCGGCCAGTGAGACGATGATCGGGGCCATGGACGCCCGCTTGCGCCGCCAGGCCCCGATCGTCGTGCCGTCCCGCCGTGATGCCGTGCTCGGCTTCGCGGCGGTCTGCCTTGCCGGGCCTGCCCGGGCAGCCGAGCCGGAGACCATCGCCTTCGACCGGCTCTACAAATCCTTCGGGGTGCTCGGCTACGAGTTCGCGGACCGGATCACGCTGCTGCGCGGCCAGACGGTCCGGATGACCGGCTATATGGCGCCGCCGCTGAAGCCCGAGAGCCATTTCTTCGTACTGACGCGCGAGCCTCTCGCAATCTGCCCCTTCTGCCAGTCCGATGCCGACTGGCCGGTGGATATCGTCGTCGTCATCCTCAGGAACGAGACGCCGATGGTCAGCGCGGGCCGCAAGGTGGTGGTTACCGGTCGGCTCGAAGTCGGCTCCGCCACCGATGCCGATACCGGCTTCGTCAGCCAGATCAGGATCACCGATGCCGGCTTCGCGCTCGCCTGAGGCGGGGGGCGGCACGCTCGCGCTGGAGGGCGTGGTGCTGGAGCATCGCGAGGGTGGCGGGTCGCCGTTCCGCCTGCTCGACATTGCCTCGCTCGTGCTGGAGCCGGGCGCACGGCTCGGCGTCAGCGGCCCCTCCGGCTGCGGCAAGAGTTCGCTTCTGCATCTGATCGCCGGGCTGCTGCCGCCGACGCAGGGCCGCGTGCTGTGGGACGGGCGCGCGGTCTCGGACCTGCCGGAGTCGCGGCGCGACCGTTGGCGACGCGGGACGGTCGGCTTCGTCTTCCAGGATTTTCATCTGGTCCCCGAACTCGACATTCTCGGCAATGTGGTGCTGCCGGCGCGGTTTTCCGGCTGGCGTCTCGGCGCAAGCGAGCGCGAGCGGGCGCTGGCTCTGATCGCGCGCATGGGTCTGCCGCAGGCGCAGCGCCGGGCCGCGCTGCTCTCGCGGGGCGAGCAGCAGCGCGTCGCCATCGCGCGGGCGCTGTTCCACCGGCCCGCGCTGATCCTGGCCGACGAGCCGACTGCGAGCCTGGATGCCGCTCATGCCGATGCGGTGACGGAACTCCTGATCGAGACCGCGAGCGAGATCGGCGCGACGCTGATCTGCGCGACGCATGATCCGGCGCTGCTCGCCCGGTTCGAGAGGCGGCTCGACCTGTCGCGCCCGCAGGTCCGGGCGGCCGCCGCATGAACCCGTTCCCGATGGTCCTGGCCGATCTGCGGGCCCTGCGCTGGACCGCACCCGCGATCATGCTGCTGGTGGCGCTCGCCATCGCCACGGGGGTCGCGATCGGCGCGCAGGAGCGCGCTTTGCGGCGGGGCTCAGCCGCGGCGGCGAATGATTTCGACCTGATCATCGGCGCGCCCGGCAGCCAGACCCAGCTTCTGATGTCGGCGGTCTATGTGCAGCCGGACGCGCTGCCGCTGATCGACGGGCGGCTGATCAATGCGCTGGTGCAGGACGAGCGGGTGCGCCATGTCGCGCCCATCGCCTTCGGCGACGTCAGCCGGGGTTATCCGATCATCGGCACCACGGCCGATTTCGCGGCGCGCTGGGGCCGGATCACGCCGAGCGAAGGCCGGCTTTTCGCGGCGCAGGGCGAGGCGGTGCTCGGGGCCGACGTGCTCTACCGGCTAGGCGATCGCATCGCGCCCTCGCATGGCGTCACCGGCCATGGCGCGAAACCGGGGCAGGCCGATGCCGAGGAGGACAGGCACCGCCATGCCGGAGAGGGTTATGTGGCGGTCGGCCGCCTGCCGCGGCTGGGCTCGCCCTGGGACCGGGCGATCCTGGTCCCGATCGAAAGCGTCTGGGACATCCATGGCCTGGGCAACGGCCATGCGGGGGAAGGGGGCGCTGACGCTCCTTTCTGGCATCAGGGTGTAGCGGGGGCACCGCAGCGGCCGGCGGAGCGGCTGGGGCCGCCTTTCGATGGCCAGCGCGTGCCCGGCGTACCGGCGATCGTGGTGAAGCCGAAGAGCGTCGCGGGTGCCTATGCGCTGCGCGCGCAGTATCGGCAGGGCGGCACCATGGCCTTCTTCCCCGCGGAGGTGCTGGTGTCGCTTTACGGCGCGCTCGGGGATGTGCGCGACATTCTCGTCGTGGCCTCCGCCAGCAATGCGGTGCTCATCCTCGCCAGCGTCGTGCTGGTGATGGTCGCGGTGAACAGTCTGCGCCGGCGGCGTTACGGCACGCTGCGGGCCCTCGGGGCGCCGCGAAGCTTCGTGCTGCTGGTGACCTGGCTCGGCGCGGCGGTGCCGATCGCCGCCGGCTGCGCTCTGGGGCTCGGGCTGGGCGTGGCGGCGACGCAAGCGCTGTCCGGCCTCGTCGAGGCCCGCACCGGGCTTTCGCTGTCAGCCTCGTTGGGCTGGGGCGAGTTCGGGCAGGCGGCGGGCCTGTGCCTGCTGGGCAGCGTCATCGCCCTCGTGCCCGCGCTGATTTCGGCGCGGCGCCCCGTCATCGCCAGTCTGCGCGGCTGAGGCACCAGCCCAGATAGTGCTGATGCGAGATTAACGCGAAATCCGAGCAATTCGCGTTCGGGTTAAGCCGGCAGTGAAGACTCCCGTGTATCGAACACTGAGATCAGTGCTCAGACCAATGGCGGGTGACGTGAAGACCATCAGCGATCTTCTGCGGCGGTTCCGGAGTGATGCGCAGGGCGGCGTCCTGATGATGTTCGCCTTCGCCCTGATTCCGGTTATCCTCGTCATCGGCTGTGCCGTCGATTACGGCATGGTGACACGGTCCCGGACGGCGGCACAGGTTACGGCCGATGCTGCCGCGCTGGCCGCCGCGACGACCATGAGCGACGACGTCGCGACGCTTCGCGCGGCCGCTGAGAAGTTCGTCCGCAGCAATTTCGACGAAGCGACCTATGGCAAGGTCCAGATCTCCAGCTTCACCTATTCGCAGCAGGAGAAGGACATCACCATTCGGCTGGCAGGCGCGACCGAGACGTCGTTCATGCGTCTGGCCGGCTATCAGACCATGCCCTTCGAGGTGATGGCGAGCTCCACGCGCGCGGTGCCCGGCACGACGGAGGTCGCCCTGGTGCTCGACAACACCTGGTCGATGTCCGGCGCCAAGATCGTCGCGCTCAAGGCTGCCGCGAAGAATCTCGTGGAGACGCTGAAGAAGGATCCGAAGAACACCGTCAAGATCGCGCTGGTGCCCTATGCCGACTATGTCAATGTCGGCGTCTCGAACCGCGGGCAGCCTTGGGTGAAGGTCCCGGCCGACTACGTCAAGGTCAACAAGGGCAGCTGCTGGACGGTGAGCCAGCAGTGTCAGAAGGCGGCGCAGAAGACCTGTGTGCGGCTGAAGGACGGCGTTCCCGAGAGCTATGATTGCTCGCCGCAGGTCTGCTTCCCGATCACGCCCTATCAGCAGTGCAGTGCCGACTGGACCCAGCAGTTCCGCTGGTTCGGCTGCGTGGGCACGCGCGTCTCGGGGTCCCTGCGCCTGAACGACGACGATCCGTCCTCGCCCTATCCGGGGTTCCTGTCCACCAGCCAGAACTGCCTCAACCCCGTCGTGCCGCTGACGGAGTCCAAGGACACGATCCAGAAGGCGATCGCGAGCATGGTCGTCAATGTCGGCGGCTACAAGCCTTCCACCTATATCCCGGGCGGGCTGATCTGGGGGCTCAACGTGCTGTCGCCGAGCCAGCCCTACAGCGAGGGCAAGGCTTATGACGTCAACAATCAGGACCCGCGCAAGGCGCTGGTGCTGATGACGGACGGCGCCAACACGATGAAGTACAATGCCAAGGACGGAACCCATGTCGATGCGAGCGGCAAGGACCTCGATCAGACCTATGCCGACCAGCTGAACATCTGCGCCAACATCAGGAAGCGGAACATCACCGTCTATACCGTCGCTTTCGATGTCGATGACGCCGCGGCGAAGGACACGCTGAAGGCCTGCGCGTCCAAGGCTGAATTCGCTTTCGACGCCAAGGATGCCGCCGCGCTGAACGACGCCTTCTCTAAAATCGCGACCTCGCTGTCGAGCCTGCGCCTGACCCGCTGAGCGGCCCGCAGCCGGGGGGCCGGCCGGGTGCCGCTGACGTCGGGACAGGCGGGTTGCAAAGCGATGGGAAGCAAGGAGCACGCCGCTTCTCCATGCGCTTCCGTAAGGTTCGTGCCTCCTCTTATGCCTGTCATCCCCGGGAAACGATGTTTCCCTGAGATTTTAGCGTTATCTTAAATAGTCCTTTCGCTAGATAATAAAAATTCGCGCAGGACGTCACATGCCGAATCGAGCGGTGAAATCGAAAACCGGGCCGGAGCAGCGACGGCATGCCCGTGAACGCGCCGCCCTTCATGCCAGGGTGTTCATTCCCGACGGCACCGCCTTCGACTGCATCATCCAGGACTGGTCCGAGAGCGGCGCGCGGCTGCGGGTGCCGCTCGGCTTCCAAGCCCGGGAGGTCGATGTGATCGCGCCGCATAGCGACAAGCGCATCGCCGCCCGGATCGTCTGGCGCAATGCTCACTCCATTGGAGTCGCCTTCCGGTTCGGGGGCGCCGACGGCTCTGCCGCCAGCCTGGAGCAGACCCTTTCGATCTGACCTCCTGCAGCCGATGCTCCATCGTCCGCTTCGAGTATCGTGACTAGTCAGTTCGACGGGCGATGGTCCGCCGGCCCGTCATGGCGCCCTGCGCGCCGGTGAAAGCTGGCCGAAAGCCCCGCAGCGCCCGCCGCTCAGTTCATCACGGACCGCACCAGCGTGCCGTCGAGCAGCAGGGTCTTGATGCGGGCGCGCCGGCGGTTGAAGTCCTGCGCGATCAGGTCGGTCTCCGCCTTGACGAGATCGACCTGGCTGTCCAGCAGCTCGAAGATCGTCCTGCTGCCGTCCTTGAACTGCTCGAAATAGAGCTCCTTGACCTTGCGCGCGGCATCGACCCGCGCCGCGAGGGCACCGGACTTGTCCTTGTCGGAGACGCTGATGCGCTGGGCGCCCTTGGCGTCCTCCGCCAGTTCGCGACGGCGCTTGTCGAGCCGCAGATAGGACGCCTCGAGCCGGGCGCCGACCTGTTGGCGCATGCTGTCGTTCGAGCCGCCGTCCAGCACCGGCACGCGCAGGGAGAGCAGTACGTTGGCGTAGGATTTGCGGTCCATGGTCGCATCGGGCTCGCTCATCTGGCGCCCGAGCTTGAAATTGCTCTCGACCCCGAGATTGGGCAGGGCACCGGCCCGGACCGCCTCGAGCTGCTGCTTGAGCGAGGCGATCTCGTTCTGGATCGCGATGATTTCCGGGTTCTGGTCCAGCCGCTCCTGGGTGAGCTTGGTGGGATCGCCGCCGAGGCGAGGCGAGACGTGATCGACCACGCGATCGACCTCGACATCGGTCAGGCGGCGAAAGGCGTCGGCCGCGTTGGTGCGTTCGGTCGTCATGTCGATCAGGGTGGAGCGGGCGCTCTCCAGCCGCGTGGTAACGCGCTTCACATCTGCGACGGTGGAGTTGCCGTTGCTCTCGTTGGACTGGACGATCGCCAGAATCGATTCATGCGACTCGATGTTGCGCTTGGTGATCTGTATCGTGCGATCGATCTGCTGGGTCTTGAGCAACAGGTCGAGCATGTCGAAAACGGTCTGCTCGCTCTTGGCGATGCGCGCATGCGTCGCGCTCTCATAAGCGAGAGCGGCGCGCTCGACATTGCTGCGCGCGGCGCCGAAATCATAGAGGTTCTGGCGGAAGCTCAGGCCGACCTCGCGGCGCAGCGCATTGCCGGCCGGGTCCGTCTGCCAGTTGCGCTGCGGGCCGGCCGCGGCCGTCAGGTCCAGACTCGGCAGCAGGCTGGCCTGGGCGCCGGCGATGGCGGCGAACTGCTCCTTCTCCTTGGCCGCGGCGATCCCGATATCGGGATTGGTGCCGACCAGGACGCGCACGAGCTGCTGCAGGGTCAGCTTGCCCGCGCGCGGCGGCTTCTCGACCTTGCGGGGCAGGGAGCCGACCGGCATCTCCGGGGCGTCAACGGCGGTGGAGGGCGGCGGGGGCACCGTGTCGAGCGAAGCGTAGGACGAGCAGAGATTGTTCGGCAGCGGATATGTGCCGTCATTGTCCACGCAGGGCGCTTGCTGGCTGGATACGCAGCCGGTGACGAGCAGCGCGAACGCCAGCATCGGCGTCACTCGCCACAATGTCGCGGCCGAACCCAGCCTCATTCCCCCATCCCCTTGATTCGCGTTAACGAATCTACAAGGCGTGGTTAAAACTTAACAAATGGTTTCGTGCCAAATCGAAGCAAATCTCGCGGCTTCCTTCCCTCTTCAGCGACGGAAGGCCATCTCCTTTACGTTCATCAGCGGAAGCAATAGATATTGTAGAACGGTATGACGTTTCGTCAGGATATCGACATTGGCCATCATTCCAGGAATGATGGGATGATTGTTTCCGAGTCTATTCGCGGCGTTCAGCCTGACCCGAAAGTAAGGCTGGTTGTCTTTTTCCTTGATGATATCGGGAGAGATGTCGACCACGGAGGCGTCGAGTCCGCCATACAGTGAGTAATCATAGGCCGTGATCTTCACGACGGCCTTGCTGCCCGGCCAGATCTCGGCACGGTCCTGCGGCGATAATTGCGCCTCGATCGCGATGGTGTCGCTGCTGGGCACGATCTCGAGGATGGGAGCGCCCGGCGCAATGACGCCGCCGACGGTCGCGACATACTGCTTGTTAATGGTTCCGGTCGTGGGCGCGCGGATATCGGTGCGGTTCGCCTTCTCGCGCAGATTGCTCATCGCCTCGCTGAGCTGGCTCACCTCGACGAGCACCTTGGTCTTTTCCTCCGAAGCGTCGGAGCGGAATTTCAACGAGGCGGCGTTGCGCTGACGCACCGCTTCGCTGAGCGCCGCCTCCGTCTGAGGGATGTCGTGGCTGATGTCGGTGATCTTGGTGTCGAGCTGCTGAAGCGCCGTCAGCCCCTGCAGCAACTCGTTGCGGGAGACGGCACCGAGATCGCTCAGCCGCTGCAGGCTCTGGGTGCGCTGGGCGGTGAGCTCGCGCTCGCGCTGAAGGTTGGTGCGGCGCGCATTGAGCCCGGCCAGAGCGATCTCGTGCTGGCGGATCTTGTCGTCGAGCAGCATGATCTGCTCGGTCTGCTCGCGCCGCCGCTGCTGGAACAGGTCGCGCTCGTTGACGAGGATGAAGCTCTCGGCGAGATCGACCGGGAAGGAAATTGCCGGGGCTCCGGCGATCTCGGCCTCCAGCCGGGCGAGAGTGGCACGCTTGGCCGCCAGCTGCGTCTGGGTCTGCTGCAGGGTCGCGAGCGACTGGCTGTCGCGAATGCGAAGCAGGAGCTGTCCCTGTTCGACCTTGTCGCCCTCGCGCACGAGGATTTCGGAGACGATGCCGCCCTCCAGGTGCTGGACGATCTGGTTCTGGTTGAAGGGGACCACGGTGCCGCTGCTGCGGGTGACGGCATCGACCTGCGTCAGGTTCGCCCAGGCGATCAGCGCGCACAGCCCGACGGCGGAACCCAGCAGCAAAGTCCGGTGCGCGTCCGAGCGGATGCTGTCGCAGCGCGGCGCGCGTGCCGCGGTCGGATGGGTCGAGGCGTAACTCATGCGGGACGTCCTGAGGCCGGCGCGAAGCGGCGTGCCGGAACAGTAGCGGCCGCGCGTTAACCGAAAGCTAAGCACTCCTCTTTACCTTTCGGTAAGCGATCAGGTTCTTCCGCCCAGGACCCTATGAATACTGTTATCCGTATGCAGTCGGCCCTGGCCGCCAGCCTGAAGGCGAGGCCGCGCCAGGCGCAGACCCGACCCGTGCCGGCAGGCGACCATCTCGTCGCCGCTCTCGCGCGGCTGGGAATCGCGACCGGGGAGGTCGCGGTGCTGCGGCGCCATCTGGCCGATCTCAAGGGCGCGCATTTTCCTTGCGTGGTGGTGCGGCAGGACGGGACGGGCCTGGCCCTGACCGGGCGCGAGGGGACGGAACTGCTCGCGGAGACCGTCGAAGGGCCGTGCCGCATCGCCTGCGACGATCTGGAACCGCATTATTCCGGCACCCTGCTCGCGCGGCGGGAGGAGGCCGAGCAGGCGGGTGAGGGTGCCGAGGGGCCGATGGCGCAGGGCAAGAGCCTGTTCCGCCATATCCTGAAGCTGACGCTCCGCGACCGGCTGATGCCGCAGCTGCTGCTGGCCGCCTGCCTCGGCAACCTCTTCATGCTCGCTCTGCCGGTCTACAGCATGGCGGTCTACGACCGGATCATTCCGCACAAGGCGGTGGAGACGCTCTGGGCGCTGACCGGCGGCATCCTCGTGGTGCTGATGGTCGATCTGTTTTCGCGCATCATGCGCAACCGGCTGCAGGAGGCGATCGGCACGCGCATCAGTCTCGACCTGCAGAACGCGCTGATGCGCCATACGCTGGCGGCGGATCTGCTCAGGGCATCGCGCAAGCCCGGCGTGCTGTCTTCGGCGCTCGGCGCGATCGACGGCGCCGCGCTGCTCTGCCCCGCCCTGATCGCCGGGCTCGTCGTCGATCTGCCTTTCGCCGTCGCGATGCTCGCCTATGTCGGCTTCATCGGCCATTGGGTGGTCCTCGCCCCGCTGGCGGCTCTGTTCGCCATCGTGCTGAGCAATGTCGCCTCGCACTGGACGGCGCGGCGCGCCCATGCCGCCTCCGCCCGCGCCCTGCTGGAGCGGACGGCGCTGATCGAGGAAGGCACCCAGTCGCTGGAGATCCTGAAGTCGAACACCGCGACCGCGCCGCTGGCGCGGCGCTGGTTCGATCTCGTCGACGAGACGCTCTATCACGGCCATGTCGGGCGCCGGGCCTCGACCCATGCGGGGCTGGCGCTCGGCACCATCCTGCAGGTCAGCACGGTCCTCAGCCTCGTCGCCGGCGTCTTCATGATCGGTGCGGGCGAGCTCACGGTCGGCGGGCTCGTCGCCGCCGTGATGCTGAGCGGGCGGGCGCTCTCGCCGGTGGGCACGCTGGCCTCCACCGTGATGCGCGCGCTCAGCCTCGCCGAGCCGCTCGCCCATGCCAACCGGCTGAGGGACGTCCCGCGCGAAACCCGTGGCGACGAGACCCGCCGCGCCCCGAAGCTGAACGGCAGCGTCCGGCTGGCCGGCGTCTCTTTCCGCTATGCCGACGAGCCGCGCGCCGCGCTCAGCGAGATCGAGCTGTCGATCAAGCCGGGCGAGAAGGTGGGATTCATCGGCAAGATCGGCTCCGGCAAGAGCACTTTGCTGCATCTGGTGCCGCGGCTCTACACGCCCGAAAGCGGCAGCGTGCTGCTCGACGAGCACGATGTGCGCCAATACGACCCGGTCTGGCTGCGCAGTCAGGTCGCCTACATGCCGCAGGATTGCGACCTGTTCGACACGACGATCCGCGACAACATCGTGCGCGGGCTCGGCCAGGTGGATGAGGAGAGTTTCCGCCGCGCCGTGATCGCCAGCGGCGTGCAGGATATCGCGTCCGCCCATCCGGCCGGGTACGGCCTCAGCGTCGGGCCGCATGGGCGGCGCCTGTCGGGCGGCGAGCGCCAGGCCGTGTGCCTCGCGCGCACGCTGGTGCGGCGCGCGCCGATCATGGTGCTCGACGAGCCGACCTCCGCGATGGACAGCCAGCTCGAGCGCCGGATCGTGCAGCGCCTGCGCACCGTGCTCGACGGTGCCACCGTGCTGATCGCCACCCATCGCATGCCGCTGCTCGAGCTCGTCGACCGCGTCGTCTGGCTGGAGGGCGGCCGCGTCATCGCGGACGGGCCCAAGGCCGAGGTGCTGCAGCGCGCCGCGAAACTGTCCGCCTAGGAGCGTCCGGATGGCCAGCAAGCATAAGCAGGAAGATCCCTGGGCCGGCTTCGTCGACGTGTTGTCGAACATTCTGATGGTCGTGATCTTCCTCGTGGTCATCCTCGGCGTCGCGATCTTCGCGCTCTCGCAGCAGATCACGAAGGTGGCGGTGGAGAACGCCGTCAAGGCGGAGCGCGAGAGCAAGGACAAGCAGGACACGTCCAGCTCAGGCCCGGCGGTGAGCGAGGCCAAGCCCGAGCCGAAGAAGGAGACGGCGCAGGCCGATGCGGAACCGCAGATCGCGCAGGTCAAGCCGCCGCCGGAGCCTGACACCGCACGCGGAGCCGCAGGCCCGTTCGAGGCCGCCAAGGCCCTGCGTGTCCGCGAGAGCGACGACATCGCCGGCAACACCAATCTCAGCGTGCGCAGCGCGCCGGCGCCGGGCAAGGACATCGAGATCGCCTCCGAGGAGCATAAGCCCAGCGACGGGCCGGTGATGGTCACCCGCGCTCAGTCCTTCATGACGCTCAAATTCCAGCGCGGCTCCTTCAAGATCGACAAGGACGCCTCCGGCGCGATCACCGACTTCCTCGGCAGCCGGGACGAGCTCAAGGACCAGAAGATCGAGATCAGAGCCTTCGCGCAGTCGACCGTCGGGTCGGTCAGCGAGGCGCGGCGAATCGCCTATTACCGGGCGATGCAGACCCGCTCGGAACTTCTGAAGAGCGGTTTTTCGGCCGCGAACATGGATGTGAAGATCCGCGAATCGGTTTTGCCCGAGGAAATCGACGTCGTGCGGGTGTTCCGTAAAAGCTGACGCAGGGAATCCACGCTTAATTAACTTTGTTTTTGGGACTGCATCTTAAAATCGTCAGCGTCGTTTCCCCGGGAGACATAAGGTAATGAGCACGGGCGGGCCGAGCCGCACTTATGCGGTGCGCGGCGAGATCACCAAACAGGCGGCGCTGGTGGCGCTCGTCATCGCGGTGGCGGTCTGGCAGCACCATTTCGTGCTCCAGGCGGCGAGCGCCGACATCTACATTTTCGGCCTGCTCATCGCCGCCGGAGCCTTCGGCATCTATCACGCGATCCACGGCACGCACCGGCTGAACGACGAGTTCATCGCGCTCGAGGCGATGAAGGAGATCTACGAGGATGCGCTGTGGGCCGAGCGGGCGCCGCAGGAGGTGCTCATCGCGCAGTTCAAGCGCACGCAGCACGATGCCATCGTCTACCGGCATCCCTCCGCGCTGGCGACGGCGCACAATCTGATCGTCGAGGAGGTGCAGCGCAACGGCTCCTTCCGCATCCCGACCGCGACGATGCAGGTGCTGGTGGCCGATCTGGAGACCAAGCTCGACGACCGCCAGGGCATGTCGCATTATCTCGGCGCGCTGATGGTGCTCCTCGGCCTGCTCGGCACCTTCATCGGCCTGATGCACACGCTGGAATCAGTCGGCGGCATCCTCGGCAGCATGGATCTGTCCGGCAATGGCGGCTCGGGCGCCATCGCGGCCCTGATCGAAAGCCTCAAGCGTCCGCTCGAGGGCATGTCGGTCGGCTTCGGCGCCTCGCTCTTCGGCCTCATCGGCTCGCTGATCATCGGCTTCCTGAGCAAGGTGGACAGCAAGGCGTCGTTCCGGCTGAAACACGAGTTCGAGACCTGGATCCGGACCACGGTGCAGATCGAGAACATGCGCGCGGCGACGGCCGAAGCGCGCATGGCCGATGCCTCCGGCGGCTCGGAGACCGCAGGCGAGGGCCAGTCCGCTGCCGCGACCCGGCCCCTCCTGAAGACCGCCCGTCTCGCTCTGACGACGGTCGACCGCCTGGCCCGCCAGGTGGAAGCCCTCGCCGAAGTGGTCGCGGCCGACCGGGACAGCCGGCAGCGCATGGTCGAGGCCGGGGAGGGGATGCGCGAGGCCGCCGGCCGGATGGTCTCTCTGCAGGCGATGCTCGACAGCCGGCTCCTGGACAATGCGCAAGGGCTGGCGCAGCTCAACCGGGGCCTGCACAGCACGGGCGAGCGCATCGAAGCCGCCATGCTGGGGCAGGAGCAGGCCGTCACCGGCGCCGCCCGGAGCCTACAGGACGAGGCGCGCCAGCTGCGCGAGGCGATGACGGCGGGCCTGCTGCGGCTGGCCGCGCCGGCGGCGCCGGTCTCCGCCCTGCCGGTCGAGGCGATCGAGCAGGCGGTGGCGCGCGGCTTTTCGCAGGTTCCGGCCGCGGGTGAGGATGTCGCGGTGCTGGTGGCCGAACTCGATCACCTCATCGCCATGTCGCATCTGGCTCCGCGCGACATCCACAATCTCAAGCGTCTGGCGGCCTTCGCGCAGGAGGATCTGCGCGAGAGCGGATCCGAGCCTTCCGACCTTCTGGAAAGGAAAGCGGTATGAACCTGATTCCGGGCGCCCTGCGCAGCATGATCCGTCGCTTCAGCGCCTCAAAGAGTTTCGTGCGCGCCCATGAGCGCAGAACCTGCGCCTGCGTCGGCGAGATCTATTTCGTCGATCGCGGCTTCGGCACGCGCGGTATCGTCGATGAGATCTCCTGCGGCGGCATCCGCTTCCGGCCGGTCCACAGCTATGTGCTGGAGCGCTGGGGCGATGCGGTGAGCGTGCGCTTCGGCGGCTACGCGCTCGACGCCACGCTCGTGAACGTCTCGCCCAAAGGCTACGGCCTCAAGCTGCGGACCCCGCTGACCGAGGCCGAAGTCGACGAGATCGTCGAGGCCGACGAAGCGATGTTCGGCCGCGCGGCCTGAGCGCGGCGAGGAGACCGGTATGGCAGGGGCAGGCGAAAGCGGCGCGGACGGAACGACGGGCACAACGGCGCAGGTGACGACGGTCGCCTCCACCGACGCGCCCGGCGCCGCCCAGACCGCCGCACGCGGCGAAAGCCCCTTGACCACTATCGACAAGCCTCCCGAGGGGCAGACCCGCCTCGTCCAGGTCGCCGACGGAGCGCGGCTCTCGCTCAATTTCGACATCGCCGCGATGAAGGTCGAGCTGCGCGACGTCGATCTCGTGCTCACCTTTCCCGACGGGTCCAGCGTCGTGCTGCTGGAATTCGGGGTCAAGCTGCTCGCCGAGAATGCGGCGCAGCTGATCGTCGGCGGCCAGCCCATCGAGGCGCAGGCGCTGCTCTCGATGGTCAAGGACTTCATCGCCTCGGAGGTGCCGGTCCAGGCCGGCATGACGACGCAGGAAGCGCCGAAGACCCTGACCGACAAGACCAAGGCCGAGGAGGCTGCCAAGGAGCAGGCGCAGAAGGATCCGCCGGCGCCGCCGCAGCCGGAAATCGTCGAGGTGAAGGCGGAGCCGCCGCTGAAGCCGAAGGTCGAGGACAATCCCCAGTCGCAGGACAAGCATGTCGGCGACTACACCACCCCACCGGAGGTGGCCCCGCCCGTGGTCAAGCCCATGTCCAGCAGCGATGCCGGCGGGGGCTCCCCGGGCAAGAAGGAGGTCTTCACCAGCAACAATTCGGCCGAGCCCAATCCCCACACCGGCGACTACGACACGCCGGTCGATCCTTCCAAAATCGGGCCTGGCAAATACGACATCCCGGTGCCGCAGATCACGGCGGTGCTGCTCGGCATCACCGAGAGCCAGACCACGCCGAACGGCCAGGGCGTGAGCGTCCAGGGCGCGCTGGCGCTTGCCCCGGCGGAGAAGGACCCGAGCTACGCGGTGCAGAAGGCGGTCGATTCGATCACCGGCACCGCGCATGACGACGTCATCCACGCCGACAGCACCGTCTATGCCGGGCTCGGCACGACCTCCCGTCTCGTCCAGACCACGACGAAGATGCCTGAGTCGGACTGGGTTGTGACGGGGATGCGGGTTTCGGGCCTGCCCGAAGGCTATGCGGTGGTCGGCGCCCAGCTGGTCAATGGCAGCTATGTCGTCCCCGTCGATCCGCTGCATCCGGATCTGGCGGATATCAAGCTGCAATACATCCTCCCGGATGGCAGCAAAGGGCCCGATGCGAACGGGTTCTACGATTATTTCACGCTGAAATTCGACTACGACATCACCAGCGCGACCTTTCGTGCCGCCGCCACCACCAGCGGCACGGTGCAGTTCGGCATCCGCGAGGTCGGGAGCGAGGCCGACACGACCTTCGTGAACCCGGTCACGGGCCTGCCGATCTATGTGCTGTGGAGCACGCCTCCGGGTTCGGTGGTGCATGCCGGGGCGGGCGACGATACCGTCTTCGCCGGCGCCGGCGCCGATGTGCTCGACGGCGGCAGCGGCAGCGACACCCTATCCTACCGGATGTCGAACGCGGCGGTGAATGTCGATCTGGCGGCCGGGACAGTCTCGGGCGGATACGCCAAGGGAGACGTCATCACGGCTTTCGAGAATGCCGAAGGCTCGAAGTTCGACGACACCCTGAAGGGCGATGGTGGCGCCAACAGCTTCACCGGTGGGGCGGGTGCCGACCGGATCGACGGCGGTGCGGGCAACGATACCGCCCGCTACGACGAGTCCTCCGATGGCGTGACCATCGATCTGGCCGCCGGGACCGGACGCGGCGGGGATGCCGAGGGCGACCGCCTGGTCTCGATCGAGAACGCCTACGGCTCTGGCTTCGCCGACAAGCTGACCGGCGATGCCGGCGACAACGAGCTGCATGGCGGCGGCGGCAACGACATCCTGATCGGTGCCGCCGGCGGGGACTTGCTCGATGGCGGGGACGGGATCGACACCGCCGATTATTCGGCGAGCCAGGCAGGCATCGCGGTCGATCTCGCGCTCGGGCTCGGCTCGGCGGGCGATGCGGCCGGAGACCGGCTCCAGTCCATCGAGACCGTGGTGGGAACGGCCTTCGACGATACGATCCTCGGCAGCACCGCATCGGAGACGCTGAAGGGCGGCGACGGCGACGACATCCTCGACGGACGTGCCGGCGACGACATCCTGCAGGGCGGGGATGGCGACGACGTTCTGATCGGCGGCAGCGGTGCCGATCAGCTCGATGGCGGCGCCGGCAACGACACCGCCAGTTATGCGACCTCGGCGCAGGGCGTCACGGCCGATCTCACGGGCGGAGCGGGCCAGGGCGGCGACGCCGCCGGCGACCGGCTGATCGCGATCGAGAACCTCATTGGCTCCGACCAGGCGGACCTGCTGATCGGCAATGGCGACGCCAACAGCCTCAGCGGCGGCGCGGGGGACGACGTGCTGCGCGGCGGCGGCGGCGCCGACCGGCTCGACGGCGGCGCGGGGCTCGACACCGCCGATTACTCGTCCTCGCCGGGGGCGGTCAGCATCGATCTGGCGGCCGGCACGGCGAGCGGCGGCGATGCGCAGGGCGATACGCTGGTCTCGATCGAAGGCGCGATCGGCTCGGCGATGGACGACACGCTGATCGGCAGCGCCGCCGACAACCGGCTGAGCGGCGGGGCCGGAGACGACCTGCTGATCGGCGGCGCCGGAGCGGACCTGCTCGATGGCGGCGCCGGCAACGACACGGCCAGCTATGCGGGCTCGGCCGCCGCGGTGCAGATCGATCTTTCGGCCGGCAGCGCCCATGGCGGCGATGCCGAAGGCGACACGCTGATCGGCGTCGAGAACCTCATCGGCTCGGGCGGCGCCGACACGCTCACCGGCGACGGCACCGCCAACACCCTCTCGGGCGGCGCGGGCGACGATCTCATCAGCGGCGGCGCGGGGGCCGATACGCTCGATGGCGGCGCGGGCGTGGATACGGCGAGCTATGCCGGCTCGGCGCAGGGCGTCACGGTGGATCTCGCTGCCGGCTTCGGCCAGTCGGGCGATGCGGCGGGCGACAGGCTGACGGGCATCGAGAACCTGATCGGCTCGGCACAGGCTGACGTGCTGCGCGGCGATGCCGGCTCCAACGACCTGCATGGCGGTGCCGGCGACGATCTGCTGCTGGGCGCCAGCGGGGCCGATCTGCTGGATGGCGGCACCGGTTTCGACATCGCCAGCTATGCCGGCTCGGCCGCTGCGGTCACCGTCGATCTCGGTACGGGCTCGGCCTCCGGGGGCGATGCGGCGGGCGATACGCTGGTCTCGATCGAGGGCGTGGTCGGCTCCGATTTCGACGACATGCTGCGTGCGGGTGCGGCCGCTGCGACGCTCTCGGGCGGGGTCGGCAACGACACGCTGATCGGCGGGGCGGGCGGCGATACGCTCTCCGGCGGCGCGGGCGACGACCTCATCACCGGAGGCCTCGGCGCCGACGCGATCGACGGCGGCTCGGGCGTCGACACGGCGAGCTATGCCGGATCGGCCGCGGCGGTGGTGGTCGATCTGCTGCAGGGCACCGGGACCGGCGGCGACGCGCAGGGCGACACCCTCACCGGCATCGAGAACCTCACCGGCTCCGATTTCGACGACCGGCTGATCGGTTCGGCCGCCGCCAACCTTCTGAGCGGCGGGGCCGGCGACGATACGCTCGTCGGCGGGGCCGGCGGCGACGTGCTGGATGGCGGTGCCGGCTTCGACACGGCCGATTACGCCAGCTCGGGTTTCGGTGTCACCGTCAATCTCGCGACCGGGATCAATGGCGGCGGCGACGCCCAGGGCGACACGCTGATCTCGATCGAGCGGATCGTCGGCTCGGCCGTAGCCGCCAGCCTGGCGGGCGGCTCGGCCGACGACACGCTGCTCGGCGGCGCCGGTGACGATCAACTCGCCGGCGGGGCCGGAAACGACCGGCTCGAGGGCGGGGACGGCAATGATCTGCTGATCGGTGGCGTCGGCGCGGATGCGCTGATCGGCGGCGCCGGCACCGACACGGCGAGTTATGCGGATTCGGCGGCGGGCGTGCAGGTCGATCTCGCGGCCGGGATCGGCCAGGGAGCAGACGCGGCCGGCGACACGCTCACCGGCATCGAGAACATCATTGGCTCGGCCGCGGACGACGTCTTGCGCGGCGATGCCGGCGCCAACCGGCTGGAGGGCGGCCTCGGCAACGACCGGCTCGAAGGCGGCGGCGGCGACGACGTGCTGGTTGGTGGCGGCGGCGACGACGTTCTCGTCGGCGGAGCGGGCGCGGATGCGCTGCAGGGCGGCGACGGCGCCGACACGGTCGACTACTCGGCCTCCACCAGTGGGATCGGCCTGAACCTGGCGACGCGCACCGGCTTCGGCGGCGACGCCGACGGCGATACCTTCTTCGATATCGAAAACGTCACGGGCACCGCCTTCGACGACACGCTGACCGGAAGCACGGGCGCCAACATCCTGATCGGCGGGGCCGGCAACGACGTCATCGACGGCGGAGCGGGCAACGACATCATCGACGCCGGCGCCGGCGACGACGTCGTCTCGGGCGGGGCGGGGGCGGACGAGCTGCATGGCGGCATCGGCCGCGACATCCTCTCCTATGCCCAGTCCGGCGGCGCTGTCGCGGTCGATCTCGCCAGCGGCAGCGGTCTCGGCGGCGATGCCGAAGGCGACGTCTTCGACGGCTTCGAGGAGGTGCAGGGCTCGGCGCTGGCGGATACGCTGCGCGGCGGGGCGGGCGACGACACGCTGCGTGGCGGGGCCGGAGACGACCTGCTGGAAGGCCGCGGCGGCGCGGACATGATCGATGGCGGGGCGGGCACCGACACGGTCTCCTACGCTTCCTCGGCCAGTGCGGTGCAGGTCGATCTCGATGCCGGAACGGCCTCGGGCGGCGATGCGCAGGGCGACACGCTGATCTCCGTCGAGCGCGTCGTCGGCTCGGCTCACGACGACTGGCTCAAGGCCGCCGGCCTCGGCTCGCGGTTGGATGGCGGGGCGGGCAACGACACGCTGGTGGCGGGTGCTGGCGTCGATACGCTGATCGGCGGCAGCGGCGTCGACCTCGTGGATTACTCGGCCTCCAATGCCGGTGTGACGGTGGACCTTTCCGCCGGTACGGGCTCCGGCGGCCAGGCGGCGGGCGATACGCTCAGCGGCATCGAGCAGGTGCTGGGCTCCGCCTTCGCCGATCATCTCACCGGCGATGTGGGCGCCAATACCCTGACCGGCGGCGGCGGCGACGATGTCCTGGCGGGCCTTGGCGGCGCCGACACCTTCGATGGCGGCGCCGGTTTCGACACGCTGGATTACTCGGCCTCCGGCTCGGGCGTGACGATCGACTTCGCCGCCGGGACCGGCGCGGGCGGGGACGCGCAGGGCGACAGCTTCAGCAGCATCGAGGCGGTGCGCGGGAGCGCGCATGACGATCGCTTCATCGGCGACGCGGCGGCGCATGGCATCTTTGGGCTAGGCGGCGACGACACCGTCGTCGCGGGGGCGGGGGCCGAGGCGGTCGATGGCGGCTCGGGCTTCGATACGGTCGATTATTCGGCCTCGAACGCCGCGATCACCGTCGATCTGGCGGCCGGGACCGCCAGCGGGGGCTTCGCCCAGGGCGACACCCTCGTTTCGGTGGAGAGCATTGTCGGCACCGCCGGAAACGACACTCTCGTCGGTTCGGCCGGCGCCAACCAACTCGTGGGCGGGGCCGGTGACGATCTGGTGCGCGGCGGCGCGGGGGCGGATATCCTCGACGGCGGCAGCGGTATCGACACGCTCGATTATTCGACCTCGAATGCGGGCGTCACGATCGCCCTGGCGAGCGGCTACGCCATGGGTGGAGACGCCACCGGCGATACCATCGTCAATTTCGAGAATGTTCTGGGCTCGGCGTTCGCCGACAGCCTCTCCGGCGAGGGTGGCGTCAATATCCTGACCGGCGGAGCCGGCGACGATGTGCTCGCCGGCCTCGGCGGGGGCGATACGCTGGATGGCGGCGCCGGCTTCGATACGGCGGACTACTCCGCCTCCACCGCCGCCGTGACCATCGACCTGGGCGCCGGCACGGCTTCTGGCGGCGACGCGCAGGGCGACACGCTGATCTCGATCGAAGCGGTGACCGGCTCGGCCTTCGCCGACCGGCTCACCGGCTCGGTCGGCGCCGACAGGCTCGATGGCGGGGCGGGCGACGACACGCTTCTCGGCAGCCTCGGCGCCGATCAGATGATCGGCGGGGCGGGCAACGACACGGTCGATTACGGCGCTTCGACGGCGGGCGTCACCGTGGCGCTCGACGGCAGCGCCGGCATCGGCGGCGATGCGCAGGGCGATACCCTCACCGGTGTCGAGAATCTCGTCGGCTCCGCCTTGGCCGACCAGCTCACCGGCAACGGCGCCAGCAACATCCTGACCGGCGGTGCCGGGGCGGACTTCCTGTCCGGCGGCGCGGGCGACGACGAACTCTTCGGCGGCGCCGACGACGATATCCTGGTCGGGGGCGCGGGAGCCGACCGGCTCGATGGCGGTGCGGGTTTCGATACCGCCGATTACTCAGCCTCGGGCGCGGCGCTGGTGGCCGATCTGCAGGCCGGCACGGTGTCGGGCGGCGACGGGGCCGGCGACACGCTGGTCTCGATCGAGCGCCTCGTCGGCACCGTCTATGCCGATACGCTGACGGCCGCCGCCGCCGGCTCGACGCTGGAGGGCAATGCCGGCGACGACACGCTGGTCGGAGGAGCCGGCGTCGATACGCTGCGCGGCGGCGACGGAAACGATCTCATCCTCGGCAGCGCCGGCGGCGACGTCATCGATGGCGGGGCCGGGATCGATACCGTTTCCTATGCGGCGTCTGGCGCCGGCGTCACCGTCGATCTGCGGCTCGCGACGGCCCAGACCTCGAGCGGCGATGCCGATGGCGACGTGGTGTCGAATGTCGAGAACCTCGTCGGCTCCGGCCTTGCGGATACGCTGACGGGCAGCGCCACGGTGAACACCCTCACCGGCGGGGCCGGCGACGACGTGCTCGCCGGCCTCGGCGGGGCCGATGCGCTGATCGGCGGAGCGGGCAGCGACACCGCCGACTATTCGGCGTCCGCCAGCGGCGTGACCGTCAATCTGACGAACAACCAGAATTTCGGCGGCGATGCGGCCGGCGACACCCTGAGCGAGATCGAGAACCTGACCGGCTCGGCCTTCGCCGATAGCCTGACCGGCGACGCCAGCGCCAACCGGCTGACCGGCGGGGCGGGCGACGATGTGCTCGCGGGTCTCGGCGGGGCCGACGTGCTCGATGGCGGGGCCGGCTCCAACACCGCGGACTACTCGGCCTCGGGCGCCGGCATCGCCGTCAATCTCGGCGATGCCGCCCTCGTCACTGCGCTCGGCACGATCGCGGCCGGCGGGGCAGGGCTCGGCGGCGACGCGGCCGGAGATACCTATCTCAACATCCAGAACCTCGTCGGCTCGGCCTTCGACGACGTACTTGCGGCCTCCGTCGCAGGCGGACGGATCACGGCCGGGGCCGGCAACGACCGGCTGGTGGCGAATGCCGGCGCCGACGCGCTGGATGGCGGCGCGGGGACCGACACCGCCGATTACGGGCTCTCCACGGCGGCCGTGACGGTCGATCTGGCCGCAGGCACCGGCACGGGCGGCCACGCCCAGGGCGACACGCTGACCGGCATCGAGAACCTCTCGGGCTCCGATTACGGCGACACGCTGACCGGCAGCGGCGCGGCCAACCTCATCTTCGGAGGCGCCGGAAACGATCTGGTGGAAGGTCTCGGCGGCGCCGACACGCTCGATGGCGGGGCGGGGACGGATACCGTCAGCTATGCGCGGTCGGGCTCGGCGGTGACCGTCGATCTGGGCCTGGCGACCGCGCAGGTCTCCGGCGGCGAAGCGGCCGGCGACATCCTCTCGAATTTCGAGAACCTGACCGGCTCGGCCTTCGACGACCGGCTGACCGGGACGGCCGTGGCCAACGTCCTGACCGGCGGCGACGGCAACGACGTGCTTGCGGGCCTCGGCGGCGCCGACATCCTCGACGGCGGCGCCGGCAGCGACACGGCGAGCTATGCCGCCTCGGGCGCGGGCGTCACGGTCAACCTGGCGACCGGCACCGCGACCGGCGGCGATGCCCAGGGCGACAGCCTGATCGCGATCGAGAACCTGATCGGCTCCGCTCTCGCCGATACGCTGACGGGCGATGCCGCGGCCAACAGCCTCTCGGGCGGCGCGGGCGACGATCTGCTCACTGGCCTCGGCGGTGCCGACATCCTCGACGGCGGCGCCGGCGTCGATACGGCGAGCTATGCGGCCTCGAGCGCCGGCGTCACGGTCAACCTGACGACCAACCTCAACACCGGGGGCGATGCGCAGGGCGATATCCTCACCAATATCGAGAACGTCACCGGCTCGGCCCTGGCCGATACGCTGACGGGCCATGCCGGCGACAACACGCTGTCCGGCGGCGATGGCGACGACGTCCTGGCCGGCCTGGCGGGGGCCGACCGGCTGGATGGCGGGGCGGGCTCGGATACCGCCAGCTATGCGGCCTCCGGCGCGGCCGTGGTGGTCGATCTCGCTGGCGGCACGGCCTCGGGCGGCGATGCGGAGGGCGACACGCTCGTCTCGATCGAGAACGTCATCGGCTCGAGCTTCGGCGACACGCTGACGGCGGCCGCCGGCGGCAGCAACCTGAGCGGCGGAGATGGCAACGACACCCTCGTCGCCGGCGCGGGGACCGACCGGCTGGACGGCGGGGCGGGCACGGACATTGCCGATTACGGCGCGTCCAACGCCGGCGTGACGGTCAATCTGCTGACCGGCGTCAACAGCGGCGGCTATGCCGATGGCGACGTGCTGGTCGGCATCGAGACGGTGCGCGGTTCGGCCTTCGACGACGCGCTGACCGGCGATGCCGGCGCCAACACGCTGCTCGGCGGCGCCGGCAACGATCTGCTGGTCGGCGGCGCGGGCGCGGATCTCATGGATGGCGGTGCCGGGACCGATACGGCGAGCTATGCCGGCTCGAGCGCGGCCGTTGCGATCAACCTCTCCACCGGGGCGGCTTCCGGCGGCAATGCCGATGGCGACCAGCTCGCCTCGATCGAGAACCTGATCGGGTCGAACTTCAACGATACGCTGATCGGCGATGCCGGCGTCAACACGCTCACCGGCGGCGGGGGCGACGACGTTCTGGCCGGCCTCGGCGGAGCCGATATCCTCGATGGCGGCACCGGCTCCAACACCGCCGATTACTCGGCCTCGGCCGCTGCGGTGAACGTCAATCTGGCGAACAACTTCGCGATCACGACCGGATCGGGGCAGATCGCGGCGAGCGGTCCCGGCCGGGGCGGTGATGCCGAGGGCGACAGCTACACCAATATCCAGAACGTCATCGGCTCGGCGCAGGCGGATACGCTGGCCGCCAATATCGCTGGGGGGCGCCTGGCGGGCGGCGCGGGCGACGACGTGCTGATCGCCAATGCCGGCGCGGACACGCTGGATGGCGGCGCCGGCAACGACATGGCCGATTACGGCCATTCGGATGCTGCGGTGACGATCAACCTGGTGATGAGCACGGCCTCGGGCGGCTATGCGGCGGGCGATACGCTGACCGGGATCGAGCGCCTGCAGGGCTCGAACTTCAACGATATTCTCACCGGAAGCAGTGTCGCCAACAGCATCGCGGGCGGCAGCGGCGACGATGTGATCGAGGGTCTCGGCGGCGCCGACACGCTCGATGGCGGCGCCGGGACCGACACCCTCAGCTATGCGAACTCCAGCCTCGGCGTCACCGTCAGCCTGGCGCTGGCCACCGCCCAGATCTCGGCCGGCGACGCTTCGGGCAACATTCTGAGCAATTTCGAGAACCTGACCGGCTCGGGCTTCGACGACGTTCTCACCGGCGATGCCGGCGTCAATATCCTGAGAGGTGGGGTCGGCGACGACGTGCTCGACGGCGGAGACGGCGCCGATACGCTCGACGGCGGCATCGGCAGCGACACGGCGAGCTATGCGACCTCGACCGCCGGAGTCACCGTTGATCTGCAGCTGAGCGGCGCCCAGGTTTCGGCCGGCTCCGCCAATGGCGACACGCTGATCGCGATCGAGAACGTGCTGGGCTCGGCTCTGGCCGATCAACTGACCGGCAATGCGGCCGACAACCGCCTGAGCGGCGGGGCGGGCGACGATGTGATCGAGGGCCTTGGCGGTGCGGATGCCCTCGATGGCGGGGACGGAGTGGATCTGGCCGACTATTCCGCCTCGGCCGATGCGGTCACGATCAATTTGACGCTCGGCACAGGCGTCGGCGGCGACGCGCAGGGCGATACGCTGCGCAATATCGAGAACGTCGCCGGCTCGAATTTCGACGACACGCTGATCGGCGACGCCGGGGGCAACACGCTGACGGGCGGCGACGGCGACGACACGCTCAGCGGTCTCGGCGGGGCGGACGTGCTGGACGGCGGAGCCGGCCACAACACGGCCGATTATTCCGCCTCCGCCGCGGGCGTCACCGTCAATCTCGGTACGACGGCAGGCACCGTCGCGGCCGGCATGGGTGCGGGCGGCGACGCGGAGGGCGACCAGCTCTCCAACATCCAGAACCTCATCGGCTCCGGCTTCGCCGACACCGTCTACGCCAATACGGCCGGCGGCGAGATCAGCACGGGCGTCGGTGACGACACCGTCTTCGCCGCTGCCGGCCGCGACGTGATCGATGGCGGGGCCGGAAGCGACACCGTCGATTACACCAACTCGAACGCGGCGGTGACGATCAACCTGCTCGCCAGGACAGCGGCCGGCGGCTTCGCCGCCAACGACGTCCTCAGCAATGTCGAAAACGTCACGGGTTCGGCCTTCAACGATGTGCTGACCGGCGATGCGGGCGCCAACAAGCTCACCGGCGGCAACGGCAACGACACGATCGAGGGCGGTGCCGGCGACGATTATCTCGATGGCGGCGCGGGCACCGACACATTATCCTATGCCAGCGCGACCAGCGGCGTGCGGGTGCTGGTCAACTATTACAGCTGGGTCAACGGCGTGAGTGTGCCGCTGGCTTACAGCTCCGTCTCGGCCGGTAGCGACAAGACCGCCAATTTCGAGAACGTCTCGGGCTCCAGCTACAGCGACATCATCAATCTGTCCTATGGCGGCGTGCAGGTGAACGCCGGCGCTGGCCATGACCTCATTCTGGCAAACGGCAACTGGGGGCAAATCGATGGCGGCGCCGGCATCGATACGCTCTCCCTTGCGAACAACAGTGCCTGGGGCGGCGCGACGGTCGATCTGGCACTCAACACCAGCACGAGCAACCGGGCCTGGGGCGGCGCGGCCACCGGCGACTGGTACAGCGGGATCGAGAACGTCATCGGCTCGATCTACACCGATTATCTCGCCGGCGATGCGGCCGACAACGCCCTGAACGGTGGCGCCGGCAATGACGTGCTGAGGGGCGCCGGCGGCAACGACATTCTGTTCGGCGGCAGCGGCGACGATCTCCTGCTCGGCGGAGCCGGGGCCGATGCGCTGATCGGCGGCGCCGGCTCCGACACCGCCAGCTGGGCAGGATCGAGCGCCGCGGTCACCGCCAATCTCGACACGGGTGTCGCCTTCGGCGGGGATGCGGGAACGCAAGGGGCGGCGCGCGCCTATACCAACACCAGCCTCGTGGCGGGCTGGGGCTTCACGGAAGGCGCCGGCACCAGCGCGGTGACGATGAATGGCGCCAATGTCGCGCTGACCCTCAACGGAACCACCGGCTGGGCCGCGGGCCCCGCCAATCACGGCGGCGCGCTCGACTTCGGGGGCCGCGGAGCCAACGACTTCGCGACCATCGGCTCGATGAGCCTCGGCGAGTCCGTCACCGTGTCGACCTGGGTGAATTTCGACACCAAGGCGAGCGGCGTCCAGGAGGGCGTCTGGAAGATCGGCACGACGAACAATCAGTGGCTCTTCCTCACCAAGCAGGGGAACGGCAACCTCTATGCCGAGGTGCGCGGCGATCTGGCCGGCGCGACGGTGCCCGGGCAGAGCGTTGCCGGCGCCGGCGCATCCTCCAGTTATGTCACCGTCGATGAATGGATGCATGTCGCCGTCACCTATCAGGCGGGGCGGTTGCAGCTCTACATCAATGGCACCCTGATCTCGTCGACGGACAGCAACATCATCCTGCCGCCGAACGGGACCTTCAGCAGCAACGTCATCGGCCGGGACTACAACAACGCCAATTATCTCGACGGGCAGGTCGACGACTTCGCCGTCTTCAACCGGGCTCTGACGGAGGCCGAGATCCAGCAGCTCGCCACCCAGAAGACCGGGCTGGAGAGCGCGGGCCTCGTCACCGATACGCTGGCCGGCATCGAGAACCTCATCGGCACGGACCATGCCGACACGCTGACGGGCGATGCGAGCGACAATGCGCTCGACGGCGGCGCCGGCAACGACACGCTGCGCGGCGGCGGTGGCGACGATACGCTGACCGGAGGCGCGGGCGCCGACATTCTCGACGGCGGTGGCGGGGACGACACCGTCTCCTATGCCGGCTCGACCCAGGCGGTCACGGTCAATCTCGAGCAGCAAAGCGCCAGCGGAGGCGATGCGCAGGGCGATACCCTGATCTCGATCGAAGCCGCGATCGGATCGGCCGGAAACGATATCCTCGTCGCGGCCGCGGCCGGCTCGACCCTGACCGGCGGCGCCGGCAACGATACGATCACGGGCGGCGCGGGCGACGACGTCATCCTCGGCGACGACCAGATCGGCAAGCTGACGACCTATGCCGCAGCGGCGGCCTCCGGTCGCAACCTGCTGCTCAACGGCAACTTCGAGGCCTACACCGTCTCCCGCCTGTCCGAGCCGACGGTTGCGACCTCGGGCCCCACGGGCTGGCAGTCGCCCAACAATACGGTGCGCATCACCGACAGCGTCCACATCTCCAATGGCGCAAGCGAAAACCAGGCGCTGCGGCTCGACAGGAACGCCACCAATGCCGATGTGTGGCAGAACGTCACCACCACTGCGGGCGAGACCTATCTGCTGCAATTCAATGTCGGGGGCCTGGCGAGCAGCGCCAACGCGCTCGGGATCTATTTCAACGGCACGCTGATCGACACGATCAACACGGTCGGCTTCATCCAGAAGTGGCAGACTTTCGACTATCTGGTGACCGGGACCGGCGGCAGCGACAAGATCGAGTTCAAATATCTGTCCACCAACGATCAGGTCCTGATCGACGACGTCGTGTTCATGGCCGTTGGCGGCCGCGACACCATCGATGGCGGCGCCGGCAACGACACGATCGACGGCGGCTTCGGCAACGACAGCATTCATGGTGGAGACGGCGACGACCATCTGGTCGGGGGGCTCGGCAACGACACGCTCGATGGCGGCGCCGGAAACGACCAGATCAGCGGTGACGCCGACACCTTCGGCCAGCCGGGCCTCGAGACGTTTTCGGAAGGGATCGGCGGCTGGTCGGCCCTCAACGGTCTGGCCGTCGGCACCACAGCGCTGCTCGACGGCAATGTCGCGCTCGGCATCGTCGGGGGCTCCGGCAACGGCAACGTCTGGGCCGAGCAGGTCCAGAAGAGCTACCAGCTGACCGATCCGAGCGCGACGGACACCTCCGTCAGCTTCGATCTCTATCTGCTCGACTCCTTCGACGGCAACGAAGGCGTCAAGGTCTATGTCAACGGCGCCGTGGTTCTGACGATCGTCGCCCCCTCGGGCTTCGGCGCCATCGGCATCAACATGTCGGGACTGACTTTCACCACCGCGGGTGGCGCCAGCTACACCGCCAGCCTGACGCAGGCGAATTATTCGGCGAATTGGGGCGGGCTCGACGACAAGCTCACCATCACGCTCACGGTGCCGACCCCCGGACCGGTGCTGACGCTCGGCTTCGGCTCCAACATGAACGAACCGGCCAACAACGAAGGCTTCGCGGTCGACAATGTGAACGTCCCCGGCGCCGGGATCATCGGCAGTTCGGGAGCGGCCGGCGACGATGTCATCACCGGCGGCGCCGGAGACGATCAGATCGACGGCGGCGCCGGCAATGATCGGGCGGTCTTCGTCGGCGATCGCGCGGCCTACGCCGTCAGCTACGATTCCGCCCGTGCAACTTTCAGCCTGTCCGGGCCGGACGGCTCCGACACGATCAAGAATGTCGAGAGTTTTACCTTCGACGACGGCACGCTGACGGCGGCCCGTCTCGTCGCCGGCATGCGCTTCACCTCGTCGGGCACCATCGCGGAGAACAGCGCAGCCGGCTCCGTCGCCGCCACGCTGGCGATGACCGACGGTTCCACCGTGACCTATGCGATCACGGGCGGCCCCGATGCGAGCAGCTTCGCGATCAACGGCAGCCAGATCGTCCTCGCCAACGGAGCGTCCCTCGATTACGAGGCCGGCGCCACCCGCGCGCTCCAGGTCACGGCCGTGGCCGCCGACGGCTCGACGCATATCCAGAGCGTGACGGTCAACGTCACCGATGTGAACGAGTCCCCCGCCATCACCTCTGCGGCGAGCTTCAGCCGTGCCGAGAACGGCACGGCGATCGCCACGCTGACCGCGACCGACCCGGATGCCCACACCACTCTGACCTGGTCGATCGCCGGAGGTGCCGATGCCAATCTGTTCCAGATCGACGCGCAGACCGGGTCGCTGAGCTTCAAGGCGGCGCCGAACTTCGAGAATCCGCAGGATGCCGGCAGCGACAATGTCTATAACCTGACCGTCGCGGTCTCGGACGGGACCAACACGACGCAGCAGAATCTCGCGGTCTCCGTGACCAACGTCAACGAGGCGCCGGTGCTGACGCTGACCGGCGTCGGGCCGGTCAATGAAAACGCCGTGGCCGCGACGGTGGCGAACCTGTCCCTGGTCGATCCCGATGCCGGCGACAGCGTGAGCTACACGCTGTCCGGCGCGGATGCGAATCTGTTCATGGTCGATGGCGGCGTGCTGCGCCTGAAGGACGGCGTCGCCCTCGACTACGAGCAGGCGGCAACCCGCACCGTCACCGTAACCGCGACCGATGCCGGCGGGCTGAGCTCCACCCGCGCGCTGACGGTGAACGTCACGGACGTCAACGAGGCGCCGACGATCACATCCTCCGCCGCGTTCAACGTCGCCGAGAACGGCACGGCGGTGGCGACGCTGACCGCGACCGA
>NZ_JBMDWH010000222.1:0-30803 GCF_048595345.1 Allobosea sp.
CTCTCAAACCCTGGCTCAAAACCAAACGGCCCCAGAGCCAAAAAGCCAGGACACAAAAGTTGACGCGGGGTGGAGCAGCCCGGTAGCTCGTCAGGCTCATAACCTGAAGGTCGTCAGTTCAAATCTGGCCCCCGCAACCAAATCAAAAAAAACCCCGTCTGCGAAGCAGGCGGGGTTTTTACGTTCAAAGAGCAAAATCAAAAAACTCCGAAGGGCCACGCGGACCGCCCGCGACCTCCGAGCAGCCGCCACGCACCGCAGCGCCGCTCTCGGCCGTAGCGGCCGACCAGACTGCGGCCTCTACGGCGCGGCTCAAGCAACCCGGATTGGTGCAGCCGGTCGCTATCTCGATCAGCGCCGCCACACCAGCGGATCGAATTGCAATGGCTCGATGGCTGCCGACGCCGCGCGGCTGGAGGCGCGACCCGACGAGCTCTCGCCAGAACTGTGGCGGCAGCGTCGTCTGGCGCTGATCCAGGCCCGCCTCATCGGCTTTGTGAATGTCGGCCTTTTGGGAGCGCGCGCGTCAAGGCGGCTCGATCGGCCGAGCCGGTTGCCGCGCCTGCCAAACCACCAGAGGGAACAGATCCTGCGTCCGGCTCTCCAACAACCGGTCACGCCCCGTTACAGTGCTGAGCGCCCCATGCGCGACGAGCACGCAGATTGGCCGCTTAAAAGGCGCTGAATTCAAGGATTATATGGCCAGCATCAACGCTTAGAGTAGCGTGGCGCTCCCTAGGGGACTCGAACCCCTGTTTTCGCCGTGAGAGGGCGACGTCCTAGACCGCTAGACGAAGGGAGCAGCGCTGGCCGAGGGCTGCTGTGTAGTCGCAGTGCCCCTCGGCTGCAACCGGTTTTTGCGTGCCGGCGAAAAGAAATTGCGGCGTGAAACGGCTGGCGGCCGCATGCCGGTTTGGCGAGGCGAGCTGCCATGGCGTGCCGTGACGACGGCGCAGGCTTGCCGGCTCGCGCCGTGCGGAAGAACATGGCGTGCCGAACCTGCCGATCGGGCGGGTGGCGGCTGAGTGCGAGGCGGGCCATGGGGCAAGGGGCGCAGGATGCGGATGCGGTCTGGTCGGTCTTCGAACCGGCCGACGAGGCAGGGGCCGCGGACGGGGTGCCGCTGCCCAGCGCGCGTCTAACCTCCCCGGCCAGGGCGAAGGGGCAGCGCTTCTCCCTTTTCGCGCCATCGATGTTCGAGCGCCCGGCCAGCCTCCTGCGGAGGCCTCGTTCGGGCTCGTGGCAGGGGCCGCTGGAAGCCGTGATCGGGTTATTGTACCCGCCAAGCTGCGTCGCCTGTGGCGGAGCCACGGGCGAGGCGCAGGGGTTGTGTGCCTCCTGCTGGAGCGGGCTCGGCTTCATCGAGCGGCCCTTTTGCGAGCGGCTGGGCACGCCCTTCGAGATCGATCTCGGCTCGGGCATGCTGTCCCCGGCTGCGATCGCCGATCCGCCCGTCTTCTCACGGGCCCGGGCGGTGTGCCGCTTCGAAGGCGCGGCGCGCGATCTCGTCCATCGGGTGAAATACAATGACCGAGCCGATCTGGCGCTGACGCTCGGCCGGATGATGCGGCAGGCCGGCCACGAATTGCTGGCGGAGGCCGAGCTTCTGGTACCGGTGCCCTTGCATCGCACCCGGCTGTGGCGCCGGCGCTTCAACCAGGCTGCGCTGCTGGCTCGGCATCTCGCCCGCCTTTCGGACAGGCCGCTTGCCCCGGCCGCGCTGACGCGCAGCAAGCGGACGCGCCAGCAGGTCGGGCTGACGCGGGCGCAGCGCGCGGAGAATCTGCAAGGCGCCTTCCGCGTGCCGAATGCGGCCCGGCCGTTGATCGAGGGGCGGCGGATCCTGTTGGTCGACGATGTGCTGACCACGGGCGCAACGGCCAATGCCGCCGCGAGGGCGCTCCTGCGGGCGGGGGCCGGCGCGGTGGATGTGCTGACCTTCGCCCGGGTCGTGACGGATGGCGGATGAGCGCTTAAACTCCGGCCAGTGCCTATCGATACGATCCCAGCCCGACGAGGACCTCGATGCCGCCGATCACGATCTACAGCACGTCCTGGTGCCCCTATTGCCGCGCGGCCAAGGCGCTGCTGACCAAGAAGGGCGCCGTCTTCACCGAAATCGACGTGGATGGGAAGCCGGAGCTGCGGCGCGAAATGACCGAGCGGGCCCATGGCAGGACGTCCGTGCCGCAGATATTCATCGGCGATCGCCATGTCGGCGGGTCTGACGACATCCACGCGCTCGATGCGGCCGGAGAACTGGACAAGCTGCTCGCCTGACCGGCCAGCGGTTTTCAGCCCGGACCTTGCCGAAAGGGCGCGTCAACCTATCTGCGGAAGACTGAGCCTCTTCGCAACGCCCTCGAAGCACGATGATCCGTTACGCTCTCCGCTGCGACGCCGCGCATGAATTCGACAGCTGGTTTCCATCCTCGGCAAGCTTCGAGGGGCAGGCCGCGCGTGGCCTGGTGAGCTGTCCCGTCTGCGGCAGCGGCAAGGTCGAGCGCGCGATCATGGCGCCGGCCGTCGCACGTACCGATCGGGCCGGCCCGGCCGAGCCGCCGCGCACGGTGGCCGCAGCATCGCCTTCTGCAGCCGGTGCGGTCGCGCTGCTGAGCGAGAGGGAAGCGGCCTTGCGCGCCGCTATCACGGAACTGCATCGCCAGGTTCGCGACCATGCCGAGCCGGTGGGCCAGCGCTTCGCCGAAGAGGCGCTGAAGATCCATCACGGCGAGAGCCCGGAGCGGCCGATCTATGGCGAGGCCTCGCTCGAGGATGCGCGCATGCTGCAGGAGGAGGGCGTCGCCTTCCTGCCCCTGCCGCGGCTGCCGCAGACCGGGCACTGATCGCGAGGCAGCCGAAGCGGGGCCGTGCCCGCCGGGCTGCGGGCCCGCGGTCCTCATGACAACGGCTTCATCTTTTCGCGGCGCAATGCTCGGTGCCGGCGACGAGCGCCGTTTGGAAAAGACCATGTATCACAATAGCTTGAGGAGCGAGGAGGCCTCTCTTCGGGCGCTTCGTGCGCTGGAGTGCGCTTTGGCCCTTCCGCTCCAGCTAAACTTTCGTTAAGGATTTCGCGGTTCCTTGCCGGCGATCGGATGCGGCTCTCGGCCGCTGTCGGATCCCGAACACTGGAGGTTGCCGCATGAAGCGGACCGCGATTCTGGCTTCCCGTCTCCGCGCAGCAGAAGGCTTTCGCAAGGTCAGCCGGTCGATCCCGCTTCTGATGGTCCTGCTGGCTCCGGCTCTGGGCGCGTGCAGCATGGCGTCCGTCGAGACCGCTTCGGTCCCCGCCGCCGCCCCCGCGGGCGCCAAGGACCCGGCCACGGCCCGCAAGCGCGCTGTGGCGCTGGCAAAGGCCGATCCGCGCGAAAAGGAGTGCCTGGTCCGCGCGATGTATTTCGAGGCGAACCGCTCCAGCGATGCCGGGCTGATGGGCGTCGGCACCGTGGTGATGAACCGGGTCGAATCGCCGCGCTATCCGGAAACGATCTGCGGCGTCGTGGGCGCGCCGCGCCAGTTCGCCGCCGGGGTGCTGAGCCGCCCGATGGCGGAAAAGGGTCTCTCGCGCATCGAGGCGATCGCCGACCAGATCCTCGAAGGCAAGCGCAATGCGCAAGTCGGCGAGGCCAAGCATTTCCACACCGCCGGCCTGCGCTTCGGCTACAAGAACATGCATTACGTGACCGTCGCGGGCGGCAATGCCTTCTACATCAAGGGTGAGCGTCCCGAGCGCCGCATCTACGAGCAGCCGAGCTATCAGGTCGCTGCGCTTTCCGTCTCCGCCCCGGTCGCGACGACCGCCTCGCTCGGCCAGACCTCGTTCAGCTCCGCCCCACTCGCTTTTGCTCCGGCCGCGCCGCAGCAGGCTCCGGCACCGGCTGCCACGGCGGTGGTGACCCTGATCAAGGCCGCGCCGCTGCCGCCCGGTCGCCCGATGGATCTCGACCTGCCGAAGCGGACCGCGCGCGCCTTCGTGGCGCCGCCCAAGGCGGATGTCCGCCTCGCGGCGCTGCTGCCGCCGCCGCGTGACCTGCGCGGCGCGCTGCCGGTGGAGTGACGCTGCCGCGAAGCGCCGCCCCGGCGGCCCGTCACGGGTCGCTCGCCGCCTTCGCCTAACGTCCAAGGCGACATCGCCTGCGCTTCCCTTATCCTCGTCGCAGTGCAACATTCGAGATTGCACCGCAGGACGGGGACCCTCATGAGCGCGACCGAACGGAGCGGCGAGCCAATGGGCCGTCGCGAGCGGCCCTGGATCTTCCGTACCTATGCCGGCCACTCCGATGCGGCCGAGTCGAACCGGCTCTACCGGACCAATCTGGCCAAGGGCCAGACGGGCCTTTCCGTCGCCTTCGACCTGCCGACGCAGACCGGCTACGATCCCGATCACGTGCTGGCGCGGGGGGAGGTCGGCAAGGTCGGTGTACCGGTCAGCCATCTGGGCGACATGCGCAGGCTGTTCGAGCAGATCCCGCTGGCGCAGATGAACACCTCGATGACGATCAACGCGACGGCGGCCTGGCTGCTCTCGCTCTATATCGCCGTCGCCGACGAGCAGGGCGCCGATCGCAAGCTGCTGCAGGGCACCACCCAGAACGATCTGGTGAAGGAGTATCTCTCGCGGGGGACCTATGTCTTTCCGCCGCGCCCCTCGATGCGCCTGACCACCGATATCGTGGTCTTCACGGCCGGCGAGCTGCCGAAATGGAACCCGACCAATGTCTGCTCCTACCATCTGCAGGAGGCCGGCGCCTCGCCGGTGCAGGAGCTGTCTTTCGCGCTGGCGACAGCGATCGCCCTGCTGGATTCGATCCGTGCGCGGCCGGAGGTCGATGCGGCGGCTTTCCCGGCCATCGTCGGGCGCATCTCCTTCTTCGTGAATGCAGGCATGCGCTTCGTCACCGAGCTCAGCAAGATGCGCGCCTTCGTCGATCTGTGGGACGAGATCACGCACGGTCGCTACGGGGTCGAAGACGAGCAGCACCGCCGCTTCCGTTATGGCGTGCAGGTGAATTCGCTGGGGCTGACCGAGCCGCAGCCGGAGAACAACGTCTACCGCATTCTCATCGAAATGCTGGCGGTGACGCTCTCTAAGAAGGCGCGGGCGCGGGCCGTTCAACTCCCGGCCTGGAACGAGGCGCTGGGGCTGCCGCGGCCCTTCGACCAGCAATGGTCGCTGCGCATGCAGCAGGTGCTGGCCTATGAAACCGACCTGCTCGAATATGACGACATCTTCGACGGCTCGTCCGTCATCGACGCCAAGGTGGCCGAGCTGAAGGCCGCCGCGCTGGAGGAGCTGGCGCGGATCGAGGCGATGGGCGGTGCGCTCGCGGCCGTCGAAAGCGGCTATATGAAGCAGGCTCTGGTCGAGAACGGCGCACGGCGGATCGAGGCGATCGAGCGTGGCGAGCAGGTCGTCGTCGGTGTCAACAAATTCACCAATAGCGAGCCCTCTCCGCTTTCGGCCGGGGAGAGTGCCGTGGTCACCGTACCGGATTCGGTCGAGATCGAGGCGATCGGGCGGCTGAAGGCCTGGCGTTCGGCGCGCGACGCCAAGGCCGCCGAGGCGACCTTGGCCGAGCTGTCCGCCAGCGCGCGGGAGGGCCGTAACATCATGCCGGCCTCGATCGCCTGCGCCAAGGCAGGGGTCACCACCGGCGAGTGGGCGCAGGCGCTGCGCGAGATCTTCGGCGAATACCGGGCGCCGACCGGCGTGGATACGACGCGGCTCGGTGATGCTTCCGGGCTCGCCACGGCCAAGGCGGCGGTCGAGAGGGCGACGGAGCGGCTCGGGCGGCCACCGCGCTTCCTCGTCGGCAAGCCAGGGCTCGACGGGCATTCCAACGGGGCCGAGCAGATCGCGGTGCGGGCCCGCGATGCCGGGATGAGCGTAAGCTATGGCGGCATCCGCCAGACACCGGACGAGATCGTGGCGCAGGCGAAGGAAACCGAAGCCGACATCATCGGACTGTCGATCCTCTCCGGCTCGCATCTGCCGCTGGTGCGCGACGTGACGGCGCGGCTGCGCATCGCGGGCATGAATGTGCCGGTGGTGGTCGGCGGCATCATCCCGCCCGATGACGAGAACGCGCTGCGCAATATGGGAGTCGCACGGGTTTATACGCCGAAGGATTTCGCGCTGGACGGCATCATCGCCGATGTCGCGGGGCTGGCCGGCGAATCGCACGGCTGAGCATCGGTCCCCGCGCCTCGGATCCGTCGGTTCAGCGCGACTTGTTGTTCACCGAGCCCAGCGCGCGCCGCAGCAGACCGGCGATCACGAGCATGACCGCAACGGCCGCGAAGGACGCGGCGAGGACGATCAGGGCCTCGGCGTCGGCGACGGATTCGCAGCAGCCCTGTCCGCCGAGCGCGTCGCTGACGCGCAGGACCAGGGCAGCGGGAAGGGCCGGGAACCAGTCCGGGCGCGTCATCCACAGGCGCGCCAGCAGCAGGCCGGCGACGACGATGAAGGCTCCAGTCGACAGCGCCGGGGCGAGCTTGCGCGTGATGGCGAGGTCGGCGTCTTCCCGACGATTTGCGGTGTCTGGCGCAGGCGTCATGCCCCGGCCTGCTCGGCTTCGTCCATCCGGTAGCCGCTCGGCTTCGGCGAGCGCCATCCGGTTAGCCGCTCCGGATCGGGCGCATGGATCTCCACCCGCAGCGGATGGCAGGTGGCGGCGTCGCTGGAATGGGTCGCGCCGCAATCGCCGCCCGGACAGGCCGACAACGCGCCGATGAGGTCGATCTCGGCGAAGAGCTCGAGGTAGTCGCCCGGCCGGACCGGGCTCGCCTTCATGAAATATTGGTGCGTGTCGCGGGTGAAGCCCGTGCACATGAAGACGTTGAGAACGTCGTGAACATGCTGCTGCACCTCGTGGGCGGGCCGGCCGACCGCCTGGCCGAGCGCCCGCGACAGGTTCGAATGGCAGCAGTGATGATAGTCGCCGCCGCTCAGCAGGCGGTGGGTATAGGGGTCGCAGCGCGTACCGATGACGTCGTGAACGCCGGCTCCGTCCGCGTCCCAGCCGTACCAGCCGAGCGTGTCATGGCTGATGGTCGCCATCGGCCGCAGATGGGGCAGGGCGCTCCAGAGCCGGTCGCCAGTGGTGAGGTGCGTGGCGTGCAGCGCACGGGTCTTGCCGCTGAAGAAGCGTTCCGACAAATCCTCGGCATTCCAGAGATTGAGATCGCCGACCTGCGGCCCCTCGATGCTGACGATCCGGACGAAATGGCCTTTCGGCACGCGGAAGCTGCCGCCCTCACGCGGGGGCACGGTGATGGCCTCGATCAAGGTCAGGCTCTGCCGAGCCTGCGAGAGCATCGCCATATCGGCGCCCGGCAGCGTGCCGTTGGGGTAGACGATGACGGGCGGACGCGCGCGCCGCTCTGCCGCGTCGGCCGGCTCTTGCGGAAGCATGGTCTGCATCGGGTGCGGTTCCCCCTCGTCGGCTTGCAGGGCCGGCCGTTTCAGACCATCCCCACGCTTTTGAGCTGCTGATAGGCCTTCAGGATTTCCTGGAGCGTGCCCTCGCGCGAGCGGTCGCCGCCATTCGCATCGGGGTGGAAGCGCTTCACCAGCTCCTTGTAGCGCGCCTTGATCGCGGCCGAATCGGCCGTGTCGTCGAGCCCCAGCGTGGTCAGCGCCTTCATCGCGACGACGCCGACGCGCGGCTCCTGGCGGGCCGCCTGCTGCGCATTGCGCGCGCCGAACAGGTTGAAGGCGTCGTGAAGGTCCGGGCTTTCCTCGCCGCCGGCGGCGCGCTTGCGGCCGCGCTGCGCCATGCGGCCCGCCTGGGAGTTGACGCCGAGCTTCCAGGTTGGCCGGTGGCCGATCTCCTCCTGCTTCTGATAGGCGGCCAGCGCCTCGTCATCCATGCCGGTGAAGTAGTTATAGGTCGCGTTGTATGCCTTCACATGCTCCATGCAGAAGCGGAAGAACTGGCCCTCGCGCCCGCGGCCCTTGGGCGCGCGGAATTCACCCGTGCGATTGCAGCCGGGGTGTTCGCAGCGCGGGGCTGCGCTGTCGGCCGGCGCGTCCGATTCGGAAGCGCCGATCCTGATGCGATCGAAAAAGCGCGAGTTGATGTTCATCGTCGAATGGTTATGAGACGGCAGGGAGCGGCCGGCAAGGGTGGTCGGTGGCGTGACATACGCTGCTGGAAACCCGCCGGGCCACGAGACAGATCATCGCAACGGTGGCGCGATCATGACCATGATGGCCGAGCGGATCACCCGCAAGCTCGAAGCGGCGCTGACGCCACAGCGATTGCAGGTGATCGATGAATCGCACCAGCATCACGGCCATGGCGGCTGGCGCGAGGGCGGGGAAACTCACTTCCGCGTCGATATCGTGTCCGAGGCCTTCCGTGGCAAGAGCCGGTTGGAACGCCATCGCCTCGTCAACGCCGCGCTGGCGGAGGAGCTCGCCGATCGCGTCCATGCGCTCGCCATCGCCGCGAAGGCGCCCGGCGAGGGGTGAGCGTCAGCGCCGCGCGGACGCCGCCCGTTCCGCCGGCGCCGCCAGATAGAGCGCAAGCGTGACGGCCAGCGCGGCGCCCATGAAGGCGAACAGCCAGGCGAAGCTCGTCGGTGGATCGAAGCCGCGCGCGGCAAGGCCGTTGACGAGGCGGCCGGAGACGAACTGAACCACGCCCGCGCCGCCCATGAAGAGGAAGTTCATGAAGGTGACGCCGCGGCCGATCTCCTGGGCCGTCATGAAAGCGCGCGCATGGGCCATCACTACCGCATAGGTGATGCCGAACAGGCCGATGGCGATGAAGAGCGCTACCGAAAGCCGCGCCGAATCCCGGCCCCAGAGCGAGAGCCCGATAAAGGCAAGCACCACGAGGGCGGCATAGGCGGCCACGGTGCGCTTGGCCTGCAGGCGCCGGTAGATCGGCAGCACCAGCAGCGCGCCGCCGCCGATCGCCGCGCCCATCGCCATCGCGGCGTAGCTGGTGGAGGCCAGATCGAAGCCGTGGACCTGCTGCAGATAGGGCGCGATCCAGAGCCCGCGCATGGCGATGGTGACGCCGTAGCTGACGAAGGTGATGGGAAAAATCAGCCAGAGCTCGCGCTTGGCGAGGATCTGCCGGATGCCGCCCCAGAGCGTCGCGGGCGCTTGCGTGGCGCCGGCCAGCGGCGGCGGGTCCTTGAGGAGCAGAGCCACGAGCAGGGTGGTCAGCGCCACGATGCCGGCGAGGCCAAAGACCGTGGCGCGCCAGCCGAAGCTCGCCAGGAAAAAGGCGAGCGGAGCACCGCTCAGCGGATCGCCGATCGAGCCCAGCCCGATCAGCAGGGAGGACATGGTCGCGAAATGCTGCGGCGAATAGAGCCTCGCCGCGAGATAGAAGCCGGACATCAGGATCGGCGCGCAGCCGATGCCGATCAGGGCGAGCGCGACGAGGGCGGCCATGTAGCTCTGCGCCAGACCGAAGAGGGCCGTGCCCGCGACCGCCGCCAGCAGGAACCCGGCGAGCGTGCGCCGTGGCCCCAGGCGATCGAGCGCATAGCCCACCGGGAATTGCGAAAGCGCGAAGGCGATCAGCCAGGCCGCCTGCAGGCTGCCGAGCTGGCCCTGATCGAGGCCGAGATCGCGGATCAGATCGCCCGAGATCACGGCGAGGAAGGCTCGGAAGAACTGGCTCAGCATATAGGCCAGCAGCAGAACGAGGAAACTCGTCACGACCGGCCGCGGCCCCTGCCGGCGCCGCCTTTCGCAGGCGGCGCCGTCCTGCGCGTCACTTGATGCGCTCGAGCACGGAGACGTAGTTCGCGACCGCCGCCCCGCCCATGTTGAAGATGCCGCCGAGGCGCGGCTCCTTCAGCTGCATGCCTTCGGGCGCCTCGCCGGTGAGCTGCATGGCGGAGAGCGCATGCATGGAGACGCCGGTCGCGCCGATCGGATGGCCTTTGGCCTTGAGGCCGCCGGAGACGTTGACCGGCAGCTTGCCGTCCTTGAGCGTCCAGCCTTCCTTGATCGCCCGGGCGCCATCACCCTCCTTGGTGAGGCCCATCGCCTCGTATTCGATCAGCTCGGCGATCGTGAAGCAGTCATGGGTCTCGACGAAGGAAAGGTCCTCGAGCGCGACGCCGGCTGCGGCGAGCGCCTTCTGCCAGGCCACGGCCGCGCCCTCGAACTTCAGGATGTCGCGCTTGGCGCGGGGCAGGAAATCCTGGACATGGGCCATGCCGCGGAAGCTGACGGCGCGGCGCATCTGCAGCGCGGTTTCCTCATCGGCGAGAACCAGCGCCGCGGCGCCGTCCGAGACCAGCGAGCAGTCGGTGCGCTTCAGCGGGCCGGCGACGTAAGGGTTCTTCTCGCTCTCCTCCCGGCAGAAGGCGAAGCCGAGATCCTTGCGCATCTGCGCATAGGGATTGTCGACGCCGTTCCGGTGGTTCTTGGCGGCGATCAGGGCGAGCGCGTCTGACTGGTCGCCATGGCGCTGGAAATAGGCGTCGGCGATCTTGCCAAAGACGCCGGCGAAGCCGCCGGGGGTATCGCCATCCTCGGGAAGGTAGGACGCCTTCAGCAGCGCTTTGCCGATCTCGGCAGAGGGCGTCTTCGTCATCTGCTCGACGCCGACGACCAGCACGATCCTGGCCGCTCCGGCCCGGATCGCCCGGACACCCTGCTGTACGGCGGCAGAGCCGGTGGCGCAGGCGTTCTCGACGCGCGTCGCCGGCTTGAAGCGCAGGGCCGGATCGGCCTGCAACACCAGCGATGCGGTGAAGTCCTGCGGAGAGAAGCCGGCATTGTAGTGACCGAGCACGATCTCGTCGACGTCCCCTGCCGTGATGCCGGCATCGACCAGCGCATCGGTGGCGACGCGGACGATCAGGCTCTCGATGGTTTCCGCGTCCTGCTTGCCGAACGGCGTATGGGCCCAGCCGACGATGGCAGCGCTCATGGTCAATCCTCCCGTGATATCTATCGTTGTTGTTATCTTGGCGGCGCGTCTTCGCACCGCAACAGGTTTCCGCGCATGGTGACCGTGCGCGGATCGGCTGGCAAGGCGGAGCCTTTTCAGCTCCCGGCCGACAGCCACATCAGCAGCCCGACGCCGCCGACGATCATCGCCATGCCGATCAGCTCCCGCCGGCTCGTGCCTTCCGCAAAGAGCTTGCGGGAGAGGATCTGGGCCAGCGGAACCTCGATCAGCGCCAGGGTCCGGACATTGGCGGCGCTCGTCAGCGAGAAGCCGATGAACCAGAACTGCGAGGCGGCGGCGCCGAGGAAGCCGGCAGAGAGCGAGCGGCGCCATTCCCGCAGGCTCGCCATCAGAGCCTGGCGGTTGGCGACGAGCATGTAGAGCGTCAGCAGCACGGTCTGGAGCGCGAGCCCAAGGACGAGAATGGTCGAGGCGCGGATCAGGAATCCGCCCTCGGGCAGGGACTGGATCGCGCCGCGATAGCCGATCGCGGACATGGCGAAGAAGGCTCCCGAGACGATACCGAGGACGGCGGGGCGCAGCCCGGCGCGGGTGAGCCGATCGCCCGGCCGCCAGGACACGATCACGACGCCGACCGTGGCGATGGCGATGGCGAGGAATTTGGCGGGTGTCAGGTGATCGCCGAGGAGGAGGGCGCCGAACAAGGCGACCTGCACGGGCTCGGTCTTGGTATAGGCCGTGACCACAGCGAAGGAGCGCTCGCGCATCGTCGCCAACATCAGCGCGGTCGCGGCGATCTGCGTCAGCGCGCCCCATGCGGCGTAGCCGAGGCTGGCCGCACCGATCGCCGGCGGCACCGTCCACAGCGCCAGGCAGGCGAGGCTGAGGAACAGCATCGCGAAGGGCAGGCCGAAGAGGAAGCGGACCTGCGTGGCGCCGACGACGCCGATGACGTCCGTCAGCGAGCGCTGCGCGAGATTGCGCGCCGTCTGAAGCAGCGAGGCGGCGATCGTCGCCGGGATCCAGAGCAGACCGAGTGCCACGGCAGACCTTTCGGGCGGTGAGGGCGATCCGCTTTTGAACGGGCCGGGGCGATCTATGCAAATCGCTGCGCTGGGGGTAGGTATGCATGGGAGGGCGGTCCATGGTCGCCCCGGCTTCCCCGTCTCGAAAATGCCGCATGCGTCGCGTTGAACGCTCCGCCTGCGCAGCCCTCGCCCAGACAGGTTCAAGACCCGCCGATGACAGCCTTTCGCTTCGCCGCCGCCTTCGCTCTCGGCCTTCTGGTCGGCGGCCCCGCTTTCGCCGGGGCGAGCCTCGTGGTGGATGCCTCCTCGGGCGAGGTGCTTTCGAGCGAGAATGCGACGCAGGCCTGGCGGCCGGCTTCGACGACGAAGATGATGACGATCTACCTCGCCCTGAAGGCGGTCCGAGAGGGTCGCATCGGGCTGGAGACGGCGATCCCAGCCTCCAAGCGCGCGGCCAGCCAGCCGCGCGTGAAGGTGTATATCAAGCCGGGCCAGGAGGTGACGCTCGACAACGCGTTGCGGATCATGATGGTCAAATCCGCCAATGACATCGCCTATGTCGTGGCCGAGGGCGTGGGCGGCGATGTCGAAAGCTTCGTCGGCATGATGAACGCCGAGGCCCAGCGGCTCGGCATGCGCGACACGCGCTTCAGCAACCCCAATGGCTGGGACGATCCCGACCAGCAGGTGAGTGCCCATGATCTGGCGCTTCTGGCCATGGCGCTGATGCGCGACTTTCCCGACTATGCCGAATATTGGGGCACTCCGGCGGTGCAGCTCGGCAAGCAGCTGATCCATAACACCAACGGCCTTGTTGGGCGCTATCCGGGCGTGAGCGGGATGAAGACCGGCTTCACCTGCGCCTCGGGCTTCAACGTCGTCGCCACGGCGAGCCGGGGCGGGCGCACGCTGATCGCGATCGTGCTCGGTTCGACCTCGGCGACGGAGCGCACCGTCAAGGCGGCCCAGCTCCTGGACGAGGGTTTCGCCAAATGGGGCGGCACCGGCGTCAATGTCGCCTCCATGCCGCCCAGCGGCACGCGCGCGCCGAATATCTGCGACGAGGTCCGCAATCGCGGCGGCGGTGCCATGGCGGACGATGCCGATGTCACGGGCCCGGTGAGCGCCAACGACAGCAGCAGCGACAGCGCCGGGCGCTTCCTCTCCTTCGCCGCGCCCGCCGCCGGGACCGCGATCGCCACACGTTCGCCGCGCGGGCGTATGATCCTCGGGCCCCGGGCCGAGCCCAATCCGGTGCTGGTCTCCTTCGGCCGCACCGCCGGCTCCGACCGCGCGCCGCTCGCGGCCAATGCGGGCTCCCAGCCGGCGACACGGGTCGCGCGCGGCAAGGCGACGATCGTACCCGGCGCGCCGGTTACGGCCGGCCTGACCGGGATGCCGGCCCCGCGCACGGCGTCCGGCAATGGCGCGATCCCACGCGGAACGAACGCCTTCGCGCCGGCCGGCGAGCCCGTGCAGCCATCTTCCGACGCCTTCGGCGGACCGATGCGCCTGCAGGGTGCGATCCAGTCGGGCCAGGCAACGGCGGCCAGCCTGCGCCCCGCCGCCGCGGCCGGTATCAAGCCCGCAGCGAAGGCCAAGCCGGCGGCCCGCCCGAAGACGCTCGCCGCCAAGGCCTCGGCGCCGAAGCCCGCCAAGGCCGACAGCAAGGCCACCTCCACCAAGGTCGCTCCCGCCAAGACCAAGCTGCCCAGCGGCGACGACGACTGATCCGCCTTGGACGCAGCGCGCGCCAGTGATCGCCGGGGCCGCGAAGCGCAGGGCCTGGCGCTCGCCTTCGGTTCGGCCGCGGCCTTCGGGACGAATATCGTCAGCGCGCAGATCGCCGGGCAGGCGGGGCTGAGCGGGCCGCTGCTGGTCTTCTACCGCGTGGCGATCATGCTCGCGCTGGTCGTGCTCGCCGGCTTCGTGACGAAGGCGTCGCTGGCGGTGGCCGCGCGCGAACGCCGGGCCGTGTTCATCTTCGGCGTCGCTACGGCTTTGGTCGGGACCGCCTATCTGTCCTCGGTTTCCTTCGTCCCCGTCTCCGTCGCTGCCGTCATCTTCTACACCTTCCCGCTCGTGATCGTGCTGGCCGAGCCGCTGGTGACGTCGGCTCCATTCCGGCTGGACCGGCTGCTCGTCGCGCTGATTGCGCTGATCGGCATCGGGCTCGTGGTCGGGCCGGACTGGCAGGGGCTCGATCCGCGGGGGCTGGCGCTGGCGGCGCTGGCCAGCCTGACCGCGGCGGTGCAGTTCTTCGCCGCGGCCGGTTGCGCGCGGGTCGGCACGGTGGCCAAGCTGTTCTGGTCGCATGTGGTGATCCTGCCGGTCACGCTGCTCATTCTGATGCTGGTCGGCGGCATCCTGCCGCCGAGCGCGCTGGCGCTCGCGCCGGTCGCGATCGCCATCACCTTCGGCGGCTATTTCATCGGCTTCCTGCTGCAGATCCTCGCGCTCGCCCGCGTCGCGCCGGGCCCGGCGGGGCTCGCTTTCTGCGCCGAGCCCGTCTTCGCGGTGCTGATCGCGGCGTTCTTCCTCGGCGAGCGGCTGGCGAGCCTGCAATATGCCGGCTGCGGCCTTGTCATGGCGGCGCTCGTGACTAATGTAATAATAGAACAATCGCGGCGGCGCCTGCTGCCGGCCTGAAGGGCGAGCCCCCCGAATGACCGCTTCTCCCGCGCGCCCCGAGCCGGTGCCGCTGACCCTGATCACCGGATTTCTCGGCGCCGGTAAGACCACCCTGCTCAACCGGCTGCTGAAGGACCCGGCGCTCGCCGACACCGTCGTCCTCGTCAACGAGTTCGGCGAGGTCGGGCTCGACCATCTGCTTGTCGAGGGGGTGTCGGACGGGCTGATCCTGATGGAATCGGGTTGCCTCTGCTGCACGATCCGCGACGACCTGATCGTGACGCTGGAGGATTTGCTTCGCCGGCTCGACAACGGCCGGATGGGACGGTTCTCGCGCCTGGTTATCGAGACGACCGGCCTCGCCGATCCGGCGCCGATCCTGAACGTTCTGATCAACCATCCCTATCTGGCGATGCGCTTCCGGCTGGACGGCGTGGTGACGGTGGTCGATGCGGTGAACGGCTGGTCGAGCCTGGATTCCCATGAGGAAGCGCATCGGCAGGTGGTGGCGGCCGACCGGCTGGTGCTGACCAAGCAGGATCTGGCGCCGCCGGAGACCGTGGAGGCGCTTTGCGAGCGGCTCGCCGCCCTCAATCCGGGCGCGCCAATCCTGGCGCCGGACGTACCGGCGGAGAGCCTTCTCGGTGCGGGGCTCTACGATCTGGCGCAGCGGCCGGGCGCGGTGCGGCAATGGCTCGCTGCCGACAGGCTGCCAGGGCATGACCATGCTCACGCTCGCCCGCACGCGCATGACCATGCGCATCACGACGATCACGACCATCATCATGGCCATGACCCCCACGACCACCATGACCACGGCGCTGCCGGTCATGGGCATGGTCACGCCGGCCATGACGTCAACCGGCACGACGCCGCGATCCGCGCCTTCATCCTGACGGCGGATGAGCCGGTGGCGGGCCCGACCGTCGATCTGTTCTGGGCGATGCTGCGGTCGATCCATGGGCCGCGCCTGCTCAGGCTGAAGGGGCTGGTCGATCTGGCCGGGCAGCCGGGCCGGCCGCTGCTGCTGCATGCGGTGCAGCAGGTTCTGCATCCGCCGGTGCAACTCGCCGCCTGGCCCGATGCGGATCACCGCTCGCGGCTCGTGCTGATCGTCAAGGATGTCGAGGGGGAGACGGTGCGGCAGCTCTGGTCTGCTTTCCTCGGCGGGATGCAGCCGGCCGCCACCGCGTGAGCCCTGGAGGATTCTGGCCCCGTTCTTGATCGTCCTTTCCGCAAATGCGGGGCGTCGCCTGACGCCTTGCCGTTCCTGGACGGTTTCGTCCCGGAACGGATAAGCGGGAGGTCGAGACGATGGGCCGATCGATCGGATTGCGCACCGGGATGGGGCAGGGACCGGCGCCTACCTACCTGACGCCGCTGCCGCCATCGGGCCGCAACTGGTCGGTCGAGATGCGGCCGCTCTCGGCCTGCGAGGCGCTGGTGCCGGACTGGACCGCGCTCGGCCGGCGGGCGCTGGCGCCCCATCCGTTTTTCGAGCCGGGTTTCCTGCTGCCGGCCTGCCAGCATCTGGTCGCCTTCCGCGATCTGCGCGTGCTGCTGATCTGGAAGGGCGGGCCGGGCACGCCTAGCCGCCAGCTCGTCGCCCTCCTGCCAGTCGAGCGCCGCAGCCGCTGGTTGCGCCCCGACCTCGCCAGCGGCTGCAGCGATGCCCGCCTGCTCTGCGATTGGCCGCTGATCGATCGCGATGCGGTTGTGCCGGCCCTGTCGGCGCTGCTGCGTGGTTTTGCGAAGCTGGACTTCGCCGAGCGGCGGCTCCGGCTGCATGGGCTGGGCGCCGGCAACCCGATGCTCGCCGCGCTGGCCGATACGGGCCTGCCCCTGCTGCGCGAACCCACCGGGCGGTTCGACGACCCGGTGCCCGCTTTGCCGGAGGCCGGTCCGCTGGGCGAGGACTTCACCCTGCGGGAGGCCGAGACGATCGGGGAGCTGCGCGACGGCGTCGAGATGCTGCTGGCGCTGGAAGCCTCGGGGCCGCTGGCGCGTGCCGGCGGCGCCAGCCTCCAGGATGTTCGCGAGGCCGCGTTCCTGCGCGCCATGACCCGCCAGCTCGCCCGCGCCAGGCTGTGCCGGATCGCGCTCCTGATGCAGGGCGGACGGCCGGTCGCCGGCGCACTCACACTCGGCAAGGGCGGACGGCGCTGGCTCTACAAGCTGGCGGTGGAGGACGCTGCGCCGCCGCATGCGCTGGCGCTACGGAGGGCGCTGATCGCGGCGATGCGCGAGGCCGCTCCCCGTCTCGAGCTTCTGATGCGGGGCGACCATGCCGCCGGCGGCGGCCAGGGCACCACCTCGGCCGTCGATATCGTCTTTCAGGGAGCCGCGCCGCGCAGCCCGGCCGATCTCGCCCGCTCCCTGCGGCAGCGTCTCGACCGCGCGCTGTTCAGGCCTCCGTCCTTAGCAGCCGGCGAATGATCTTGCCGGTGGTCGTCATCGGCAGCTCTTCGCGAAAGGCGATCTCGCGCGGATATTCATGGGCTGAGAGACGGGCGCGCACGAAAGCCTGAAGCTCGCTCGCCAGCTCCGGCGAGCCGGCCTTGCCCTCGCGGGGCACGACGAACGCCTTGACGATCTCGGTGCGCAGCGCGTCGGGCTTGCCGACCACGGCGGCCAAAGCGACATCCGGATGCCGAAGCAGGCAATCCTCGATTTCGCCGGGGCCGATCCGGTAGCCGGAGGAGGTGATGACGTCGTCGTCGCGGCCGATGAAACGGACATAGCCGTCTTCGTCCTGCACGCCTTCGTCGCCGGTCGTCATCCAGTCGCCGATGAATTTGGCGGCGGTCGCGGCCTCGTTGTTCCAGTAGCCGAGAAACATTACCGGATCGGGCCGGCGCACGGCGATCTGCCCTTCCTCGCCGGCCGCGCAGACGGAGCCGTCCGGCCGGATGATCGCGACCTCATGGCCCGGAACCGCCTTGCCGATGCAGCCCGGCCGGCTGACGCCGATGCCGGCGCTGGAGGCCAGCACGAGATTGCACTCGGTCTGTCCGTAGGCCTCGTTGATGGTGAGCCCCAGCGCCTCGCGCCCCCAGGCGAGCGTTTCGACGCCGAGCGCCTCTCCCGCCGCCGCCACGGAGCGCAGCGCCAGCCGGTAGCGGCCCTGCGGCAAGCCGGCCCCGCGCAGCATCCGCAGAGCCGTCGGCGGCACGAAAGCGTTGCGGATCGCCAGATCCTGCATCAGCCGATAGGCCTCCTCCGGCACGAAGCGCGTCACCGGACGGGCGACGACGGGCACGCCGAAATGCAGCGCCGGCAGCAGCATGTTCAGCAGACCGCCGGCCCAGGCCCAATCCGCCGGCGTCCAGGCGATGTCGCCCGGCTGCGGCATGAAATCATGCGGCATCTGCACGCCGGGCAGATGGCCGGGCAGGACGCGGTGGCCATGCAGCGCGCCCTTTGGATGACCGGTGGTGCCGGAGGTGTAGATCATCAGCGCCGGGTCGTCCGGGCCGGTCTCGACCGGAACGAAATCCGGCTCGGCTGCCGCCACCAGCGCATCCCAGCCTTCGGCCTCGCGATCCGCCCCATCGACGCAGATCCGAAGCGCCAGTCCGGGCAAGGGCGTTTCGATCTGCCGCAGCTTCGCGAGCCCGGCCGAATCGGTGACGATCGCCCTGGCACCGGCATTCTCCAGCCGATAGGCCAGCGCATCGATCCCGAACAGCGCGGCCAGCGGCACGGCGATCGCGCCGAGCTTGTAGGCGGCCAGATGCGCCGCCAGGACATGACGCCCTTGGGGCAGCAGGATCGCCAGCCGGTCGCCACGCGCGATGCCCCGCAGCCTCAGGGCGCCTGCGAGACGGTTGGACTCGTCGCGAAGCCAGCCGAAGCTGACGGGCCTCACCTGCCAATCCTTGTCGACTTCGATGATGGCCGGCCGCTCCGGCTCCTGCGCGGCCCAACGGTCGCAGACATCGACGGCGATGTTGTAGCGCTCCGGGATGCGCCACCGGAAGGTGCGGCGCAAGGCCGCGTAGTCGGTCGAAGCGGGCAGGTGCAAGGCGAGGGCGGTCCGATCTGCAGTCGGCGCAAGATAGGAAGCGAAGGCCCGCTTGTCATGCCTGCGGGAGAGGCCCGGCCCTGCGCTCAGAACAGGCGTTCTTCCTTGGCGGGCAGAAAGGCGGCGGTGAAGGCCTCGCCCGCCTTGGCCTTGTCCTTCAGCGGCTGAACCATGTCGAGCTGGTAGATCGCCTGGGCCCAGCGGGCGGGATCGACCGAACCCAGCCCGTGTTCGCGCGCAGCGGGCGTGAGCACCGTCTGCTGCAGCGATTGGAACAGCCGCTCGCGCTCGACCTCCGGCTGCGGGATGTCGGTGCGGCGGGCGACCAGCTGCGCCGCGAAATCGGGATCGGCGGCAACCTCGCGCAGGCTGCGGATCAAGGCTCTGACGAGCCCGCGCACGGCGCCGGGCTGCTCGGCTGCGAATTTGGGCGAGACCATCAGCGCGTTGCCGTAGAGGACGAGGCCGTGATCGGCCATCGCCAGCGTGACGATATCCTCGGCCGGCACGCCGCGGGCCTTCAGGCCCGGCAGCACCGAGGGGCCGAAGCCGAAAATGCCATCGACCTCGCCGGCGGCCAGCATCGGCTCGCGCACGGCGAAGCCGATCGCGTCGAGCTTGATACGGCTATCGTCGATCCGGTTCAGGGTCTTCAACAGCGGCCATTGTGCGAAGGCGGCGTCCGTCGCCGGAGCGCCGAGCTTGCGTCCTTCGAGGCTGGCCGGGGTATCGCCGATCCCGCGGCTGCGCCGCCCGATCAGGGCGAAGGGCGCCCTGTCCTGGATCATCATCACGGCCTTGAGGTCGAGGCCCGGCCTGCTGTCGCGAAGCCTGACCAGGGTGTTGACGTCGCCATAGCCGGCATCGAACTCACCGGCCGCGATGCGCCCCGGCACCAGCCGCGAGCCGCTGCCTGGCTCGATCACGACATCGAGGCCCTCGGCACCGAAATGCCCCTTCTCCTGGGCAACCAGAAACAGAGCCGACAGACCTTCGAGCCGCCATCCGAGCAGAAGCTTGATCGGGATCGTCTGTGCCAGGGCCGGCCGGCCGCAGGTCAGGAGCCCCGCGCCTGCGAGCGCCAGGCCCATGAGGCCGCGCCGAGACACCCCCCGGCGATTCACGCGCCCCGCCATCTCCCGATCTCCTTCTCGCGTCCGATTCGCGGATCGCTCAACCCTCGCTTGCCATCTTCGGATCACAACACGTTGAAATCGCGTCAAGATGCGCGCATTTTTCGGGACGGGGCCAAGCGTCAGAGCGGAAGCGCACCATCCGTCTTGACCTCCTCCATGACGGCATAGGTGCGCGTCTCGCGCACGGCCGGCAGCGCGAGCAGGACCTCGCCGAGGAAATGCCGGTAGGCGCCCATGTCGGCCACGCGCGTCTTCACCAGATAATCGAAACCGCCGGCCACCATATGGCACTCCAGCACCTCCGGCGCGCGCTTCACCGCCGCGGCGAAACGCTCGAAGGCGTCGGGCGTGGTCTTGTCGAGATAGACCTCGACGAAGACCAGCAGGTGCAGGCCGAGCTTGGCCGGATCGAGCGTCGCGCGATAGCCGGTGATGAAGCCGTCGCGAGTCAGCCGCTTTAGGCGCTCGCCCGTTGCGGTGGCGGACAGGCCGACCTTGTCGGCGAGTTCGACACCGGACATCCGTCCATCCGCTTGCACGAGGGCCAGAAGCCGACGGTCCACCCGATCGAGCATGATTTTTCTTTGCCAAATGGAGTCATGGTAGAGAATGATACGGATATTCTGCTCGCATAGCCAATTGAAATGAGGCGCAGCCGGCCTCACACTTCATAACGTCCCGAAGCGATCCGACCGGAGCCTCCATGGCCGCGCCCGCCACGCCGTCCCCGCCGCCTTTCCGCGCGCCCTATGCCGAAGACGATGCGACCATCGCCAGCCGTCTGCTTGCCGGCGCCCGCCGCGACCCTGCCGCCAAGGCCCGGATCGACGCGCGCGCGACCGGGTTGGTCGAGGCAATCCGGGGCCGCAAGGCCGGGCTCGGCGGCATCGAGGAATTGCTGCGCGAATACTCGCTCTCGACGAAGGAAGGGCTGGCGCTGATGGTGCTGGCCGAGGCGCTGCTGCGCGTGCCCGATTCCGCCACGGCGGACCGGCTGATCGAGGACAAGCTCGGCCAGGGCGATTTCGCCAATCATGAGGCGAAGTCCGATGCCTTCCTCGTCTCGGCCTCGGCCTGGGCCCTCGGTATCACCGCCCGGGTCATCCAGCCGGGGGAGACGCCGGCCGGCATCGTCGGCAGCCTCGCAAAGCGCCTCGGCGTGCCGACCGTGCGCACCGCGACCCGCCAGGCCATGCGCGTGATGGGCAACCATTTCGTGCTGGGCCAGACGATCGAGGAGGCGCTGAAGCGCGCCCGCTCCGGCAGCGGAAAGCTTTATCGCTACTCCTTCGACATGCTCGGGGAAGGCGCCCGCACACAAGCCGACGCGGATCGCTATTTCCAGTCCTATGCCGCGGCAATCGACGCCATCGGCCGCTCGGCCGGCAATGACCGGCTGCCGAACCGGCCGGGGATTTCGGTGAAGCTCTCGGCGCTGCATCCGCGCTACGAGGCCATGAGCCATGAGCGCGTCATCACCGAGCTGGTGCCGAAGGTGATCGCGCTGGCGCGACAGGCCAAGAGCTACGACCTGAACTTCACCATCGACGCCGAGGAGGCCGACCGTCTCGAACTCTCGCTCGACGTGATCGATGCCGTCTTCGCAGATGCCTCGCTCGATGGCTGGGACGGGTTCGGTCTCGCCATCCAGGCCTATCAGAAGCGCGCCTCGGCGGTGATCGACCATATCGGGCGCCTGGCCGAGATCCATGGCCGGCGGATGATGGTGCGGCTGGTCAAGGGCGCCTATTGGGACACCGAGCTCAAGCGCGCCCAGGAGCGCGGGCTCGCCGACTATCCGGTTTTCACCCGCAAGGCGATGACGGACCTGAATTACGAGGCCTGCGCTGCGCAGCTGCTCGCGCTGCGGCCGCGCATCATCCCGCAATTCGCGACCCATAACGCCCTGACCGTCGCGACGGTGGCCGAGATGGCCGGCGATGGAAAGGCCGCCCGGCCGGACGGCCGTCTTGCCGGGGACGATTTGGGCTTCGAGTTCCAGCGCCTGCATGGCATGGGCGAGGCGCTCTACGAGAAGCTGCTGCGCGAGAACGACGCCTTCGCCTGCCGCACCTATGCGCCCGTCGGCGGGCATCAGGATCTGCTCGCCTATCTCGTACGCCGCCTGCTGGAGAACGGTGCCAATTCCTCCTTCGTCAGCGCCTCGGGAGATCCGGACATACCGGTCTCGCAGTTGCTGACCGCGCCCGCCGACATCATCGGCAGCCCGAGCGCGGCGCGCCATCGCCGTATCCCGCTGCCGGGCGATCTCTACAGCTCCTCGCGGAAGAATTCGGCCGGCGTCGAGTTCGGCCATGAGGAGAGTCTGGAGGGGCTTCTGACAGAAGTCACTCAAGCCGGAGCCTTCCCGGACGCCGCCCCGATCATCGACGGCAAGCCGCAGCCGGGGGCGGTGCGCGACATGCGCTCGCCGATCGACAACAAGCCGATCGGCCGGGTGACGGAAGCCGATTCCGCGACGGCCGCGCGCGCGATGGACGCCGCGATAAACGGCTTCCGTGCCTGGAGCGAAACGCCTGCGCGCATGCGCGCCGCCGCGCTGCGCAGGGCGGCCGATCTGATGGAAGCCCGACGCGGGCTTTTGATTGCCCTTTTGCAGTCCGAAGCGGGCAAGACGATCGACGACGCCATCTCCGAAGTGCGGGAGGCGGTGGATTTCTGCCGCTACTATGCCGCGCAGGCCGAGGAGCATTTCGCCGTGCCGCTGTCGCTCCCCGGCCCGACCGGTGAGGAGAACCGGCTGGTGCTGCGCGGGCGGGGCGTCTTTGTCTGTATCGCGCCCTGGAACTTCCCGCTCGCCATCTTCGCGGGGCAGGTGGTCGCGGCGCTCGTCGCCGGCAACAGCGTCGTCGCCAAGCCCGCCCCGCAGACGCCGCTGATCGCCGCCGTCGCCATCCGCCTGCTGCACGAGGCGGGCGTGCCGGCGAGCGCGCTGCATCTGGTGCCGGGTGGCCCGGAGGCCGGTGCGGCCTTGATCGCGCATCCCGCCGTAGCGGGCGTCGCGTTCACGGGCTCGACCGCGACCGCGCGCGGGATCAACCGGGCGCTCGCCGCCAAGGACGGGCCTATCGTCCCGCTGATCGCCGAGACGGGCGGGCTCAACGCCATGATCGTCGACGCCACCGCGCTGCCCGAGCAGGTCTGCGACGATGTCGTGATGTCGGCCTTCCGCTCGGCTGGCCAGCGCTGCTCGGCGCTGCGCCTGCTGGTCGTGCAGGACGACGTCGCCAACAAGATGATCGAGATGATCGAAGGCGCCACGCGCGAGCTCAGGCTCGGCGATCCGCGCAGGCTCGACACCCATATCGGACCGGTGATCGATGCGGCCGCCCAGCAGAGGCTGGACGCCCATGTGGCGGCGATGAATAGCCAAGGCCGCGTCGCCTGGTCGGGGCAGACGCCCGATCTCGGAGGTACCTATGTCGCGCCTCACATCGTGCGGCTCGACCGGGTCGGGGACCTCACAGCCGAGCATTTCGGGCCGATCCTGCATGTCGTGCGCTGGAAGGCCGGCGAGTTGGACAAGGTGATCGACGAGATCGACGCCACCGGTTACGGGCTGACGCTCGGCGTGCATTCCCGCATCGAGGCGACGGTGGAGCGCGTGGTGAAGCGGCTTTCGACCGGCAATGTCTATGTGAACCGCAACATCATCGGCGCCGTGGTGGGCGTGCAGCCCTTCGGCGGCCATGGCCTGTCCGGCACCGGGCCGAAGGCCGGTGGCCCGCATTATCTGATGCGCTTCGCGACCGAGCAGACCGTGACGGTGAACACTGCCGCAGCGGGCGGAAATGCCAGCCTGATCGCGATGGGGGAATAGGCCAGCGGCTCGACCCGGTCCGGCGAGAAGCGACAGCGACGAAGCATGTCAGGAGGGGCGGGGGTCCAGTCTGTGCTCCGGATTGCCTTGCTGCTCTCCTGCCCGCGATAATGCCGCCATGTCGGATTCGCTCCCCTACCGCCCCAATGTCGGCATCGCGCTCTTCAATGCGGTGGGACTGGTCTTCACCGGCCGCTCGCACAGTGCCGGGCCGGAGGTGATCACGCCTGGGCATGACTGGCAGATGCCGCAGGGTGGAATCGACGCCGACGAGGAGATCGTCGCCGCGGCTCGGCGCGAGCTGGCAGAGGAAACGGGCATCACCCAGGCCGAGTTGCTCGGTGCCACGGAGGAGTGGTGGAGCTACGACTTCCCACCCTATGACGGCCCGCCGCACCGGCTTTGCGCCTTTCGCGGCCAGCGGCAGCGCTGGGTGGCGTTCCGCTTTACCGGCGATGAGGGCGCGATCGACGTCGGCCGGCCCAATGGCGACGAGCCGCCGGAATTCGCCGAATGGCGCTGGCGCCCGCTGTCGCAGACGCCGGAACTGATCGTGCCCTTCAAGCGCCCGGTCTACGAGAAGGTGGTGGCGGCCTTCGCCCGCTATGCCACCTAAGCGGACGCGCCGAAGACAGGACAAAGAAAAGGGCCGCTTGCGCGGCCCTTTCGGTCAGTCCCGGTTGCCGCGGGCGGTCACGCCACCTTGCGGCTTTCGAAGACGTGTTTGAACTCGCGCAGCTGCGAGAGCGTCTCGCGCAGGCGCTTCTTGTCCTCGTCCGTATGGGCACCGTCTATGCGGGTCTCGACGGTCAGGATCTCGGCATCGAGCACGGCGGTGTCGACATCCTCGATGAAGCGCGCCTGCTCGGCCAGCACCGTGGCCGAAGCCTGGTTGACCTCGACGAGGCCGCCATTAACGAAGAATTCCTTGCCGTTGCTCTCGGTCGTCTGAACGAAGAGGATGCCGGTCTTCAGCGTGGCGACGAGCGGCGCATGGCCGGCCAGCACCGTCATCTCGCCCTCGACGGACGGGATGATGACGCTGACGACATCGCCCGAGAACAGGATGCGCTCCGGCGAGACGAGTTCGAACTTGAAGGTGGCCATCGCCTTACTTTCCTCCGACGTCATCCCGGCCGCAGCGAAGCGAAGAGCCGGGATCCATGCCAGAACCTTTAACTTCCATGCTCAGGCATGGATCCCGGGTCGGCCGGCGGCCGCCCCGGATGACCTCATGAAGCAGGCCTCAGGCGGCCTCGGCGGCCAGGCGCTGGGCCTTCTCGACGGCTTCCTCGATCGAGCCGACCATGTAGAAGGCCGCCTCGGGGAGGTGATCGTACTTGCCATCGACCAGACCCTTGAAGCCCTTGATCGTGTCCTCGAGGGAAACGAGCTTGCCCGGCGAGCCGGTGAAGACTTCCGCGACGTGGAAGGGCTGCGACAGGAAGCGCTCGATCTTGCGGGCGCGGGCGACGGTCATCTTGTCGTCTTCCGAGAGCTCGTCCATGCCCAGGATCGCGATGATGTCCTGCAGTGCCTTGTAGCGCTGGAGGATCTGCTGGACCTGACGGGCCACCGCATAGTGCTCCTCGCCGACGATGTCGGCCGAGAGCATGCGCGAGGTGGAGTCGAGCGGGTCGACCGCCGGGTAGATGCCCTTTTCCGCGATCGAGCGCGAGAGCACGGTCGTGGCGTCGAGGTGGGCGAAGGAGGTGGCGGGCGCCGGGTCGGTCAGGTCGTCCGCCGGGACGTAGATCGCCTGCACCGAGGTGATCGAGCCCTTGTTGGTGGTGGTGATGCGCTCCTGCAGATTGCCCATGTCGGTGGCGAGCGTCGGCTGATAGCCCACCGCCGAAGGGATGCGGCCGAGCAGCGCCGACACTTCCGAACCCGCCTGGGTGAAGCGGAAGATGTTGTCGACGAAGAAGAGCACGTCCTGGCCCTTGTCGCGGAAGTCCTCGGCGACGGTGAGGCCGGCGAGAGCGACGCGCATGCGGGCGCCCGGAGGCTCGTTCATCTGGCCGTAGACCAGCGCGCATTTCGAACCCGCGGTCGAACCGCCGTTCTCCTTGGGGTTCTTGTTGACGTTCGACTCGATCATCTCGTGATAGAGGTCGTTGCCCTCGCGGGTGCGCTCGCCGACGCCGGCGAACACCGAATAGCCGCCATGGGCCTTCGCGACGTTGTTGATCAGCTCCATGATCAGCACGGTCTTGCCCACGCCGGCGCCGCCGAACAGGCCGATCTTGCCGCCCTTGGCGTAAGGCGCGAGCAGATCGACGACCTTGATTCCGGTGACCAGGATCTGCGCTTCGGTGGCCTGCTCCGAATAGGTCGGGGCGGGCTGGTGGATGCCGCGGGTGTTGGTGGTCAGGATCGGGCCGGCCTCGTCGACGGGCTCGCCGATGACGTTCATGATGCGGCCGAGGCATTCCTCGCCGACCGGAACCGCGATCGGGGCGCCGGTGTCGGTGACCTCCTGGCCGCGGACCAGACCTTCGGTGGAGTCCATCGCGATGGTCCGGACGGTGTTCTCGCCGAGATGCTGGGCGACTTCCAGAACGAGACGGTTGCCGAGATTGTTGGTCTCGAGCGCGTTCAGGATCTCGGGCAGCGCGCCGTCGAACTGCACGTCGACGACGGCGCCGATGACCTGGGCGACGCGGCCGGTGCCGGTGTTGGCGGGCTTCTGGTCGGAGGCGGTGGTCTGGGTATCGGCGTTTGCCATGGCGGAACCTCGGAACTAGCGCATTCGGATGTGGCAGAGGCCGGCGGGATGGCCCGCCGGCGGAAGTCTTCAGGTCGTCAGAGCGCTTCGGCGCCGGAGATGATCTCGATCAGCTCCTTCGTGATCATCGCCTGGCGCGAGCGGTTATAGAGCGTGGTCTGCTTCTTGATCATCTCGCCGGCGTTGCGCGTGGCGGAGTCCATCGCCGACATGCGCGCGCCCTGTTCGGAAGCGGCGTTCTCGAGCAGCCCGCGCAGAATCTGGACGGTCAGGTTGCGCGGCAGCAGAGCCTCGAGGATCTCGCCCTCGTCCGGCTCGTAGTCGTAGACCGCGTCGGTCTGCTGCGTGCCCTGAGGGATTTCGGCCGGGATGATGCGCTGAGCCGTCGGGATCTGCGCGATCACCGAGCGGAAGCGGGAGAAGAACAGCGTCGCGACATCGAACTCGCCATTGGCGAAACGGGCGAGCAGGTTCTGGGCGATGGCCTCGGCGTTGACGAAGCCGACCTGCTTGAACTCGCGCAGGTCGATGAATTCGATGATCTCCGTGGCGAACTGGCGACGCAGGATGTCGTAGCCTTTCTTGCCGACGCAGATGATCTTAACCGTCTTGCCCTCGGCCTTGAGCGCATTGGCCTTGTCGCGGGCGAGGCGTGCGATCGAGGAATTGAAGGCGCCGCACAGGCCGCGCTCGGCGGTCAGCACCAGCAGCAGATGCACCTTGTCGGCGCCCGTGCCGGCGATCAGCCGCGGAGCGGTAGAGCCGGAGACGCCGGAAGCGAGGTTCGCCAGTACCGTCTCCATGCGCTCGGCATAGGGGCGGGCGGCCTCGGCGGCCGTCTGCGCACGGCGCAGCTTCGCGGCCGCGACCATCTGCATGGCCTTGGTGATCTTCTGCGTCGCCTTCACCGAAGCGATGCGATTGCGTAGGTCCTTAAGGGACGGCATCCGATCTTGATCCCCTCATCCGTCGCCGCGAACACCGCAGCGACGAAGACATCCAGAGGACGTGCGCAGCAAGGCGGAACCGCCCCGCTGCACTCGCTATGACGATATTACGCGAAGGACTTCGCGTAGCCCTCGACGATCTGCTTCAGCTTCGCCGCATTGGCGTCCGAGAGATCCTTCGAGGTGCCGATCTCGTTCAGCATGTCGGCATGCTTGCCGCGAACCAGGGCCAGAAGCCCGTCCTCGAAGGCGCGGACCTTGGTGACCGGGAGCGCGTCGAGATAGCCGTTCACACCGGCGTAGATCACCACGACCTGCTCTTCCATCTTCAGCGGCGAGAACTGCGGCTGCTTCAGGAGTTCGGTCAGGCGGGCGCCGCGGTTCAGCAGGCGCTGCGTGACCGCGTCGAGGTCCGAGCCGAACTGGGCGAAGGCGGCCATCTCACGATACTGGGCGAGCTCGCCCTTGATCTTGCCGGCGACCTTCTTGGTGGCCTTGGTCTGGGCCGAGGAGCCAACGCGCGACACCGAGAGGCCGACGTTCACGGCCGGGCGGATGCCCTGGTAGAACAGGTCGGTCTCGAGGAAGATCTGGCCGTCGGTGATCGAGATCACGTTGGTCGGGATGTAGGCCGAGACGTCGTTGGCCTGCGTCTCGATGATCGGCAGCGCGGTCAGCGAGCCCAGGCCAGCGGCCTCGCCCATCTTGGCGGCGCGCTCGAGCAGGCGGGAGTGGAGATAGAACACGTCGCCCGGATAGGCTTCGCGGCCCGGCGGGCGGCGCAGCAGCAGCGACATCTGGCGATAGGCGACGGCCTGCTTGGAGAGGTCGTCATAGATGATCACGGCATGCATGCCGTTGTCGCGGAAGAACTCGCCCATGGCGCAGCCGGCGAAGGGCGCCAGGAACTGCATCGGGGCCGGGTCGGAGGCGGTGGCGGCGACCACGATGGAATATTCCATCGCGCCGCGCTCCTCGAGCACCTTCACGAGCTGGGCGACGGTCGAGCGCTTCTGGCCGACGGCGACGTAGACGCAGTAGAGCTTCTGGCTCTCCGGCGCGCCTTCGACGTTCAGCGGCTTCTGGTTCAGGATCGTGTCGAGCGCGATCGCAGTCTTGCCGGTCTGGCGGTCGCCGATGATCAGCTCGCGCTGACCGCGGCCGATCGGGATCAGCGCGTCGACGGCCTTGAGGCCGGTCGCCATCGGCTCGTGCACCGACTTGCGCGGAATGATGCCGGGGGCCTTGACGTCGACGCGGGCGCGCTGGGTCGCCTTGATCGGGCCCTTGCCGTCGATCGGGTTGCCGAGCGCGTCGACGACGCGGCCGAGCAGTTCCGGACCGACCGGAACGTCAACGATGGCGCCGGTCCGCTTGACGGTGTCGCCTTCCTTGATGTCACGGTCCGAACCGAAGATAACGACACCGACGTTGTCGCTTTCCAGGTTCAGCGCCATCCCGCGGATACCGCCGGGGAATTCGACCATTTCACCAGCCTGAACGTTGTCGAGGCCGTAAACGCGGGCGATACCGTCACCGACGGAGAGCACCTGGCCGACTTCAGAGACTTCCGCCTCTTTGCCGAAATTTTTGATCTGATCTTTGAGAATTGCGGAAATTTCCGCGGCGCGGATATCCATCAGCCGACCTCTTTCAGTGCAAGCTTAAGAGTAGAGAGTTTGGTGCGAAGGGACGTGTCGATCTGGCGCGATCCCACCTTGACGATCAGACCACCGAGAATGGACGGGTCGACGGTGACGGCGATCGCCACGTCTTTGCCGGTGACGCCTTTCAGCGCCGCCTTCAATTCAGTTTCCTGCGCTGCGGTGAGCGCATGGGCCGAGGTTACATCGGCCGTGATTTCGCCGCGGGCGCGGGCCGCGATGGCGCGGTAGGCCTTGATCATGCCGGGAACGGCGAAGAGGCGGCGATTTGACGCAACCACCTTGAGGAAGTTTGCCACGAGGCCCGTGATGCCGGCCTTGGCGGCAACGGCGGAAATGGCCTTGGTCTGATCTTCGGCGGAGAAGACGGGGCTGACGATCAGCCGCTTCAGGTCATCGCTCTCATCGATCAGGGCCTGGAAACGGTCGAGATCGGCGCCGACAGCGGCAGCGGAGCCAGCTTCCTGCGCAAGGTCGAAAAGCGAAGACGCGTATCTTTCTGCAACACCGGAAACGAGCTGGGATGTGTCTGCCACGGGCACAAGCTTCTCTTCTTTTCATCCAGAGCGTTGGTCAGTAGCGGAGCTACGGCCCTAACACCCTGAAATCGTTGCTGTAATCTTCAGCTCCCACAGGCTTTGACGCCCGCTTTTTCTGAATTTCGCGGTTCGTCTAGCATAGGAAACCCGGACTCGCAACACGCCGGACGCAGGAATGCGCCATAAGTCGGCCATAGTCGGGGCGAAACTTCACGGCGTGAGGTGTGTTCGTCTGTCCGGGGATATGAAACGCCGCTTTTGGCTCAAATGAAGCCGAATGCGTATCCGAGCGGGAGCGCCGCCAGCACCGCCTGGACCGCAAGCACGAGAAGGTTCTTCAACGTGAAGGAGCCATCCGACAGAAGCGAGAGAAGGCGGCCGAAGGCGGCCAGTGCGAAACCTCCGCCAATCGCCATGTAGATCCAGCTTTGCGCCATCATCAGCGCGACGATGGCAAGCCCCGTGTAGAAGCCGCCGGCCGAGCGCACGAAGGCCAGCCCTTCCCGGCTCGCCTCCTGAACCTGCAGGCCCGCGAGCCGGAGCGCCGTGCCCGGCGCAAACAGGGCGAACAGTCCGATAAGCCCCGTCGCGACGGCCGCACAGAAGGCCAGGAACTCGCCAGTTTCGGTGGGTATGTAGAATTCCATCATGGCGGCCTCCGTCGCTTCGCGCGCATCCTCTATCGCATGGCGCGCCACGCCGCAGAAGCGGGGCAGGCGCCTGCGCACAATTCTTTGTTAACCATGCGCCTCAAAGGAAGCTCTGCGGATCGATGTCGAGCTGGACCTGGATCGACGCGCGCTCCTTCGGTCCGTTCGCGAGCATCGCGCGCAGGAAGGCCTGCATCTCGCTTCCGCGCCGGCCGTGCACCAGAAGGCGGAAGCGATGACGGCCGCGCACCAGTGCGAGCGGCGCCTCCGCCGGCCCGAGGATCGAGATGCCGTCCGCATGGGGGGCCGCCTGGCGCAGACCGCGCGCATGCGCTTCGGCCTCGTTGCGGGTGTCGGCCGAGACGATGACGGAGGCGAGCCGGCCGAAGGGCGGCAGAAGCGCCTTTTCCCGCTCGCCGATCTCGCGGTCGTAGAAGGCCTGCGCGTCGCCGGAGACGATTGCCTGCATGACCGGATGTGTCGGCTGATAGGTCTGGATGAGGCCGTGGCTCTTGAGGCCGGAGCGGCCCGCGCGGCCCGTCACCTGCGACAGCAGTTGGAACGTGCGCTCGGCCGCCCGCGGATCGCCGTTCGACAGGCCGAGATCCGCATCCACCACGCCGACCAGCGACATCAGCGGGAAATTATGCCCCTTGGCCACGAGCTGCGTGCCGATGACGATATCCGCCTCGCCGCGCGCGATCGCTTCCAGCTCCAGCC
>NZ_JBMDWH010000223.1:0-6471 GCF_048595345.1 Allobosea sp.
AGAGGGCGTTCAGTTCGGCGAGGCGTCGCTGGGCCTGATCCCAGTCAAAGATGCCTCCTCAGCAGTCCGATCGACTGCTTGGCGTTATCGAGCTGCGTTTGAATCTCGGGTCTCATCGGTCCTGTCCACCTTGCGGGGCGCGGGTCTTGTCGCGGCTTGAGATAGGGGCGAAAGCCGGCGCTGTAAACGCTCTTAGCGGCTCTCGCGTCATGTGGGGGTGCAGAGCGCCTCGTGACCGCGGGAACAGGCGAGTTTGTGCGCCGCCCTTGCGGGACGACTTCGCAGCGCTCGCCATGTCGGGGCGAGCGCGCCGCGCAGCCGCGCGCTCAGTACAGGCCGCCGGTGCCGGAGCCGATCGGGCGGGCGCCGGGGGCAACGCCAAAGGGCGTCGTGCCGTCGCCGGCGGAAGCGCCGATCACCGAGTAGCTGTCGGGCGGCGCCGTACCGGGCTTGAAGGCCTCCAGGATGCCGCCCTCACCGCCGGCGCGCATGCCGGTCTTGGGGTCGACGCGGATCAGCTTGATGCCGGCCGGCACGCGGAACGGCGTGGCGGGCTTGTCCTTCAGCGCGGCCATCATGAAGTCGCGGAAGATCGGCGCGGCATATTGGCCGGCAGTCGCGGAGGTACCGAGCGATTTGGGTTTGTCGAAGCCCATATAGATGCAGGCCGCGAGATCGGGCGAGAAGCCGCAGAACCAGACGTCCTTGGCATCGTTGGTCGTGCCCGTCTTGCCGGCGAGCGGCTTGCCGACGGCCTTCACCACGGTCGCGGTGCCCGCATTGACCACGCCTTCGAGGATCGAGACCATCTGATAGGCGGTCAGCGGGTCGATGACCTGCTCGCGATTGTCGATCAGCCGGGGCTCGGTCTGGTTGTTCCATTTCTCGGCGTTGCAGCCTTCGCAAACACGCTGGTCGTGCTTGAAGATGGTCGCGCCGTAGCGGTCCTGAATTCGGTCGATCAAGGTCGGCCGGATGCGCTTGCCGCCATTGACCAGCATCGAATAGGCGGCCGACATCCGCATCACCGTGGTTTCGCCGGCGCCGAGCGCCATGGAGAGAACCGGCTGCAGATCGTCATAGATGCCGAAGCGGCGGGCATATTCCGCGATCAGCGGCATGCCGACATCCTTGGCCAAACGCACGGTCATCAGGTTCTTCGAGAACTGGATGCCGTAGCGAAGGGTGCGTGGGCCGCTGAACTTGCCGTCGAAGTTCTCCGGCCGCCACATCCCGATGCCGGGGCCCTGATCGATCTCGATCGTCGCGTCGAGCACGATGCTGGAGGGGGTATAGCCATTGTCCAGCGCGGTCGAATAGACGAAGGGCTTGAACGAGGAGCCGGGCTGGCGCATCGCCTGCGTCGCGCGGTTGAACTCCGACTGGTCGTGGCTGAAGCCGCCGACCATCGCGAGCACGCGGCCCGAGAACGGGTCCATCACGGTGATGGCACCGTTGACCTCGGGCAGCTGGCGCAGGCGCACCGTACCTGGCCGGCTTTCGACCGGCTCGACATAGACGACATCGCCGACTGAGACGGCCTGCGAGACGCGGGCGCGGCGCGTCCACTTGATGCCGTCCGCGGCGAGCGTCACGATCTCGCGCTTCTTGTTGAGCGCACCGGAATTGTCGCGCAGCGGATGCAGCCCGAGCCTGGCGCTGTCGCCGCTCGACTCCAGAACGACGGCGAGCCGCCAGGGCGCGACATCGCCCAGCACCGGCAGCTCGCCGACCACCTGGCCCCAATCCTTGCCGGCGAGATCGAGCCGCTGGATCGCGCCGCGCCAGCCGCGTGCCTCGTCGAAGCGCACGAGGCCATCGACCAGCGCCTTGCGCGCCATCAGCTGGACCTTGGGATCGACCGTCGCACGGACGGAGAGCCCGCCCTCGAGGAGCTTCTTCTCGCCATAGCGATCCTGCAGCTCGCGCCGGATTTCCTCGGCGAAATAGCCCGCAGCGATCTGGTTGGGCGAGACCTGACGCGGATTGACGCCGAGCGGCTGCTTCTTGGCCGCCTCGGCGACGTCGCGCTTGACGTAACCGTTCTCGACCATGCGATCGATGACGTAGTTGCGCCGCTCGATGGCGCGATCGGTGTTGCGGTAGGGCTGCAGATCGCTCGGCGCCTTCGGGAGCGCCGCGAGATAAGCGGCCTCCTGCAGGTTCAGCTCATGCACCGACTTGCCGAAATAATTCAGCGCGGCGGCGGCGATACCATAGCTGCCGAGGCCCGGGGCGGGCGCGCCGAGATAGATTTCGTTGAGATAGAGCTCGAGGATCTTGTCCTTGGAATAAGTGGATTCCAGCTTCAGCGCGACAAGAGCCTCGCGGATCTTGCGCTCGATCGACTGCTCGGGGCTGAGGAAGAAGTTCTTCGCGACCTGCTGGGTGATCGTCGAGGCGCCCTGAGGCCGGCGATTCGCGCTGCGGTTGCGATAGTTCGAGATGGCGGCGCGGATCAGACCCTTCGGGTCGATGCCCATATGGGTGTAGAAATCCTTGTCCTCGGCCGAGATATAGGCATCGACGACGAGCTTCGGCACAGCCTGAATCGGCAGATAAAGGCGCCGCTCGCGCGCATATTCGGCGATGAGGCTGCCGTCACCGGCATGGACGCGCGTCATCACCGGCGGTTCGTAGTTCCGCAGCTGGGCGTAATCGGGCAGATCCTGCGAATAATGCCAGATCACGCCGCCGACGACGGCGGCGCCGATCATGAAGGCGATCGCGCCGGCCGCGAACAGCCATCCGAAGATTCGCAGGATAAACCGCATTTCTGGCCCAGCACCTTCAATCTGTCAGGCATCGGCGGCGAGTCGCAGCGCGCCGAAACACCGCTCTATATCATGACGCTGATGGCGGAACCGTGGCTCAACCATCACATTGGCGTTTCGATCTCCCGCGACCGCCAGGCCGCCGCTACTGGCGCGCTTCGGCCGCCTTTCCGACCGGCGCGCGCTCTCGGGCGAAGTAGTCCTCGATCGCGGCACTGACCGCGGCGACCGCCTTGCCGCGCCATTCGGCGGAACTGAGAAGGGCAGCGTCCTTGGGGCTCGACATATAGCCGAGTTCGATCAGCACAGAGGGCACATCCGGCGCGCTCAGCACCCAAAACCGGGCGGAACGCAGCGGAATCCGGTGCATCTTCACCGAGGCCCCGAGCTTATCGACGAGATTGCGGGCGAAGACACCCGAGAACGTGCGGGTCTCGCGGCGGGCGAGATCCATGAGGATGCCGGCCACGTCCTGCACCTCCTCACCGCTTTCGAGGCCGGCGGCCGAATCGGCCTCGTTCTCCTTGGCGGCGAGCTTGGCGGCTTCGGCGTCCGTCGCCCGTTCCGAGCGGGTATAGACCGTCGCGCCACGGACATCCTGCGCCTGCGTCAGCGAATCGGCATGGATCGAGATGAAGAGATCGGCCTTCTCGTTCTGGCCGATGCGAACCCGGTCGGAGAGAGAGACGAAGCGGTCGTCGTCGCGCGTCATCACCACCCGGTAACGGCCCGTCGATTCCAACTGGTCGCGCAGCGCGGTCCCGAAGCCGAGCACCACCGATTTTTCGGCGGTAGAGGCCACGACCGTGCCGGGGTCGATGCCGCCATGGCCTGGATCGATGACCACCGTGCGGCGCGTCTCGCCCACCCGCTTCTCGGCCACTGCCGGCGGGAGTGTCGCCGGCTCGGCCCGCGGAGCCTTCGCGACTTCGGCGAGGAATTCCGCCCTGCCCACCTTTTTCAATTCGATCGACAATTCGCCGAAGCCGCCGCGGACCGGCTTGACCTCGGCCGAAGCGAGAATCGCAGGCTGGGCCAGATCGACGATGATGCGCGCTTTGTCGGCGGTGAAGAGGCCATAGCGATAGCCGCTGACGAAGCCGGCGCTCTTGCGGGCCCCGGGCTGGAGCTGGAAATTGGTCGAAGGCAGCTCGATGATGAGACGGTCGGGCGCGGCCTGGACCCAGGCCTTGAGCGGCACCACGGCCGACAGGGTCATGGCCAGTCGCACCGTCTCGCCCTGGCTTTCGAGCCTGACGTCGGTCGCAACCGGCAGTTCGAGCTGCGGCTTGGGCTGAGAAACGGAAGGTTGGGATATGGCGGGCTGCCCGCCCGCAAGCCCGGCGCAGAGCAGCGAAACGGCCAGCAGGAGGCGGCGCGCACCCTGCCCCATACGCCTCGAAACGGCGCCACGCAGCCATTCTGCTTGGTGGAAGTGGGAAAACAGCTGCTCGGTCCCGTCTGTCGTCACCAACGCTTAACCATAGGCGTCGCGACCTCCTAACAGAGGGTTACCATGGCGCCCGCCCCTGATGAACCGGCCGCACCGGCGGGGCCGGAGAAGCGCTTGCGATGTGACTTGCAAATCACGGTCACCTGTCTGTATTGGAACAAGGCTGCTCAAGCGCCCGCCCTGAGGACACATCCGGATCGAACCATCCGTCGGCGTCCCGGGCTGGCACGTCATCGACCATTCGGACGATGCCGGCGAGCGAGCCTTAACAGATCGTCCGCAGACGGTCGGGTCGGCGTCACCGATGTTCGCCCCTGCCCTGTCTCGCGAGCGTGCAAACGCGGTGAGCCTTAGTCGCGAGACGGGCGCATCGCAGGTCAGGGCAGATGACGGGGCAAACGACGGCGCTCGTTTCAGAAGAGTATCGTCTCCAGCTGCGGACACGCACCGGGTTTTCCCGCGCTGTCGTGCCCGCCCGCCCCGCCGTTCCGACCGTCTCCCTCCTCCTGCAACATGCCGGCTCCAGCCGGCTCTCGAGCGGCGCTTGGGCCCGCGGCGACGGATTGCGATCCGGCGTCGCGGCGACATCGCGAGCGGCCGCCGTAATGGAAATCGTCAATGGCCAACAAGATGCTTATCGATGCCACCCACCCGGAAGAGACCCGGGTCGTGGTGGTGCGCGGATCCCGCGTCGAAGAGTTTGATTTCGAATCCGCGAGCCGCAAGCCGCTCCGCGGCAATATCTATCTCGCCAAGGTGACCCGCGTGGAGCCCTCGCTCCAGGCGGCCTTCGTGGAATATGGCGGCAACCGCCACGGCTTCCTCGCCTTCTCCGAGATCCATCCCGACTATTACCAGATCCCCGTCGCCGACCGTCAGGCTCTCATGGCCGAGGAAGCGCGCGCCGAGCGCGACGAGGAGCGAGACGAGGAGCGCCGGGAGAAGCGTGGCCGACGCGGCCGCCGGGGCGATCGCGACAACCGCGCCAAGAAGGCCGCAGCGGACGAGACCGTGACGGCCGATGTCGATTCCACCGATGCGGTCGAGACCGACGGCAAGGAAGCGGCGATGGTCAGCGAGGGCGCGCCCGCCTTCGGTGAGGAGTTCGCTCCTGCCGTGACCGAATCGCAGAGCGAGGACGCGGCCGAGAACGCGGCGCCCCTCACCTTCGAGACGGTCGAAGCCCCTGCCGCTGAGGCAGAGGCCGACAAGGCGCAAGCCGAAGAGACGCAAGGCGACGAGGCTTCGGCCGAGGCCGGCGACGCGCCCGAGGCCCGCAGGCGTTCCGATGACGAGAACGCGGAAGACGAGGATGGCGACGAGGCCGAGGAGGCTCCCGAGCAGCTCGGCGGCGGCGACGGCCTCGACGACATGCCGGAGCGGCCGCATCGCCAGTCCCGCCGCCAGTACAAGATCCAGGAGGTGATCAAGCGCCGCCAGATCATCCTGGTCCAGGTCGTCAAGGAAGAGCGCGGCAACAAGGGCGCGGCGCTGACCACCTATCTGTCGCTCGCCGGCCGCTATTCGGTGCTGATGCCGAACACCGGCAAGGGCGGCGGCATCTCGCGCAAGATCACCAACGCCGAAGACCGCAAGCGCCTCAAGGAGATCGCCCAGGAGCTGGAGGTGCCGGAGGGCATGGGCCTGATCCTGCGCACGGCGGGCGCCTCGCGCACGCAGGTCGAGATCCGGCGCGACTACGAATATCTGATGCGGATGTGGGAGAGCGTGCGCGAGCTGACGCTTGCCTCGGTCGCCCCGGCGCTGGTCTATGAGGAGGGCAACCTCGTCAAGCGCTCGATCCGCGACCTCTACAACAAGGACATCGACGAGGTTCACGTCGCGGGCGAGGACGCCTATCGCGAGGCCAAGGACTTCATGCGCATGCTCATGCCGGGGCAGGCCAAGAGCGTGAAGCCCTATCGCGAGCAGACGCCTCTCTTCGCCAGCTTCGGCGTCGAGAGCCAGCTCGACGCGATGTTCTCCAGCACCGTCACGCTGCGATCCGGCGGCTATCTGGTGATCAACCAGACCGAGGCGCTGGTCGCCATCGACATCAATTCGGGCCGCTCGACGCGCGAGCACAATATCGAGGACACGGCGCTCAAGACCAATCTCGAGGCGGCGGAGGAAATCTCCCGCCAGCTGCGCCTGCGCGACCTCGCCGGCCTGATCGTCATCGACTTCATCGACATGGAGGAGAACCGGAACAACCGGGCGGTCGAGAAGAAGCTGAAGGAGTGC
>NZ_JBMDWH010000224.1:0-3044 GCF_048595345.1 Allobosea sp.
GACCGAGAGCTTGGAGATCTCGCCGATATGGCGGCCGTCGATCTTCACCGCCAGCGCCTCGGGCTTCAGGCGATAGCCGTTGCAGGCGGCGCAGGGCGTCTCGGACATGAAGCGGCCGATCTCCTCGCGCGCCCAGTCCGATTCCGTCTCCTTCCAGCGCCGCTCCATATTGGTGATGACGCCCTCGAAGGGCTTCCTCACCTCATAGGCGCGCAGCCCGTCGTGATAGGCCATGCGCACGGCCTCCGAACCCGTGCCGAACAGGATCGCCTTGCGGGCGCTCTCGGGCAGTTCGGACCAGGGCTTCGTCATCGAGAAGCCGAAATGCTTGGCCAGCGCCTCCAGCGTCTGGCCGTAATAGGGTGAGGTCGATTTCGCCCAGGGGGCGATGGCGCCCTTCTTCAGCGAGAGCGAGGCGTCCGGCACGATCATGTCCGGGTCGATCCGCATCTCGTGGCCGAGGCCGTCGCAGACCGGGCAGGCGCCGAAGGGGTTGTTGAAGGAGAACAGACGCGGCTCGATCTCGGGAATGGTGAAGCCGGAGACCGGGCAGGCGAATTTGGACGAGAAGGTGATGCGCCTGGCCTCGCCGTTCTCCTCCTTCTCATCGGCATATTCGAAGACGGCGATGCCGTCCGTCAGCTCCAGCGCCTGCTCCAGCGAGTCGGCAAGGCGGGCGCCCAAATCGGGGCGGATAACGATGCGGTCCACCACCACGTCGATGTCGTGCTTGAACTTCTTGTCGAGCGCGGGCGCGTCGGCGATCTCATGGAATTCGCCATTGACCTTGACGCGCTGGAAGCCGCGCTTCAGCCACTCCGCCATCTCCTTGCGGAACTCGCCCTTGCGGCCGCGCACGACCGGCGCGAGCAGATAGCCGCGCGTCTTCTCCGGCAGCTCGGCCAGCCGGTCGACCATCTGCTGGACGGTCTGGCTCTCGATCGGCAGGCCGGTGGCGGGCGAATAGGGAATGCCGGTGCGCGCCCAGAGCAGGCGCATATAGTCGTGGATCTCGGTGACGGTGCCCACCGTGGAGCGCGGGTTCTTGGAGGTCGTCTTCTGCTCGATCGAGATCGCCGGCGAGAGCCCGTCGATCTGGTCGACATCGGGCTTGCTCATCATCTCGAGGAACTGACGGGCATAGGCCGAGAGGCTCTCGACATAGCGGCGCTGCCCTTCCGCATAGATCGTGTCGAAGGCGAGCGAGGACTTGCCCGAGCCGGAGAGGCCGGTGAACACGACGAGCTTGTCGCGCGGGATCGCGAGATCGACGTTCTTGAGGTTGTGCTCGCGGGCGCCACGCACGGTGATCATGCGGATGTTGCGGTCGGCGATGGACCCGACATTCCGGTCGAACATATCCTCCAGCGCGGCGGCCTGTTCGGCGGCGCTCTGCGCGGCTGCGGCTTTGGGTTTGCCGGGCTGTGAAGCTTTGCGGGCCATCGGGACGTCCGTGTGGAGGAGGCTTCGAGACTAGGACAAAAGCCGGCCGACGCCAGCCCGGTTCCGGGCAGGGCGACCGTAATGCTGCTGCGCATCCCTATCATGCGACGGGCGAGCCGCGGCGCGGTTTCCTGACAGTCGATGGCAGGAGCGCAGATGGTGCATGCCGGCCGTTTGCGCAATGCTTCGGGCTGAGACGGATCATCCGCCACGCTGATGCGTTGCCGCGGCAGGACCGGCGGCTGTTCGGCCGATTACGCATGTCTTGGGCGGCGCCGCAGCGGCGTCGATCGCAAGCAGGGGAGCGACGACATGAAAGCCGTTTGGGGAGCCGTGCTGCTGGCGGCGGGACTGGGCTGGGCCGGCGCGGCGGGCGCCTGCGAGCTGGACCGGCCGCTGAAGATTGCCGGGCTGGATTACGATTCCGCCGCCTTCCACACCGCCGTCGCCGGGGCCATCGCCGAGAAGGGTTTCGGCTGCAAGGTCGAGCGCGTGCCGGGCGTGGTCGCGCCGCTGGTCAACGGGCTGGCGCGCGGCGATGTCGACGTCATCATGGAAATCTGGATGGCGAACCCCGTCGAGGCCTGGGTCAAGGCGGCCGAGGCCGGCAAGGTCGAGCCGCTGGGCACCACCTTCCCGGATGCGAACGAGGGCTGGTTCGTGCCACGCTATCTCGTCGCGGGGCCGGATGCCAAGGCGCCGGAGCTGAAGAGCGTCGAGGATCTCAAGCGCTACAAGGATCTGTTCGCCGATCCCGAGGAGCCGGGCAAGGGCCGCTTCTACAATTGCGTCGCCGGCTGGGTCTGCGAGGGCATCAACACCAAGAAGCTCGCCGTCTACGGCCTCGCCACTGACTTCACCAATGTCAGGGGCGGCTCGGGTGAGGCGCTGGTCGCCGCGATCGAGGCGGCGCTGAAGCGCAAGCGCCCGGTCGTGTTCTATTACTGGGGTCCGAGCTGGCTTCTCGGCGCCTATGACCTCGTCAAGCTGCAGGAAGCGCCGTTCGATCCGGCTGTCTGGGCCGAGCTGAAGGCGAGCGACGCCCCCAAGCGCGCCACCGCCTATCCCGAGAGCAAGGTCGTCAATGGCGGAAATGTCGATTTCATCAAGAAGGCGCCGCAGCTCGCGGCCTTCTTCAAGGCCTACACGACCAGCAGCGAACTGACCTCGAAGATGCTGGCCGAAGCGCGCGAAAAGGGCGTGACCCCCGAGCAGCAGGCACTGGTCTTCCTGAAGACGCAAGGCGATGTCTGGACCAAATGGGTCCCGGCTGAGGTGGCGCAGAAGGTGAAGTCCGGCCTGTGAGCGACGGCTGGCTGCCGGATCTCGGCAAGGCTCTGCAAGGGGCTGTCAATCGCGGCGTCGATGCGGTCGTCACCGGCTTTGGCGACCGGCTCGACGGTATCAGCGCGGCTTTGACCGCGCCGGTGCGCGGGCTGGAGACGGGGCTGGCACTTGTGCCGGCGCCCGTCTTCGCGGTTGCCGTCGCCGCTGGGGCCTGGGGGGCCACCCGCAGGTTCGGTTTCACGCTCGGCATGGCGCTGCTGCCGCTGCTGATCGCGATGCTCGGCGTCTGGGCGGCGGCGATGCAGTCGCTGGCG
>NZ_JBMDWH010000225.1:0-1963 GCF_048595345.1 Allobosea sp.
CGACGTGAACAATCCCGGCTTCCGCGCCGTGACCTTCGACCAGGTGCGCGAGGCTTATGCCGAGCAGGTGAGGGGGCTGATCGATGGCGGCTCGGAATTGCTGCTGATCGAGACGATCTTCGACACGCTCAACGCCAAGGCGGCGATCGTCGCGATCGAAGAGGTCTATCGCGAGAAGGGTCTGCGCCTGCCGGTGATGATTTCCGGCACGATCACGGATCTTTCGGGCCGCACGCTCTCGGGCCAGACGGTCGAGGCCTTCTGGAACTCGGTGCGCCATGCCGCGCCGTTGACCATCGGCCTCAACTGCGCGCTCGGCGCGCGCGAGATGCGGGCGCATATCAAGGACATGTCCCGCATCGCCGACACGCTGGTCTGCGCCTATCCCAATGCCGGCCTGCCCAATGAATTCGGCCTCTATGACGAGCGGCCGGAGGCCACCGCCAACATGCTCGCGGAATTCGCCGATGCGGGCCTCGTCAATGTCGTCGGCGGCTGCTGCGGCACGACGCCGGACCATATCCGCGCCATCGCGCAGGCGGTGGCCGGCAAGGCGCCGCGCGCGATTCCGCAGATCAAGCCCTATCTGCGGCTCTCGGGGCTGGAGCCCTTCACGCTCGACGAGACGATTCCGTTCGTGAATGTGGGCGAGCGGACCAACGTCACCGGCTCGGCCAAGTTCAGGAAGCTGATCACGGCCGGCGATTATGCCGCCGCGCTCGATGTCGCGCGCGACCAGGTCGCGAACGGCGCGCAGGTGATCGACATCAACATGGACGAGGGCCTGCTGGATTCCCAGAAGGCGATGACCGAGTTCTGCAACCTCGTCGCCTCCGAGCCCGATATCAGCCGGGTCCCGATCATGGTGGACTCCTCGAAGTTCCCGGTGATCGAGGCGGGGCTGAGGACGATCCAGGGCAAGCCGATCGTCAACTCGATCTCGATGAAGGAGGGCGAGGAAGCCTTCCTCGCCCAGGCGCGCATCTGCCGCGACTATGGCGCGGCGGTCGTCGTCATGGCCTTCGACGAGGTCGGCCAGGCCGACACCTTCCAGCGCAAGATCGAGATCTGCACGCGCGCCTACAAGCTGCTGACGGAGAAGCTGAACTTCCCGCCGCAGGACATCATCTTCGACCCGAACATCTTCGCGGTGGCGACGGGCATCGAGGAGCACGACAATTACGGCAACGACTTCATCGAGGCGACGAAGGCGATCCGCGAGACGCTGCCGCGCGCCCATATCTCGGGCGGCGTCTCCAACCTCTCCTTCTCCTTCCGCGGCAACGAGAAGGTCCGCGAGGCGATGCATTCGGTGTTCCTGTTCCACGCGATCAAGGCGGGAATGGATATGGGCATCGTCAATGCCGGCCAGCTCGGCTCCTATGACGATCTCGACCCCGAGCTGCGCGAGCTCTGCGAGGATGTGGTCCTCAACCGCCGCAAGGATGCGACCGAGCGCCTGCTGGAGGCCGCGCCGCGCTTCAAGGGCGACGGTTCGGCCGCCGTTTCGGGCAAGGATCTGGCCTGGCGCGAATTGCCGGTGGAGAAGCGGCTGGAGCATGCGCTGGTCGCCGGCATCACCGAATTCATCGAGATCGACACCGAGGAGGCCCGCGCCAAGGCCGACAAGCCGCTGCAGGTGATCGAAGGGCCGCTGATGGCCGGAATGAACGTGGTCGGCGATCTGTTCGGCGCCGGCAAGATGTTCCTGCCGCAGGTGGTGAAATCGGCCCGGGTGATGAAGCAGGCGGTCGCCTATCTGATGCCCTTCATGGAGGAGGAGAAGCGCCTGAACGGCGGGGCCGAGCGCTCGGCTGCGGGCAAGGTGCTGATGGCGACGGTGAAGGGCGATGTCCACGACATCGGCAAGAACATCGTCGGCGTCGTGCTCCAGTGCAACAATTACGAGGTGATCGACCTCGGCGTGATGGTGCCGACGCAGAAGATCCTGGAGACGGCGCGC
>NZ_JBMDWH010000226.1:0-1764 GCF_048595345.1 Allobosea sp.
CGAGTTCCTCGGCGAGACGATCCGCCAGCAGCTCACCTACTATCCGACGGTGACGCGCGAGCCCTTCCGCAACCGCGGCCGCATCACAGATCTCCTCACCTCCGGCCAGCTCTTCGCCGACATCGGCCAGCAGGGCTTCGACCCGGCGAGCGACCGCTTCATGCTGTGCGGCTCGCCGCAAATGCTCGCCGACCTCAAGACCATCTTCGAGGAACGCGGCCTCACCGAAGGCAACACCGGCGAACCCGGCGACTACGTCATCGAAAAGGCCTTCGTGGAGAAGTGAGGGCCATCGCTCGCGACCTGTCATTCCGGGGCTTCGCGAGGCGAAGAACCCGGAACCCATGACGGGGTGAGCGAGAGCGATCCGCCCTTTTAACCTGTCGTGGATTCCGGGTTCATGCCAGCGGCATGCCCCGGAATGACAAGGGACGGAGAGCTCGACGAAACATATCGAGCCGGGCCACTCAACCGCTGGAGCCCCATATGACCCGCCGCCTGCGCGATTTCGGCCTGATCTGCGGCGTCCTCGAACCGGGGCCTCTCAACGCAATCACCGATGTTCCCGGCGTCGTGGTCGGTCACTGCACGCTGAGCGAAGGCGATCTGAGGACGGGCTTCACCGCGATCCTGCCGCATCGGGGCAACCTCTTCCGGCGCAAGCTGCGGGCCGGCTGCGAGGTGATCAACGGGTTCGGCAAAAGCGCTGGGCTGATGCAGCTCGCCGAACTCGGCCAGATCGAGACGCCGCTGCTGCTCACCAATACGCTGTCGGTCGGCACCGGCTTCGAGGCGCTGGTCAGCCGGGCGCTCGCAGCCAATCCCGACATCGGGCGTGAGACCGGCACGGTCAATCCGCTCGTCCTCGAATGCAATGACGGCTTTCTCTCCGATATCCGCGCGCGGGCGCTAACGCAGGATCATGCCTTCGCCGCGCTCGATGCAGCCGTCGGCGGGCCGGTCGCGGAAGGCGCCATCGGGGCCGGTACTGGGATGAGCGCCTTCGGCTTCAAGGGCGGTATCGGCAGCGCCTCGCGCTGCTTGAGGCTCGACGGCCAGGATTTCACGCTCGGTGCGCTGGTGCTCGCCAATTTCGGCGTCGCGGGCGACCTCGTGCTGCCGGATGGGCGAAAGCCGCTGCCGCCCGACGCCGGAACGGTGGCCGAGCGCGGCTCGGTCATCATCGTCCTCGCCACCGATGTGCCGCTGGAATCGCGGCAACTGACGCGGGTCGCCCGGCGGGCCGGTGCCGGTCTCGCCCGGCTCGGTGCCTTCTGGGGGAATGGCAGCGGCGATATCGCGCTCGCCTTCTCCACCGCCGACCCGATCGATCATGACGAGCCCGGCGATCTGGCCCCGCTGCGGGTCCTCAACGAGAACCGCATCGACAACCTTTTCCGCGCCGCGGCGGACGCGACTCAAGAAGCGGTGCTGAACGCGATGGTCGCCGCGCCCGCCTTGACCGGACGCGACGGACATCGCCGCCCGTCGCTCGCCGACTGGCTGATGGACGCGCGTTAAGCCCACTCGCCCTTGCGGAAGAGCGGCACGCGGCGCCCGTCCTCGTGGACGCCGTCGATATCGACCTCGCCGGAGCCGATCATCCAGTCGATATGGATCAGGCTCTTGTTGCCGCCCTGCGCCGCGATCTGCTCGGGCGTCAGACTCGCACCGTCGACGAAGCATTTCGAATAGCACTGCCCGAGCGCGATGTGGCAGGAGGCGTTCTCGTCGAAGAGCGTGTTGTAGAACAGGATGCCGCTC
>NZ_JBMDWH010000227.1:0-9505 GCF_048595345.1 Allobosea sp.
ACGTGCTGCGCGGCCTCGCCGCCTGACACGCCGATCCCGCCGAAACGACGAAGGGCCGCGCCTCGCGCGGCCCTTTTCATGAAGCGACGACAGAGGGCGCGGCGAAATCCGTCAGCCGGCGAGCCTCATCGGCACCGGGGCACCCGCGCCCCGCCCGTCCTGCGCCGTGCGGAAGCTCGCGACGAAGGAGCGGAGATTGTCGATCCGCTCGACGAGGATCAGCGCCGCCGCCGCGCTCTGCTCGGCCAGCGCCGCGTTCTGCTGGGTCATCCCGTCCATATGCGCGACGGTCTGGCTCATCTCGTCGATGCCGTTGGCCTGCTCGCCGGACGCGGTCGAGATCTCGGCCACGGTCGTGGCGACGCGCTGCGAGCTCTCCACGATCTCGCCGAGCACGGTGCCGGCACGGCGCACCAGCGTGACGCCGTCCGCGACCTCGATCGTCGAGGCCTCGATCAACCCTGAAATATCGCGGGCCGCATCGGCCGATTGCTGCGCAAGCGTCCTGACTTCCGAGGCGACGACCGCGAAGCCCTTGCCGGCATCACCCGCACGGGCCGCTTCCACCGCCGCGTTGAGCGCGAGCAGATTGGTCTGGAAAGCGATATTGTCGATCACCGAGATGATGTCGGTGATCTTGCGGCTGGCCTGCTCGATCCGCTCCATGGCCGCGATCGCGTCGGTGACCACCGCCCCGCCATTGCGGGCGTTCGAGATCGCCTCTTCCGCGAGGATGACGGCCTGGCGCGAGGACTGCGCCGCAGCCTTCACCGACGCCGCCAGCTCCTCCGCCGTCGCGGCCGTCTGCTCGAGCGAGGACGCCTGGTCTTCCGTCCGCTGCGAGAGATTGGCGGCGCCGAGCTTGATCTCGCCGGCCGAGAGAGTGACCTCGTCCGTCGTGTCCTTGATCGCGGTCACGGTCTGGGAAAGCCGCTCGACCATCGCGTTGATCGCCGCGCTGAGCTCGCCGAGCCTGCCGGAATACCCCGTCTCCGCCTTGCGCGTGAGATCCCCGGCGGCGATGGCGCCGACGACCTCGGCATATTTCGTCGTGGCCTCGTCGATGACGCTGTTGATCCTGTTGATGCCTTCGACCAGCTCCGCCAGATCGGCGGCCTGCGGGCGGGCCGTGACACGGCGGCTGAAATCGCCGCGCGCGGCGGCCTCGACCACCCCGGCGATCTCGCGGGTGGTCTGCTCGGTCGCGCTGCGGTGAGCTTCCGATGCGGCAAGGTCGCTCATCGCCCTGTGCCGGTCCGCGACCGCCCTCTCGCTCAGGGTTCCCTGGAACTGCGCGATGGCGCGGGCCATGTCGCCGATCTCGTCGGGCCGTTCGCGATGCGGGATCGCGACGGTCTCGGCCCCCGCGGTGAGTGCGTTCATGCTGGCGACGATGCCGGAGATCGGCTTCACCACGCTGCGCAGCACGATGAGGAAGAAGCCCGCGTAGAGGGCCAGCGCCGCCAGCAGGCTCGTGATGGCGGCGATCGTAGCCAGCCGGCGGGCCGAGCCGGCGCTCTCCTGCGCCTCCTGGGCCTCCGCTTCCAGCGCGTCTCCCGCCTGCTTCATCGAGACTTCGAGATCCTTGAACCGCATGTCGAAGACGGTCATCTCGGCCCGCGCGGCGTTGCGATCGCGAAAGGCGAGACCCACGATCCGCTGGGCCTGCGAGATATAGTCGTCCAGCGGCCGGTCGAGCGCCGCCAGCCTGGCCCGCGCCTCGTCTGAGGCGACGATGGTCTTCGTCGCCACGATCCGCTCGCGGAACTCCTTGGCATGGTCCTCGACCTGGGCGACCGTCTCGGCGGCGTCCTGCTTGTCTTCCGAGCGCAGCAGTGCGGCATAAACATCGGCCCGCAGCCCGTCATGGAGCATGTCGCCGATCGTGTGGTTGCGAATGGCCGATGCGGATGCGCTGAGCGAATCGATGGTCCCCCCGAGCGAGGCGGAGGTTCGAAAACCGATGGCTGCCGTCGCGGCCATCACCAGCGCCATCACCGCACAAAGGAGCGCGATACGATTCTTGAGAGACGACATCGTGCTTTCGCTCGCAGAGATTGCTCAGCCGCAAGTATGCGTGTGAATGGTTAATGATCTCATTGCTCGCACCCGGCGTTGCGACAGGGGCGCCGTGGTTGTCCTCCGGCGCCACGCGGTGTAAGGGGGCGCTACAGTCATCCACGGCGGAGGCTTGGGGCAGGCGCTGGACGAAACGTCCGGCGCCCGGATGTCGCCCGCCGCAATCTCAAAGACGGGAGCACCCGCATGTCCGCCACGTTCGAGACGGTCGCCGGCATCATTTCGGAAACCTGCGACATTCCGCGCGAGAAGATCACGCCCCAAAGCCACGCCATCGACGATCTCGGCATCGACTCGCTGGCCTTCCTCGACATCGCCTTCGCGATCGACAAGGCCTTCGGCATCAAGCTTCCGCTCGAGCAGTGGACGCAGGAGGTCAACGAGGGCAAGGCCCCGGCCGAGCAGTATTTCGTGCTCGAAAACCTCTGCAAGCGCATCGACGAGCTGGTCGCCGCCAAGAAGGCGTGACCGGCCGCGGCCCCTGCCGAGCGCCCGCCGGACTTGAGCCGGCGCGCTGCTGCCGATAGAGCATGAGCCCGCGCCACGGATCGATCATCCGGGCCGCGGGCTCTCGCCGTTCCGGCGCTTCTGGATCAAGGTTCGCATGCGTCTCGAATATTTCGACATGATCGACACGGTCGTGACCTTCGATCCGTCGCAGAAGCTGATCGCGACGCGCTCGACCGTTCCCGATGCGAGCCCGGTCTTCGAGGGGCATTTCCCCGGCCACCCCCTGGTGCCGGGCGTGCTCCTCACCGAAACGATGGCGCAGGCCTCGGGCTATCTCCTGCTCGGCCTGAACGGGCTCTCGCAGATGCCGTTCCTGATGACGGTCGACAAGGCGCGTTTCCGCAGCTTCGTCGAGCCTGGCATGGTTCTGGACGCCGAGGCGAGCCTCGTCATCGAGGGATCCGGATACGCCGCGACCAAGGCGAAGCTGTCGAGCGGTGGCAAGCCGATCTGCGATGCCGAGCTGCGCTTTCGCCTGATGCCCGTCCCCGCCGACATGCGCGCTCTGATGCAGAGCCGCATCGAAGCGATCGGCCTGACGCCGGAGCCTGCTCCATGACCATCCCCCGCGACGTCGTCGTCACCGGTATCGGCATCGTCTCCTCCCTCGGCGAGGGCATCGAGACCCATGCGGCGGCGCTCGCCACCGGCGCCGCTCCGGTCGTGAACACCGAGAGCTTCGCGCCCTATCCGGTCCATCCGCTGCCGGCGCTCGAGCTTGACCGCCAGATCCCGAAGAAGTCCGACCAGCGTCAGATGGAGCCCTGGCAGCGCCTGGGCGTCTATGCCGCCGGCCTCGCGCTGGACTCCGCCGGCATCAAGGAGGATGCCGAAGCCAAGAGCACGTTGCAGGTCATCGTCGCCGCCGGCGGCGGCGAGCGCGACCATGGCGTCGATGCCGCCATCCTCACCGGCTTGCGCGGCGCCAACGACTCCGGCGCCTATCTGAACGAGCGGCTGATGGGCGATCTGCGCCCCACCCTGTTCCTGGCTCAGCTCTCCAACCTGCTGGCCGGCAATATCGGCATCGTCCACGGCATCACCGGCCCCTCGCGCACCTTCATGGGCGAGGAGCAGGCCGGGGTCGACGCGATCCGCATCGCCCAGGCGCGCATCGCCGCCGGCCAGTCCGATCAGATGCTGGTCGGCGGGGCCTATAATGCCGAGCGGCGCGACATGCTGCTGCTCCTGGAGCTCGGAGGCTTCCTGCGGAAGGGCGATTTCGCCCCCGTCTTCGACCGCGAAGGCTCCCCCGGTGCCATCACCGGCAGCGCCGGCGCCTTCCTGGTTCTTGAATCGGCCGAGCGCGCTGCCGCGCGCGGAGCAAAGGTCCGTGCGAAACTCGCCAGGGTCGGCGCCAGCCACGGCCGGCGCGCCGCCGGCAGCGTCGAGAGCGCCTTGAAGCAGTTGCTCCAGGACGACACCACGTCCCACGCGGATTTGGCCATATCGGCCGCCACCGGCTGTGCCGGCATGACGGCGGAAGAATCGGCGGCTCTTTCGGCGGCGGCACCACAGGCGAAGCGCATCGCGGCCGGCGATCTGGTCGGCCATGCCCTTGAAGCCGCCTTCCCCGTCGCGGTGGCGCTGGCCGCCATCGCCGTCTCGCAAGGACAGGCGAAGGACGCCCTCGTGACGGGGGCCGGGCACTGGCGCGGCGAAGGCGCCGCCCGGCTGGTTCAGGCGTGAGGTGAAACCATGACCACGCAGACCAAGCATCGCGACGCCAGGGGCCGCCCGCTCGTCGCCGTCACCGGCCTCGGCATCGTCACCTCCCTCGGCCAGGGCAAGGACACCAACTGGCAGGCCCTGACCTCCGGCCGGTCCGGCATCCACGCGATCGGGCGCTTCCCGACGGAGGGGCTGCGCACCACGATCGGCGGCACGGTCGATTTCCTGTTCGACGGCTCCTTCACCGCCCCGCAGCTGTCCGAAAAGCTCGCGACGCTGGCGGCCGAGGAGGCCATCGGCCAGAGCGGTCTCGGTCAGGTCGGCGCCTTCCCGGGCGAACTCTTCATGGCCGTGCCCCCGGTCGAGATGGAATGGCCGCAGAAGCAGGAACTGGCGGCGACCTTCGAAGGCGAGGTCGACTATGACGGCCTGCTCCGGGCCGCCGCGACGAAGAAATTCGCGGCGATGCACGAGATGTTCCTGTTCGGCACCGTCGCCGACCACATCTCCGAGCGTTTCGGCACGCAGGGCTCGCCGATCTCGCTCTCGACCGCCTGCTCCTCGGGCGCCACCGCGATCCAGATGGGCGTCGAGGCGATCAGGCGCGGCGAGACGCAGGCGGCCCTGTGCATCGGCACCGACGGCTCGATCCATGCCGAGGCGTTGATCCGCTTCTCGCTGCTTTCCGCGCTCTCCACCCAGAACGATCCGCCGGAAGCGGCCGCCAAGCCCTTCTCCAAGAACCGCGATGGTTTCGTCATGGGCGAGGGGGCCGGCGCGCTGGTGCTGGAGGATTACGACCATGCGCTGGCGCGCGGCGCGGCCATCCTCGGCATCGTCGCCGGCTGCGGCGAGCGCGGTGACGGCTTCCATCGTACGCGCTCCAGCCCGGACGGCAAGCCCGCCATCCTCGCCATGCAGGATGCGCTGGCCGATGCCGGGCTGGCGCCTGACGATGTCGACTACATCAACGCCCACGGCACCTCGACGCCGGAGAACGACAAGATGGAGGCGATGAGCTGCGCCGCCGTCTTCGGCGAGCGAATGGCGCGCCTGCCGATCTCCTCCAACAAGTCGATGATCGGCCATACGCTGACGGCGGCCGGCGCGGTCGAGGCGGTGATCTCCTTCCTGACGATCGTCAACGGCACCATTCCGCCGACGATCAACTACACGAACCCCGACCCGGCGATCGCGCTCGACGTGGTGCCGAACGAGGCCCGCCGGGCCGCCGTGAAGACGGTTCTCTCCAATTCCTTCGGCTTCGGCGGGCAGAACACCTGCCTCGTCCTGACCGCGCCTCCGGAGGCCGCATGACCACGGTTCTGGTGACGGGCGGCGCCAAGGGAGTCGGCGCCGCGATCGTGCGCGCCCTCGCCGCGGCGGGGCACGATGTCGACTTCACCATCCGCAGCTCGGTCGATCAGGGCCAGGCCCTTGCGGCTGAGATCGCCGCCGCGCATCCCGAGCGCGCCATCCGCGCGCTGCCGCTCGACCTCTCCGACCGGGCGGCGCTCGACGCCTTCTGCGAGGCGCGCGAGGACACGACCTATTTCGGGCTCATTCACAATGCCGGCCAGCCCTATGACGCGCTCGCCGCCATGCTCGACCAGGACAAGGCCGAGGCGGCGATGCAGGTCAATTTCTGGGTCTTCACGCGCTTGGCCAAATGCCTGATGCGCAACATGATCCGCGCGCGGGCGGGCCGCATCGTCGCCATCGGCTCCGTCGCCGCCCTGCGCGGCAATGCCGGCAACGCCGCCTATGCCGCCACCAAGGGAGCCCTGATCTCCTACGCCAAGACGCTCGCCGTCGAGACCGGCAAGCGTGGCCTCACCGTCAACGTCATCGCGCCCGGATTCGTCGACACCGACATGATGGCGCCCTATGCCGCCTATCGCGACAAGATGCAGGCGCAGATCCCGGCTGGCCGCTTCGCCAGGCCGGAGGAGGTCGCCGGCCTCGCCGCCTTTCTCATGAGCGAGCCGGCGGCCTATATCAGCGGCACCGTCCTGCCGGTCGACGGCGGCCTTACGGCGCAGCTCGGCGTCCATCGCTGACATCGACCGGATCGGACTGCAGTGTTATGGTTCGCTTCGAACCGGAGTGAACCGCCATGACTGCAGCCTTCACCATCCGCCTCGACGACGAACTGATGAGCAAGCTCGACGCGCTCGCCGCCGACACCGATCGCTCCCGCAGCTGGATCGCGGCCAAGGCGATCCAGGATTACGTCGAGCTCAACGCCTGGCAGATCCAGCGGATCAACGAGGGCATCGCCGAGGCCGATCGAGGCGAATTCGCAAGCGACGCCGAAGTGGAAGCGGTCTTCGCCAAATATCGGGCTTGATCTGGCGTGAGGATCATCTGGACGCGGCGTGCCTTGCGCGAAATCGACGAGGCTTTTGCCTATGTCTCTCGTGACAGCCGCGCGGCTGCCTCGGCTTTGGTCGCGATGATCGAAAGCCGCGCGGCGGTGCTGGCCGAACATCCCGAAATAGGGCGGCCCGGGCGTGAGCACGGAACGCGCGAACTCGTTCTGGCCGGCGCGCCTTATATTTTGCCTTACCGTGTCCGCGACGGACGCATCGAAATCCTCGCGGTACTTCATACCTCCCGGTCGTATCCGAACACGTTTTGAAAGAAGCCGAACCCGCATGCGCTCCCTCCAGCTCCACGGCGACCGCGACCTCCGTCTCGAGGAGATCGACCCTCCGCCGCCCCCGGCCCCCGGCGAGGTGCAGATCCGCATCAAGGCGGTCGGCTTGAACTATCTCGACCTGTGGGGCTTCCGCGGCATGGCCTTCGCCAAGCGCAAGATGCCGCAGGCGGCGGGCGTCGAGGCGGCAGGCGAGATCGTCTGCGTCGGCGAGGGCGTCGAGGGCTTCGCCCCCGGCGACGTGGTCACCGCCTATGGCGCCGAGACCTGCGGCCACTGCAAGGCCTGTCGGGACGGCCGTGACAATCTCTGCGAGAACGTCGCCGGCATCATGGGTTTCCACATCGACGGCTTCGCGCGCGAAGTGCTGAACCGCCCGGCCCGCCTCACCATCAAGGCGCCTAAGGGCGTCTCCTTCGAGGACGCCGCCTGCGCGCCGATCGGCTTCGGCACGGTGCAGCACATGCTGTTCGACAATGCGAAGCTGGAACCGGGCGAGTCGGTCCTCGTCCATGCCGGCGGGTCGGGAATCGGCACCGCTGCGATCCTGATGGCCAAGGCGATCGGCTGCACGGTCTTCACCACCGTCGGCGACGACGAGAAGGGCGCGAAGGCCAAGGCGCTAGGTGCCGACCATGTCATCAATTATCGCGAGGACCGGTTCGAAGGCGTCGTGCGCAAGCTCACCGGCCGCAAAGGCGTCGATGTCGTCTTCGAGCATGTCGGCGCCGACACCTGGAACGGCTCGCTGCTCTGCCTGAAGCGCGGCGGAAGGCTCGTCACCTGCGGCGCGACCTCGGGCCCCTCGGCCTCGATCAACCTGATGCAGCTCTTCCAGCAGCAATACCGCATCACCGGTTCCTTCGGCTGCCGGATCGAGAACATCGCGCAATCGCTCGGGAAGATGGCCGGCGGCATGAAGCCGGTGATCGATTCGGTGTTTCCGCTGGCCGAATTCGAAAAGGGGCTCGCGCGCATCGAGGGCCGGAAGGTCTTCGGCAAGGTCGTGATCGCCTTCTGATCTCGCCCGCGAGACTTGACGCGCGCCGCATCCTGCCCCAGATCGCCCGCTTCGGGCCCGGACTTGCGGCCGAAACGGGCGAGACGGGGCTGACCAGACGGTGTTGAAACAGGGCAAGGCTATCGCCGCGCGCATCGGCGCGGCGATCACGATCGGTGCGATCCGCGCTCTGTTCGCCTTTCTGCGCCTGCTAGGGCCCGAGCGCTCCAGCGATCTCGGCGGCTGGCTGCTCGCGACGGCGAGCCCGCTCATTCCCGTCAACCACGTGGCGCTGGCCAATATCCGCGCGACCTTTCCCGACATGCCCGACGCCGAGGTGAAGCGCATCGCGCGCGCGGCCTGGGAGAATCTCGGGCGCGTCGCGGCCGAATATGCTCATCTGAAGACGCTGTTCGACTATGATTACCAGAACCCCGAGCGGCCCTCCCGGGTCGAGGTCGCGGGCATCGAACACTTCATCGCGCTGAAGGATGATGACCGGCCGGGGCTGATCTTCTCCGCCCATCTCGCCAATTGGGAGCTGCCGGCGATCTGTGCGCAGACCTATGATCTCGAGACCACGGCGGTGTTCCGCGCGCCGAACACCCCGGCCGTCGCCGCCATCGTCCACGAGATCCGCTCCGGCGCCATGGGCGGGCTGGCCGCCGCGAAGCAGGGCGCGGCCTTCGCCATGCAGGGTGTGCTGGAGAAGGGCGGCCATCTCGGCATGCTGATCGACCAGCATTTCACCCGCGGCGTGGTCGTGCCCTTCCTCGGCCGGCCGGCCCTGACCAACCCGATCCTCGGAAAATTCGCCAGGCGCTTCGAATGCCCCGTCCATGGCGTGCGCGTGGTGCGCCTGCCCGACCATCGCTTCCGCATCGAGCTGACGCCGCCGCTGGAGCTGCCGCGCGACGCGGCCGGCGAGATCGACGTGCAGGGCGCCATGGCGATGATGACGGCCGTCGTCGAGGGCTGGGTGCGCGAGCATCCCGAGCAATGGCTCTGGATGCATCGGCGCTGGCGGCCCAATATGATTGCAGCCGGGATGCTCGCCTCGTTCGATCACAGCCGCGCGATGGTCCCTGTCTTCAAGGCAACGTGATTTCCATATCGGGATCGGCGGGGGCTTTGGTAACCTCGAACCAACCGATCCCGCGTCAGAGTGGAGCCATGAAACCCGGTCGCCGCCCCCTCGCCCTCGCTGCTGCGCTCATCGCCCTGGGCGCCCTCGCTGCGCGGGCGCAATCGCCTGGGGAGCCCCGCGCGGTCGTCGAGCTCTTCACCAGCCAGGGCTGCTCGTCCTGCCCGCCGGCCGATGCGCTGGTGCTGGACCTGGCGAAGAACCCGGCCCTCATCGCGATCACCCTACCGGTGACCTATTGGGACTATCTCGGCTGGAAGGATACGCTCGGCAAGGACGCCTTCGCCAAGCGGCAGAAATTCTACGCCAAGGCGCGCGGCGACGGGCAGGTCTACACCCCGCAGATCGTCGTCAACGGCACCGCCCATCTTGTCGGCTCCGACAAGGAGGAGGTCGAAAAGGCGGTGCGCCAGCTGCCGGCTTCCGGCTTCGAGGCCCGCAT
>NZ_JBMDWH010000228.1:0-29842 GCF_048595345.1 Allobosea sp.
CAACAATCGCCGGCTGCTGGAGCCCATCGGCAACATCCCGCCGGCCGAGGCCGAGGAACGCTACTACGCGATGCTGGACGAACCAGCCATGGCAGCATGACTCAAACGAAACGGCCTCCGACAAACCCGGAGCGGTTCAAAGCGGTTAGGGACTGGATCGCAGCCGTCGGAGCGAAGACGGCCTTCATCGAGCCGGGCTCGCCGTGGGAAAATGGCTATTGCGAGAGCTTCAACGCGAAGCTCCGTGACGAGCTTCTGGACGGAGAGATCTTCTACAGCCTCTCCGAGGCGAAGATCGTCATCGAGAGCTGGCGCCAGCACTACAGCACCAGGCGCCCGCACTCTTCGCTCGGCTACAAGCCGCCAGCGCCTGCGACTATCATGCCGACGCCGAGCGTGGCCGTGAAGCCGACCATGCATTAGATTGAAACCGAACCCCTCAATCGGGGCAGGCCAGTACATCATCGATGCGCGAAGAACGAGAGGCGCCACAAGCTGACCTCGGCGTTCCGCCCTAAAGCGGACATTCAGCGGCGGCGATCTCGCTATTCGTCAGCGAAGGCGGCCTGAAGGCGCGCCCTCGCATGTGCAATCCCGCCCGTCGTCAACCCCCCATCGGCTGTGACCTCACTGCCTGTCATGAAAGAGGCTTCGCTCGACGCCAGGAACAGCACGATGTTAGCGATCTCGTCTGGGCTGGACTCGCGCCCCATCGGTATCACAGCGCGGTTCGCCTCCATGTGCCCCTTCGGCGCAGCGAAGGTCAGTGGAGTTGCGATCATCGCCGGATGAACGGAGTTCACGCGAATACCGTCAGCGCTCAGTTCCAGCGCTGCGGATTTGGTCAGTCCGCGGACGGCCCATTTGCTCGCTGTATAGGACGGGTCGCCATGCGCGATGATGCCGGCGGTCGACGAAATGTTGACGATCGCCGACGGCGCCTTGGCGGCAAGGAGTGGTCGGCAATGCTGCATGCCGAGGAACACGCCTGCGACGTTGATGCTCATGGCCCGGTCCCACTCGGCCTTCGAAGTCTGCGCAAGTGATTTCCGGATGATGATGCCGGCATTGTTCACGAGAATATCGAGACCGCCGTCCCGCGCGTTGAGCGTGGTAACGAGTTGACGCCAGTGGCTTTCATCCGAGACGTCGAGATGATGTGCCATTGCCGCCAGGCCTTCGGAGCGCAATTCTGCCGCAAGCTGGGCAGCCTCCTCGTCGAGAACGTCTGCGATGTGGACCTGGGCTCCGGCCTCGGCGAAGGACCGAGCAATTGCCGCGCCAAGGCCCCGGGCCGCACCGGTGACACAGACCGAGCGGCCCTGAAATCTTTTGCTAGTCATTGCAGTGTTCCGAGACGTAGTGTCGGCTCTGGCCCGCGCTGTTCAAAGCGACGCGCCGCCGCAGACGATGATCTGCTGGCCGGTGATGCTGGCGGCGCCTTCAGACAGCAGGAATGCCGTCGTCGCTGCGATCTCCTCGGGTTTCACCAGCCGCCCGATCGGCGGCATCTTCGGCGCGACCGAGGCGCGCCTGGGATCGCGCAGCATCGGCGTGTCGGTCGCGCCCGGCGCGACGACATTCACGGTGATCTGCCGCGGCGCGAGCTCAATGGCGAAGGAGCGCGCCATGCCGACGACAGCGGCCTTGGTCGCGGCATATTGCGCGCGCCCGGGCGAACCCGCAGCCGTGCGGCTGCCGAGCAGGACGATGCGCGCCCCGTCGGGAAGCGATGGCACCAGTGCTTCGACGATCTGCTCGGCGGCATCGACATGCAGCCGCCACATCTCGCGGCCGTTCTCGGGGTCGAGCTCGCCCAGCCGGCCGACACGGAGGATGCCGGCGGCGTGGACGATGGCGTCCAGCGGTTCAACCTCGCTCAGAACGGCGGCAAGCGCCGCCCGGTCCGAGAGGTCGACCGCCTTGTGGGTCAGCCCGCCCGCCTCGAAGACCGGCTTGCTGCGGCTGAGGCCGACGACGAGCCAGCCGTCGGCGAGCAGGCGTTGCGCGATCGCCTCCCCGATGCCGGAACTCACGCCGGTGACGAGCGCGCGTTTGGCGCGCCCGGCTTCTCGATTAATGGTCATGCCTAACCCACGTAAGCCCGTGCTTGCGCGCGGATCTGCTCGGCATCGAACTTGTTGATCTCCTCGATCAGGTCGTTGGTATAAATCTTCGAGAAATCCTTGATGTCCCAGCCGTTCATCTGCGCTTCGGTGGCGAACTCCTCCTCGCGGATGGCGCCCATCTTGGTGCCCTGATAGGGAGGCTCGTAGAGCTTGATGCGGCGGCTGATCGCCTCAATCACCGACTTGACAGCCTGTTCGGCAGTGGAGCCGCGCGGCGCCGTCTCGGGATACATCTTGAGGAAGGCCTGCGCGCCCGCCGTCGGATTGGCGAGGAGGAAGACCGAGGCCTTCGCCACCGAGCGGCCATAGCCAATGAAGAGCGCCCGATCGGCGTCAATACGGGCGCGCTGCGCCATCAAAAACTGGCCGCCGATCATCGGAAGCTTGTCGGGGCGCGGCAGCATGTCGATCGCCATGCCCGCCGCCTCGATCTGGCCAAAGCCGGTGTCGTAGTAAGCCAGTGCATCGATCGCACCTCGGTCGAGCGCAACGCCGGCCGGAATGCCGTTGCCGACCGCCGTCCACTTGACGTCCTTTTCTGGGTCGAGTCCTAGACTCCTCAGGACGTTCTTGGTGACGGGGAACTCAGTGCCGGCGAAATCGGAGACGCCGATATTCTTCCCCTTGAGCTCAGTATAGCTCTTGATCGCGGCGCCCTTCTTGACCGCGATATCCCACTTATAGGGATAGGTATACTCGTAGAAATTGACAGCACCGCCCCACTCACCCTTGGAGAGGATCGGCAGTGCGGTCGAGGGCACGCCGATGCCGACATCGACGTCGCCCCGGTCGGTCGCGACCTGGACGTTGTTGTTGCCGCCCAGGGCCATGCCCTGGACCTTGAAGCCCTCGGTCGCGTTGTAGCCGAGCGTCTCGCCAATCAGCAGGTTGATCAGGTTCGGGCTGATCGCCTTCTGGCCGAAGCCGACTTTCAGGGTCTTGGCGCCCTGGGCGAAACCGGAGCGAGGCGCCATCGTCAAGGCTGCGGCGAAGGCGCTGCTCGCGAGGAGCCATTCTCTGCGTGTGATCATCGTTCTCTCTCCCTTGCTGAAAAAGGCCCGTTTCCCGGGCTATTACTGGAAGCCGTAGAGCTTTTCGGCGTTGCCTTTCAGGATCTGCAGGCGCACGGCCTCTTCGTCGAAAGTCCGGCAGAACTCCGCCAGGAGATCTCCCGTCTCCGGTACCGCGTCCATCAACGGATGTGGCCAATCCGTGCCCCACAGGCAGCGATCTGGCGCTGCGGCAGCGAAACGCCGTAAAAAGGACCTCATCCCACTGCCTTCCCCGCCCGGCGGGAGGCATCGATAGGCGATCAGCTTGATCCAGCCTCGCCCGCTTTCGAGCAGGTCCAGCATCGCCCGCATCGCAGGCTGGTCCTGCCCTTCGCGCGAGTCGATCCGTCCGCAATGATCGATCACGACATCGACCGGCAATTCACGCAGCAGGACCGCATGCGCGACGATTTGGTCCGGCCGAGCGTGGAACTGGAGATGCCATCCTAGGTCAGCGATCGCAAAGGCCCGCGCTTTGATGGTCGCCGCATCGATGCCGGCGTCCGAGATCGCGTTGACCCGGATGCCGCGCACTCCCTGCTCGTGGAGCCACCGCAGATCGTCCGGCGTTTCGGAGTCGTCAAGCACAGCGATACCGCGTGTCCGGTCCGCTCCAAGTACCTTGACCGCGGCGAGCATGGCGCTGTTATCGGCGCCGTAGCAGCCGCCCTGAACGACAACCATGCGCTCGACACCGAGCTTGTCGGCCATTTGTCGGTAGGCTTCCGGGGTCGCTTCCTCCGGCGCATAGGAGGGCGAGGCCGGCAGCGGAAAGCGGTCATATGGGCCGAAGACATGGAAATGCGTGTCGCAGATGCCGACATCCACCAGCCGGGTGCTGAGCGGCGTCCTCCGCGTTTCCATGTCGACGGCCCCGATGCTCATGCGTAGGCCAAGGCCTGCCGCTTGATCTCCTCCCGATCGAAGTTGTTGATCTCGTCGATCAAATCATTCGTCAGGAAGGCATCCAGCGAGCCGATCTGCATGCTGTTCATCTGCGCCTCGATCCGGAACTCCTCAGGATTGATGCTGCCGATCTTCGCGCCCTGATAAGGCGGCTCGTAGAGCTTGATGCGCCGGGCCGTGGCGACGAGAACCGACTTGATCGCGTCGTCCTCGCTGGATCCGCGCGGAGCCGCCTCCGGATACATCTTCAGAAAGGCGCGTGCGCCCGCGCGCGGGCTGGCGGCAAGGAACACCGAGGCCTTCGCGACCGACCGGCCATAGCCGACGATGAGGTCGCGATCCCTGGCGATGCGTTCGCGCAGTGCCATCAGGAATTGCCCGCCGACCATGGGGACGTTCTTCGGCAGCGGCAGTGTATTGAATGCAATGCCGGCGCCTTCGATCTGCCCGAAGCCGGTATCGTAATAGGCCAGCGCATCGACAGCGCCGCGGTCCAGGGCGACACCCGCGGCGACTCCAGTGCCGACCGCCGTCCATTTGACATCCCTGTCGGGGTCGAGGCCGAGGCTGCGCAGGACGTTCTTGGTGACGGGGAACGGAGTCTCCGCAAAATCGGGCACGCCGATATTTTTGCCCTTGAGCTCCTCATAGCTCGCGAGCGTCGAATCCGGCTTTACCGCCACGTCCCATTTGTAGGGGTAGGTGTACTGGTAGAAGTGGATCGCCTTGCCCCATTCACCCTTGGCCAGGATCGGCAAGGCGAAGGATGGAACACCGGTCGAGATGTCTGCATCGCCACGGTCGACCGCGATCTGGGCGTTCGAGACGCCGCCCACCGGCATGAACTGCGCCTTGAAGCCCTCGGCCGCATTGTAGCCGAGCCCTTCGCCGATCAGCAGGTTGACCAGGTTTGGGGCGATCGTCTTCTGGCCGATCGCGACCTTCACGGTGCGGGCCGGCTGGGCGAAGGCCGAGCGAACTGGCAGTGCCAGTGCTGCCGCGACGGCGCCGCTCGCCTGCAGCCATTGTCTGCGTGTAACCATGATTTCCTCCCGTTTTTTTGTCGTTGGATCAAGGTCGACGCGTTATTTGCGGCCGCGCTCGCCCCAGTGGACGATCTTCTTTTCCAGCCCGCGGACGATGCTGTGCAAAAGGATGCCCATTGCGCCGAGGATGACGAGCGCGGCGAAGACGCCTGCGACGTCGGTCACGGCCTGGGCCTGGGTTATGACAACGCCCATGCCCTGCTGCGCCCCGAGGAACTCGGCCACGATCGTGCCGAGCAGCGCGTAGACCACCGCCATGTCGAGCCCGGCGAAAATGAAGGGCGCGGCATTGGGCAACTTGACGATGCGATAGGTCTCGAAGCGCGAGGCGGAGAGCGAACGCATCAGGTCGATGCGCTCGGGCTCGACGGCGCGCAGCCCCGTGAAGCTGTTGATCAGCATCGGGAAGAAGGCGAGCAGCGACGATATCGCGATCTTCGAACCGTCGCCGAAGCCGAACCAGATCACCACCAGCGGCGCGATCGCCACCTTCGGTAGCGACTGCAGCGCGAAGGCATAGGGCATCAGCAGCTTTTCGATCAGCCGGCTCTCGGCCATCAGCGAGCCGAGGACGAGGCCCAGGCCCGATCCGATCGCAAGCCCGATCGCAGCGTTCTTAAGCGTGCCCCAGAGCGGCAGATAATAGCCGAGCGGGCTCGTCGGGTTGACCGCGATACCGGACCAGAGCGCGTTCCACACCGCCGTCGGGGCGGGTAGGATGTAGCTGGGCACATTGAGATACTTCACCGCCAGCGACCAGCCGCTGAACAGGATGACGAGGCCGATAAGCGTCACGACGGTACCATTGATGCCGTTACCGTCCTTGTGCTTGCCCGCGGCGGTCCTGGGCTTGGGCGCGGCTTTTTCGATCGCGACCGAATCCGCGACGATGGTGGTCTGAGCCTGGCTCATCACTCGTCTCCCTGAGCGTTCAGCAACCCGCGAATTTCCTTGGCGAGCTCGGGATAGACGGGGTGGCTGATGATGGTGTCGTTGGAGCGCGGGCGCGGGATCGGCACCTCCAGCTCGCGGATGACGCGGCCCGGGCGGGCCGACATCACCACGACGCGGTCGGCGAGGAAGATCGCTTCCGAGATCGAGTGCGTGATCAGCATCACGGTCTTGCGGCTGGCCTGCCAGATGCGCTGCAGCTCGAGGTTCATGCGCTCGCGGGTCAGCGCATCGAGCGCGCCGAAGGGCTCGTCCATCAGCAGGACGCGGGGGCTGCGCACCAGCGCGCGGCAGATTCCAGCGCGCTGCTGCATGCCGCCCGAGAGTTCGTAGGGAAAGCGCTCGCCGAAATCCCTCAGGCCGGCGACGTCGAGCAGCCGGTCGATGTCCTCGGCCTGCCCGGTCTGCTTGCCGCCAACCCGCAACGGGAGCGCAACATTCTGCCGGACGGTGAGCCAGGGCAGCAAGTTCGCTGCCTGGAAGACCACGCCGACATCGCGAGAGGGACCGGTGATCGCCTTGCCGTCAAGCGCCGCTTCGCCGGTGTCGTAATCGTCGAGCCCGGCGAGGATGCGCAGCAGGGTCGACTTGCCGCAGCCCGACGGGCCGACGACGCAGACGAACTCGCCGTCCTTGATGTCGAGATCGATGTTCGACAGCGCATGAACGCTGCCACCGGCATAAGTCTTGTCGAGCCCGCGGATGCTGATGAGATCGCGCGGTGTCTGTGCCTTGGCATCCGCTATCGGATGGACCTGAGCGAGAGCAGCCATGGGGGGTCTCCCTGTTTATATTTTTTGGTTCAGCCGCGCTGCGCCCAGTCGGGCGAGACACGGACGTGTTTGATGGCGCGGCGCCAGTAGGTGAAGGCGATCTGGAGATCGCCGTCCGGCGTCTGGGTGATCGAGGGATAGGAGAACTCGCGGTTCAGCCCGTCCTTCGAGTTGTTGGTCATGCAGTAGCCGTCGCCGGTCTCTAGATTGCGCCGGGCTGGCCAGCTTCGGCCTCCGTCGGCGGAGATCGCGAGCGTCATCGGCGCGCGCGGCGCGCCCCAGAAAGCAGTCTTCTCGAAGACGGGCGCCGGCGCCGCGTTAGCGGAAGCCGGCTGGTCGTCCTCGATATCGTCATAGAGGCCGGTGCGGCGGTCAGTGGCATCCGCCTGGCTCGACGCGTTGAACACCAGCGCGATGCGGCCGTCAGCCAGCACGGTCGCCTGTACGGAAGAATTGTTGTTGGGGAGTTCGGTCGGCTCGGGCGTCGACCAGTTCCGGCCGTCGGTCGAGCGGCTTAGATAGATGGAATCCGCCCAGCGGCTGCGATAGAGCGCAACCAGCCCGTCCTTGGTCTTCAGCACGTTCATGTGCACGCAGCCGAGCGAGCCCGGCACGATATGCTCGGACCAAGTCCGGCCCTCGTCGGTCGAAACGCGCACTGCGCTGACGTCGCGGTCGCCGACCCATTTCTGGCCGGGCACGCTGACGCAATGGAAGACCGGGATCACCCAGGCACCGTCGTCGAGCACGACAGGCGGCTGGCGCACGAACAGGCCGTGGCCCTGCGGCGCCGGGAACAGGGTTTCGATCGGCCCCCAGCTCGCGCCGTGATCGTGCGAAACGCGCTTGCGGACCAGCGAGGTGTCCTGGTTGCCGGAAACCTGCGCGGTCCAGATCAGCCAGAGTTCGCCCTTGGGCGTGGTGAAGAGCACCGGATTCTGCTCGGAGCGGCCCGGATCGTCGGACAACTTTTCGGCAGGCGCCCAGCGATTGGAGCCCTTGGCCAACCGCGAGAAATAGACCGAGATGTCCGGGATGCCTTCCTGAGTGCCGCCAAACCAGACGCAGGCGAGATCGCCATTGCCAAGCACAGCGAGATTGGCCGCGTGATTCTGCACGCAAGGGGACGGCAGGTAAGCTTCGAAACGCGCAGGATCGCCCTCTCGCGGATGCACAACACCGGTTCGCTCCGCCAAGCCAGCGGGCTCTATCGTGGGTGAATGGGCGCCCATCAGTAGGCCTCCTCATAGATGGCGAGGATGTCCTCGCGCGAGATGTCGCGTGGATTGTTGTCGAGCAGGCGGCGGATGGCGTGCGCCTCGTTAGCCATGACCGGCAGGTCGTCGTGCGGGACATCGAGTACCGAGAGCTTCATCTCGCAGCCGAGATCGGCACAGTAGCGATATGCAGCCGCGCGAACCTCTTCCCCGCGGGAAGAAGCGGGAAGTCCGAGCGCCGCCAGAACGGCGGCCGTTTTTTCAGGCGCCACCGGCGCGTTGAACGCGAGCGTATGCGGGAAAATCAGCGCATTTGCCGCGCCATGGGCGATATGGTGGCGCGTGCCAAGCGGATAGGCGACCGCATGGCCAGATGTCGTGTTGACGGGCCCCAGGCAGTAGCCGCCATACAGCGAGGCGAGCGATAGCCCGGCGCGCGCCTCGATGTCCGAGCCGTCCTCAATTGCGCGAGCAAGAAAGCGGCCGACCAACCTGACGCCCTCAAGCGCATACATGTCGATCAGCGGATGCGCCTTCTTGCTGGTGAAGGCCTCGACGCAATGTGCCATGGCATCGACGCCGGTGGCAGCAGTCACAGCCGGTGGCACGGTTAGTGTCAGCGCCGGGTCAATGATCGCGATGTCGGCGAGCATGTGAAGGCTCTGGACCGCGAGCTTGTTCTGCGTTGCCGGGTCTGTGACGAGCGCGCGCGTGCCGGCCTCGCTGCCGGTACCGGAAGTGGTCGGCACCTGCATCAGTATCGCGCCCTTGCGCGCCACCTTCTCGGGGCCCACCACCTCCGCCAGGCTCTGCCCGCTGCCGGGGAGGACGGCGACGAGCTTCGCGAGATCCATGGCGCTGCCGCCGCCGAAGCCGATCACGAGATCGGGCTTCGCCTGGCGGGCAAGCATGAGTGCCGCTTCTAGATTGGGCACGTCCGGCTCGGGCCGGACATCGCCGAAGACGGTCACCTCACCTTCGAGCTCCAACACCTCGACGCGCTTGGCGTTGAAGGCGTCGGCGATGACGAGAATGCGCGAGAGATTCCGTGCTGCGGCCCAGCTACCCGCGAGGCGGGCGGTACCGGCGCCGAATTCGATGACGCGCGGACGCTGAAGTGTGATCGGCGTCGCGAGGCTCGCTGCTGCGAGAGATTGAGGCGCGTGGACGTTCATGGGACAGCCTCCCTTACGCTGCGGATCTGGCGGTGATGCCGCGCGCGGCGGCCAGTTTTTCGGCGTATTCGATGGCCTCGATCAGGCTGAGCTCGTTGGCGACGCCTTTGCCGGCGATGTCGAAGGCTGTGCCGTGGTCGACCGAGACGCGTACGATCGGGAGGCCGAGCGTGATGTTGACGCCCGAGAGCGCGTCCCACTTGCCTGTCTCGGGGTTTACGTTGAAGCCGAGCAGCTTCACCGGGATGTGCCCCTGATCGTGGTACATCGCGACCACGGCGTCGTACTGGCCAGCTCGGAGCTTTACGAAGACAGTGTCGCCCGGCACGGGACCGACCACGTCGAACCCGTCCGCCACGGCCTTGGCGATGGTCGGTGCGGAGACTTCGTCGTCTTCCCGGCCAAAGAGGCCGCCCTCGCCGGCATGGGGGTTAAGCGCGGCGATTGCGATCTTGCGGCGGCCGAGATTGAGCGCCTGGAGCGCGTCGTCAGTCCGCTCGATTACATAACGTAGGCGTTCTGGCGTCAGCTTGCTCGGCACATCCTTGAGCGCGACATGCGTAGTGACGTGGCTGACGCGCATGTTGCCATGGGCAAGCATCATCACGGAGCCCTTGGACTCGGTCAGCGTCGCCAGCATGTCGGTGTGCCCGGCGAATTTGTAGCCGGCCTTGTTCAGCGCTTCCTTGTTCAGTGGCGCGGTGACGATGCCCTGGATACGGCCGGCCTGCGCGAGGCGAACGCCCTTCTCGACGGCAAGATAGGCGAAGCGGCCGCCGTCGGACGACAGCACGCCCGGGCGGGTCGGCTCGCCCTCGGGGCCTGCCTGCAGGCAGGCGAGATTCGGCCAGACGTCATTCTCCGAGACCTCGGGAATCGCGATCTCGGCGCCGAGCATGCGGCGCGCTTCGAGCAGCGCGGGATTGCTGCCGATGACCAGCAGGCGCAGTTCTCCGCTTGCCAGCCTGTCCTTCAGCGCCAGGCAGGCCTTGACGATGATCTCCGGGCCGACGCCGGCGGGATCACCCATGGTGATGGCGAGATGGGGTTTCATGCTGCCGCTCCGGCAAGGGCCGCGGACGTGTCCGCGACGAGCTGTTTCAGGAGGTCGGGACCGCCGAAGGCCCCGGATTTGGAGACGATGGTGACACCGTCCCAGCGCCCGCCGCGCAGGATCGAGCGGGGCACGCCGGGCATGATGTCGCCGACGACGTCGAGGCGGTCGGCACCGAGCGCCTCGCAGAGGCCACGAAGCGTCTCGCCGCCGGCCGCGACGAGCGTGCCTGGCCGGCCGAGCGTGGCGAGGAGATCGGCAAAACGGCTTTCGATCATGGCCGCTGCCGCGCGACGCGACGTGCCGGCGGGCAGATCGACGCTGACGAAGACGGCGCCGTCCGCGGCAAGACGTCGGCCGAGATCAGCGCCGAAGCCCGACGCATCGAGCAGGAGATGGAGTGGGCCGAGGCGAGCGAGCTGCGTCCGGATGACGTTATGCTCCGAGCCGATCAGCCCGAGAATCGGCCGGGGCAAGACTTCGGCATCCGCCGCGCCTTCAACCTCGGCCGCACGCGCCAGGGCGGCGGCGAGCCCGGCGCTGCCGACCCATAGAACATCCCCGAGAGGCGCCGCCGCAGCGACGATTGCATCGAGCTCCGCATCGCTTTCCGCGTCCCAGAGGCTGACGCCATCCGGCACCTGCTCTACCGAGCGGCATTTCGCGACCCGAAGGCCGGCACGCTCCAGATCGGCGGCGAGATCGACCGGCACGGGCCGATCGCCACCGGCTTCTTGGACGTGCTGCCGGCCGTCGCGGGTGATCCGCCGCTGCGCCGGAAAGGCCGGGGCGATGATGCAGTGCCGGGCAGGCACGAACGCAAGGATCGCCGCGATCTCTGCCGCCTCCTGGCCGCGCAGCAGGCTGTCGATCTTCTTGAAGGCGAGGCCGGAGCCTGGCGCCCAGAGCTGGCGTGCCACGGCTGCGACGGCCGTCTTCGCCTCATCGGCCGAAGCCTCGCGCGTGCGGCTGTCGAGCGCGACAGCGCCCGTTTCCGGGACCTGGCCGCGCCAGCCCACAGCTACCGGCTCGGCCGACGAGGCGAAGGCGGCCGCACTGTCGAGTGCGCCCGTCAGGTCGTCGGCGAGCAGACGCAGGGGCTGCCGGCGCATCGCCATCTCAGCCGCCCTTGACCGTTGCGAGGAGGGAGCGGGCGCCGCGCGCGACGATTGTCGTGTCATTGGCGACGCCGACGAAATCGATGCCTTGAGCGACACGACGAATGGCCTCGCCTTCGTTGTTGGTGAGATAGCCCGCGGGCTTGCCGATCGCCTTGAGGCGCTTGAAGCCGTCGTCGATTGCAGCCTGGACTTCCGGGGCTTGCGTATTGCCGAGATGCCCCATCGAGGCGGCAAGGTCCGCCGGGCCGATGAAGACCGCGTCGACGCCCTCGACATTGGCGATCTCCTCGATCTGCGCCAGTGCCTCGGCCGTCTCGATCTGCACGATGACGCAGATCTCCTTCTGGACCTTGGCAAAATAATCGGGGATCAGCCCATAGGCCGCCGCCCGCGACGAGCCGGAGACGCCACGCACGCCGTGAGGCGGATAGCGGGTATAGCTCACGGCGCGAGCCGCCTCCTCGGCGTCCTGCACGTAGGGGAACAGCAGCGTCTGCGCCCCGAAATCCAGCCAGCGCTTGACCATGACCATATCGTTCCAGGCAGGCCGCACGATCGGCTCGGCCGGCAGCGCAGCCATGACCTGCAGCTGCGCGACGATTTCGGATGGCTCGTTGGGGCTGTGCTCGGTGTCCAGGAGAAGCCAGTCGAAGCCGAGCTGGGCGAACATCTCGGTCAACGCGGGGCTTGCGAAGGTCGAGAAGATGCCGAGCTGCTGCCGGCCTCCGAGATCGCGCTTGAAACGGTTCGTCCTGACGTCTGCCATCATCCACCTGCTCGTTTCGACCGAAAGCAGCGATGATTGACGACCGACGTTTGAATGTCGGCCTGTCCAACGTGGGACGCTTCCTCATCGCTAGCCTCTACGGGCCTTGACGCTATCGAACTCCAGCTGAAGCAAGATGTCAATATGTTGTAATTTAACCCTCTCGATCAGCCGATAGCGGCTGTTTCCTGAGCTCTTAAGCGCCCCGTTGACTGAGTTGTAAAATGTTGTAATCTCGCTGCATGGATGATCGTATCAGCAGCCCGATGCACCCACCGTCGCCCCTTGTGCAGCGCGTGCACCATCAATTGCGGGCCCGCATCGCATCAGGGGAATATGCGGCGAATTCCCGTTTACCAGGCGAGCACGATCTCGCAGCGCTCTACGGTGTGTCGCGCCCCATTGTCAGGGACGCTTTGCGGCGGCTGCGCGATGACGGGCTGATTTTCTCGCGCCAGGGCGCAGGTACCTACGTTCGCGGCGTCGAGCCTGAACAGGGTAACGCGCTGGCATTCGCACCGGTCGGCACCATCGCCGATGTGCAGCGATGCTACGAGTTTCGTCTGGAAGTAGAGCCTGCAAATGCTTTCTACGCGGCCAAGCGGCGGAATGACGCGGCAATTGCTGCCATCGAGAGCGCGCTGGAGCTTATGCGTGACACGACGCGCGCTCACGGCCATCGCGAAGATGCCGACTACGCTTTCCACATGGCTATCGCCGAGGCGTCGAACAACTACTTCTTTCTGTCGTCCATGCAGGCGCTAAGAGACCACATCAATGTTGGGATGAAGCTTCATGGCCTATCGCTGCTAGGCCCCGCAGGCGGCCTGGTTGGAGTCCTTGACGAGCATGACGCGATCTTTGCCGCGATACGCGATCGGAATGGCGAATTGGCTCGCGATGCTATGCGGCGACACATTCAAGGCTCTTGCGACCGCCTCTTCGAAGGCAGGATGCTCGACCTCTCACTTTAGGTCGCCTTTCACTTGCCGGAAGGGGACTGTTTGTCAGTTGGCTTCCAAACGGGATGGCGAGCTATAAAGATGCGCCGATTGCCGACATCGGGCCTTTGCCTGAAAGCCGACGTAACTTTGCCGCGCGGCAAACCTCATGCCGCCCTCTCGTGTGACCGCTGTAAAGCGAATTTTTCGCCCACCTTCGATTCCTAGCCCTGCTGTTGAAAGCCAAGCCCAACGATCTGGCCATTGATTGACGATCCGAAACGTTTCGGATTAGATTTTCAAGGTGTCGCTCTCAAAGCTCGCCAGCTCATTGGGCCTTTCCGTCACGACCGTCTCGCGGGCGCTGGGAGGCTTTAACGACGTCGCCGAAGCCACGCGAAGGCGGGTACTCGAAGAGGCCGAGCGGATCGGCTATCGTCCGAATGCGATGGCGCGCCGCCTGCGCGGCGGTCGCAGCGATGCGGTCGGCATCGTTCTGCCGACAGGCCCCGGGCAATTGGGCGAGCCCTTCTTCCTGCGGCTGATCGCGGCGATCGGCCCGCGGCTGGCGCAGGCCGGTCTGGACCTCATCGTCTCCAGCGCGCGTGGCGGGTTGGAGGAGCTGGCGCTCTATCGCCAATTTGTCGAGAACCGGCGCGTCGATGCGATGATCGTGGCGCGCACGCGGCTCGACGATGAGCGCGTGGCCTATCTGAGAGAATCCGGCCTGCCCTTCGTCACGCATGGCCGGACAGGTGCAGGCGGGCATGCCAGCGTCGACATCGACGGCGCTGCGGCCTTCGGGGACGCAACGCGCCGCCTGATCGATTTCGGCCATCGCCGCATCGGCTTCATCGGCGCCCCCCTCGATTACGGCTTCGGCTTCTTCCGCGAGGCCGGCTGGCGCGAGGCTGCAACACAGGCCGGGCTTCGGGCCGGCCCCTCCCGCTTCGCCGAGCCGAGCGAGGAGAACGGCTTCCGGCTGGCTCACGAGATCCTCGCCGGTCCCGAGAGGCCGACTGCCTTGCTCTGCGCCACCGACCGCCTGGCGGTCGGCGCCCTGCATGCGCTCGGAGACCTCGGTCTGCGCGCGGTTCATGACGTCTCGATCATCGGCTATGACAACTCACCGATCGCGAATTACGTGGCGACGCCGCTAACCAGCTTTGACCCCGATATCGAAGGCGCCGCATCGCGGATGCTCGACATGCTGTTGGCCCAGCTTGCCGGCCGCGACGGCGCGGCGATGGCCGAGCTGCGCAGCGCCACCCTCGTGCCCCGCCGGTCCGATGGCCCGGCTCCCACCGATTACGGCCACATTAAGAGCCGCAGCATCTCCAGGGAGGAGACATCCGATGGCGAAAGGCCCCAACACCCGGCTTAGGCGCACAACCGCCGGGGCTGTTATCACAGCTCTCGCTTGCGCTTGGCTGGCACAACCCGCGGCCGCTGAGGTCGTCTTCCTGTCAACGCAGCTGAGGCCTATCGAAGCGGCCCAGAAGATGCGCTCCGAGATCCTGAAGGATTTTCCCGGCGGGGCCGAGTTCGTCACCGAGCAGCCGCCGCAGCTCGGCGTGCATATCCGGGCCGAGCAGCAGGCCGGCAAGCCCGTCTCCAGCCTGATCGGCGCATTGCACGGCGAGCTGCAGCCGCTCGCGGCGGATTCGCTCGTGCCGCTCGACGACGTGCTCGACAAGCTGAAGGATCGCGGGCTCAACCCCGCCATGGTCGAAGCCGGCAAGCTCGGCACCGGCAAGCAGATGTTCATCCCCTGGATGCAGGCGACCTACATCATGGTCGCCAACAAGCAGGCGCTGCCCTTCCTGCCCGAGGGAGCGGACATCAACGCGCTGACCTATGACCAGCTCGCGAAATGGGGCGCGAACATCCAGGCGAAGACCGGCAAGCGCATGCTCGGTTTCCCGGCCGGGCCGAGCGGGCTCATGCACCGCTTCTTCGAGGGCTATCTCTACCCGTCCTATACCGGCGGGGTGGTGACGCCCTTCAAGTCGCCGGAAGCCGTGGCGATGTGGACGAAGTTCCGCGAGCTCTGGAAGACGGTCAATCCGAACTCCACCAATTACGGCTTCATGCAGGAGCCGCTTCTCTCCGGCGATGTCTGGGTCGCCTTCGACCACGTCGCGCGCCTGATCGATGCGCTCTCGCGCAAGCCGGACGACTTCGTCGCCTTCCCGGCGCCGTCCGGGCCAAAGGGACTGGGCTATATGCCGGTGGTTGCTGGCCTCGCCATCGCCAAGGGTGCGCCGCAAGCCGAACAGGCGAAGCAGCTGATCGAATACCTGACCCGTCCCGACATCCAGGTGAAGACCGCGAAAGCCGTCGCCTTCTTCCCCGTCGCCAAGGTCGATCTGCCAGCCGATATCGATCCCGGCCTGAAGCTTGAGATCGATGCGGTGCAGAAGATGACCAGCGCGCCGAACGCCCTTGTCAGCCTGCTGCCGGTCGGGCTCGACCAGCGCGGCGGCGAGTTCGACAAGGTCTATCTCGACACCTTCCAGCGCATCGTCCTGCGCGGCGAGGACCCCAAGGCCGCGCTCGACCGGCAGGGCGAGGCGCTGAAGCGGATCATCACCGAGACGAAGGCCGCCTGCTGGCTGCCCGACAAGCCGAGCGACGGCCCGTGTCCGATCCAGTGAGCCCAGGCCGGCGATCATGCGCGAGTCGAAAGCCCTGCCCTATCTGCTGATCGCGCCCTCGGCGCTCTTCCTGACGGGACTGTTCCTGATCCCGCTGGTGCAGACCGCCGTCCTGGCGTTTCAGCAGAGCGGTGCCTGGAGCCTGGGCAATTTTTCGCGCATGGCCGGCGACCTCAACTTTCAGGACGCGCTGGGGAACACCTTCAAGGTCGTGCTGCTCGCGGTACCGCTGCAATTGGCGCTCGCGCTCGGCATGACGATGATGCTGCGCAAGATCCAGCGCGGACGCGATCTCCTCGTCTGGGTCTGGTCGATTCCGCTCGGGATCTCCGATCTAGCGGCGGGCCTGGTCTGGCTCGCCATTCTGAACGATCAGGGCTGGTTCAATTCGGTGCTGTTTCGGCTGGGGCTGATCTCCCAGCCGCAGGCCTGGCTGACCTATGAGACGCCTGTCGCCCTGCTCGCCGCCATCGTCGTCGCCGAAATCTGGCGGGCGACGGCCATCGTCTTCGTCATCCTGCTCGCAGGGGTTCAGCTCCTACCGAAGGAATACGAGGAGGCGGCCGAGGTCTTCGGCGCGACGCCCTGGCAGCGCTTCGTCCGCATCACCTTGCCGCTGCTCAAGCCCTCCATCCAGACGGCGCTGATCCTGCGCACCGTGCTCGCCTTCGAGATGTTCGCGATGGCGCTCGCCCTCGGTGGCCGCAATTTTCCCGTCCTCGTCAGCGAGGCCTTCAACGCCCAGTATTTCAGCCAGGATTACGGGGTTGCGGCGGCCTATGCCGTCCTGGTGATGGCGATCTCGATCGCGGCGACACTGTTGTATCTCGTCGCCCTGCGCACGCCGGCGGAGCAGCGGGCATGACCGGCGCCAGCAGCCCAAACCGCGCCATGCTCTGGGCCGGCGTCGCCGTGCTCTGCGTCTGGACGCTCCTGCCGATCTATCTGCTCGCGCTGGGTGCGCTGGGTGGCCGCGAGATCGTCTCGCAATGGCCAAAGCCCTTCGCGCCATTCGACGCGAGCTTCGAGGCGCTGAAGACCTTCCTCGCCATCGAGGGCGTCTGGCGCGCGACCTGGGTCAGCATCCAGGCCGCCGCCATGACCACGGTGATGGCGCTCGCGCTCGGCGTGCCGGCCGGCTACGCGCTGGCACGCTTCCGGTTTCGGGGCGCGGGCGCCTATCGCGTGCTGATCCTGATGACGCGAGCCTTCCCCGTCGCGATCCTGGCGCTGCCGCTCACCGTCTCCTTCATCCGGCTCGGTGTCTACGACACGCCCTTCGGGGTGGCGCTGGTGCATGCCGTGCTGGCGACGCCCTTCGCCACTCTGGTCTGCGCCAGCCTGTTCATGGGCATCCCCCGGGAGCTGGAGGAGGCTGCCTGGGTCTTCGGCTGCTCGCGCTTCACCGGCTTCCTGCGCGTGGTGCTGCCGCTGGCCCTGCCGGGAATCGCGGCCGCGTCGATCTTTGCCTTCGTGCTGTCCTGGAACGAGGTCTTCGCGGCCTCGGTGCTGACCGTGAGGCAGCGCACGCTGACCGCCTATCTGCTCTCGGTGCTGTCCGAATCGCCGCTGCATCTGCAATTCGCCGGGGGGCTCGTGCTGATAGTGCCCTCCGTCCTGTTCATCTTCCTCGTCCGGCGTCGCCTCTTTGCGATGTGGGGCATCGGCAACCGGTAGGCGGCATGGCGACCATCACCATCGAACGCGTCGCGAAGCGATTCGGCGAGGTCACGGCCCTCGCGGAACTCGACCTGACCGTCGCAGACGGCGAGTTTCTGGCGCTGCTCGGCCCATCCGGCTGCGGCAAGACGACCTTGCTGCGGATCATCGCCGGGCTGGAAAGCCAGACCAGCGGGCGCGTGCTGATCGGCGGACGGGACGTCTCGGCCTTGCCGCCGCGCAAGCGCGGTCTCGCCATGGTGTTCCAGAACTACGCGGTGTTTCCGCATCTGACGGTCTACGAGAACGTCGCCTTCGGTCTCCGCATGGCCAAGGCCGACAAGGCGCGCATCGCCGCCCAGGTCGAGAAGACCGTGGCGCTCCTGCATATCGAGGCCTTGCTGAAGCGCCACCCGGCGCAGCTTTCCGGCGGCCAGCGCCAGCGCGTCGCGGTGGCACGGGCGCTCGCGGTCGAGCCGGCGGTGCTGCTGATGGACGAGCCGCTCTCCAATCTCGACGCGCTGCTGCGGCTGGAGATGCGCGCCGAGCTCAAGGCGGTGCTGAGCGGCGCGGGGACCACGACGATCTATGTGACGCACGACCAGACCGAGGCGATGGGCCTGGCCGACCGCATCGCGGTGATGCATGGCGGGCGCATCGAACAGATCGGCACGCCCTCCGACATCTATGACCGGCCCGCAACCCGCTTCGTCGGCGGCTTCGTCGGCAGCCCGCCGATGAACTTCCTCGAACTCCCCGTGCGAAATGGTCAGGTCGATCTCGGCGGGCTCGCCTTACCGGTGCCGCCTGGCACCGTCGACAGGGTCGTGCTCGGGGTGCGGGCGGAGGACGTCGCGCTGGCAGCGACAGATCAGAGTGCCTTCCCGTTCATCCTCAAGGTCGCGGAACTGCTCGGCCCGCAGGTCCTCCTGACGGGGACTGCGGCCGGTGGCCAGCCGATGCGGGTGGTGATCTCGGCGGCCGGGCCGCTGCCGCCCCTCGTGCCCGGCAGCGAGATCGCGCTCAAGCCCGACCGCACGAGGCTGAGCTGGATGAGCGAAGCCGGGCACGCATTGGAGACCCGCTCATGAGCCGCATCGAGGCCGCCCGCGCCATCCTCGCCGCCAATGACCGAGGCGGCTATACGGTTCCCACCGACCGTCTCTATCCCTTCCAGTGGAACTGGGACTCCGCCTTCGTCGCGATGGGCTGGGCGACCTTCGACCTCGACCGGGCCTGGCGTGAGATCGAAAGACTGCTGGAAGGGCAATGGGAAGACGGCCTCATCCCGCAGATCGTCTTCCACGCGCCGTCCGACGACTATTTTCCCGGCCCCTCCGTCTGGGGTGTCACGCACGAACCGCCGACCTCCGGCATTCCCCAGCCGCCGGTCCTGGCGACTGCGGTGCGCTTCGTGTTGGAGCGGCATGGCGAGGCGGGAGCGGAGAGAGCCCGCGCCATCTATCCGAAACTCGTCTCGAACCACCTCTGGTGGCAGCGCGCCCGTGATCCGGAGGGATCCGGGCTGGTGGCGACCCTGCATCCCTGGGAAACCGGCATGGACAACAGTCCGGCCTGGGACGCCGCGCTGGAGCGCGTGCCGACCGAGACCGAGACGGAGATCAAGCGGCGCGACACCGGGCATATCGATCCGGCCTTTCGTCCGCGCGGCATCGAGTACCAGCGCTTCATCCATCTGGTCGACCTGTTCCGAAAGGCGGGCTGGGACGCGACGCGCATGCTCCAGCTCTCCCCTTTCAGGGTCGCCGATGTCGGCACCAATGCGATCCTGCTGCGGGCGGAACGGGACCTGCTGGTTCTGGCAGAACGCTTCGGCACACCGGAGGAGGGTGACACGATCGCTTCACGGATCACGCGCAAGGAGACCGTGATCGCGGGGTTGTGGGACGAGCCCCTCGGCCACTACCTCTCGCGCGATCTGATCGGCGGCAGCCTCATCCCCGTCAGGACCTCGGCGGGGTTCCTGCCGCTCTTCGCGGGATTGCACGATCATGCCGCCGCCCTCGCGGAACGGCTCGACGCTTGGCAGCGACGCGACATCGCGCTCGTTCCCTCGACCGACCCGGATGCCGCAATCTTCGAGCCGCAGCGCTACTGGCGCGGGCCGGTCTGGGCGGTGGTGAACTGGATGATCGCGCGCGGCCTGCGCGAGGCGGATCGTGACGCGACCGCCGAGGCCGTCGCATCCGACACGCGCCGGCTTATAGGGGACGCCGGTTTCAGCGAATATTTCAACCCGATCGACCGCGCCGGCATCGGCGGCGAGACCTTCTCCTGGACGGCGGCGATCGATCTGCTGCTCGGCGAGGAGGAGCAGGGATGAGTGGCCTTTCTCTCTGCGGCGTCGACTGCGACCTTCATCCCGCGGTGCCGGGCATCGCGGCGCTGATACCCTATCTCGACCCGCAATGGGCCGACGCGGTGGCGCAGCGCGGGGTGCATGATCTCGAACCGACGAGCTATCCGCTGCGTGCGCCTCTGACCTCGCGGCCGGACTGGCGGATCCCCGGTGCCAAGGCGGGCTCCAATCCCGAGCAGCTCTGCGCCCAGGCGCTCGACGGCTTCGGCAGCCGAGCCGGCATCCTGAACTGCCTCTATGCGGTCACGACGCTGTTCAGCGAGGACATGGCGGCTGCGTTCGCACGAGCGCTCAACGACTGGCTCGCCGCTGAATGGCTGGACAGGGACGCGCGGCTGCGCGCCTCGATCGTCGTGCCGATCCAGAGTCCGCAACTGGCAGCGGCCGAGATCGAGCGGCGCGCCGCCGACCGGCGCTTCGTCCAGGTGCTGCTGCCCTGCCTCGCCGACCAGCCCCTCGGCCGGCGCAGCCTGTGGCCGATCTACGAGGCGGCCGCGCGTCACGGCCTGCCGGTCGGCATCCATGCCGGCTCGACCTATCGCCATCCGGTGACGCCGGTGGGCTGGCCCTCCTATTTCACGGAGGATTACGTCAACCAAGCGCAGGGCTTCCAGACGCAGCTCACGAGCCTCGTCTGCGAGGGCGTGTTCTCGAAATTCCCGGCGCTCAAGGTCGTGCTGATCGAGTCGGGCTTCACCTGGCTGCCGTCCTATCTCTGGCGGCTGCACAAATACTGGCGCGGCCTGCGCATGGAGATTCCCTGGGTCGACCGCCCCCCGCCGGAGATCATCCGCGAGCAGGTGCGTTTCACGCTGCAGCCCGTCGATGCTCCCGTGGAGGGCGACGCGCTGCTGCGCATCCTCGACCAGGCGGGATCGGACGAGCTTCTCCTGTTCTCGACGGACTACCCCCATTGGCAGTTCGATGGGCAGGAAGCGCTGCCGCCGCTTTTGCCCGATAGCCTCAAGACTAGGATCCTGATCGACAATCCGCTCGCGACCTATCCCCGTCTCAAGGAGGATTTCGCATGAATCTGGAGCTGCCCACCCGCCCCAAGCCGGAATCGGCCATCGTCAGGCCGGTGATCGCCGATTGCGACATCCATCCCTGCCTGGCCAAGCCTTCGGACATCCTGCCCTATCTGCCGAAGCGCTGGCAGGAGCACGCCATGATCTATGGCATGCTGCCGCGCCACGGCTACCAGAGCGGCCCGGCCTATCCCAAGGGCCAGCCGGATGCCGCGCGCCTCGATTCCTGGCCGCCGGACGGAAGGCCGGGTTCGGACCTCGGCTTCATGCAGGCGCAGCATCTCGATGCCAATCGCGTCGAGCTCGGGATCATGACGGTCATCGCCCCCGCCGCCGGCGCGGCACAGAACCTCGATTATTCGGCGGCGCTGTCGCGCGCGCTGAACGAGTGGCAGGTGGCGGAATGGACGAGCAAGGATTCGCGGCTGAAGGCCTCGATCGTCGTGCCCTACGAGGACGGGCCCGCCGCGGCGGCCGAGATCGACCACTGGGCCGGGCACGAGGCTTTCGTGCAGGTGCTGTTGCTCAGCCGCACGGCAGAGCCGCTCGGGCAACGTCGCTACTGGCCGATCTACGAGGCGGCGCAACGCGCGAAGCTGCCGATCGGCGTGCACGCCTTCGGCTATGGCGGCTACCCGGTCACGGCCGGAGGCTGGCCGTCCTATTACATCGAGGAGATGGTCGGCCATGCGCAGTGCTGCCAGTCGCTGCTGACCTCCATGGTGATCGAGGGCGTGTTCGAGCGCTATCCCGGCACGCGGATGGTGCTGATCGAGGCCGGGCTCGCCTGGCTTCCCTCGCTCTGCTGGCGGCTCGACAAGCACTGGTCGCGCCTGCGCGACGAGACCCCGCATCTGAAGCGCGCGCCGAGCGACTACATCCGCCAGCATGTCTGGATGACGACGCAGCCGATGGAAGAGCCGGAGAAGCGCAAGCATTTCCACGACATCGTCGAATGGATCGGCATCGACCGCCTGCTCTTCGCCACCGACTACCCGCATTGGGATTTCGACGATCCGCTCTGGGCCGTGCCGGTGAAGCTCGACGATGCGGCCCGCCAGGCGCTCTTCCTCGACAATGCCAAGGCGCTCTACGGGGGGAGCTGAGATGGCGAAGCACGTCATCGGCCCTGCCGCCGACCTGCCGCCCGGCGAACGGCTTGTCGCCGAGGTCGCCGGCCGCAAGATCGTGATCTTCAACCTCGAAGGCGAGTATTTCGGCCTGTTCAACCGCTGCCCGCATCAGGGCGGCGACCTCTGCCTCGGCCGCACCACAGGACTGGTCGAAGCCGACGCCGAGCCGGGGCAATACAGCTACAGCCGCCGCGGCGAGATTCTGCGCTGCCCCTGGCATGGCTGGGAGTTCGATATCCGCACCGGCAAATCGCGAGCCGAACCCGACAGGGTCCGCGCCAAGCGTTACGATGTCGAAGTCCGGCCTGGCAGAGACCTGTTCGATGGGCCGTATCAGGCTGAGCCTGTGCCGGTCAGGGTCGAAGAAAATTATATCGTCGTTGAAGCTTGACGGACGCATAGAGCGGACACTGCATCAGGGTTTTCGGCAATCGCAAGCTGCGCCACTTGCGGAAATTCAGCGCCTGCCGCAAAGCGGACTCCAGCTAGCAGTAGCGGCATTGCGCCTCCCGCGCTGGTTTACGGACAACGTCGTTTGCGACATCTGCCGACTGGCATGACGGCGAGCTACGCGCTCGGCCAAGCGGCAGCTTCGCAGGTAGCTTGAAGTCAGAAGCGACGACCCGAGCGTTATCCTCTAGCTCATCACAGGGACAGAGCTGCGATTGCGTAACTGCCATACACCTTGACGGCGTTGCTGGACGGACACCCAGGTATCTTAACAGCCAATAGATGGTCTGTTTTTCGTTCAATTCGACCTAGTGAGCACTTAGTGCTGACGCCGAATTTGGCGACCTCCATGTTGATGGCGCGTGAGGTCGATTCGGCATGATGCAGCGGGCCGCACCCTCACCCTCGCCCGACGAAAGGCGCCTTCGTGGCCATCACCGTGACGAACAGAACATTCGCTTCTGGCGGCAGCGAGGCCATGTGCAGCACGGTCGTCGCGACATGGTCGACATCCATCACTGCCTCGACCTTGTCCGAACCGTCCGCCTGCGGCACGCCGGTCGTCATCTTGCGGGCCATCTCGGTCAGGGCATTGCCGATATCGACCTGCCCGACGGCGATGTCGTATTTGCGCCCGTCGAGCGAGGCGGTCTTGGTCAGGCCGGTAATGGCGTGCTTGGTCGCGGTGTAGGCGGCCGAGTTCGGCCGCGGTGCCTGCGCCGAGATCGAGCCGTTGTTGATGATGCGCCCGCCCTGCGGGCTCTGCGCCTTCATCGTCCGGAACGCCTCCTGCGTGCAGAGGAACGGGCCGGTGAGATTGGTGTCGACGACCTTCTGCCAGTCCTCCAGCGAGAGGTCCTCCAGCAGCACCCCGCCCGGAGCGTTGACGCCGGCATTGTTGAACAGCACGTCGACCCGCCCGAAGGCCTCGACCGTCTTCGCGAACAGGGTATCGACCGAGGCCTTGTCGGTCACGTTGGTCGGCACCGCGAGCGCCTTGTCCTTGCTCGCCCCCGCAAGCGCGATCGTCTCCTCCAGCGCATCCGCCCGACGCCCGGCCAGCACGACCCGATAGCCGTCCTTCAGGAAAGCGGCGGCCACCGCCCGCCCCACGCCCGATCCGGCACCGGTGATGATCGCGACCTTCTCCTGCCCAGCCATGCGTTCCCCGCTCAGCCTGCCAGAATGGTTGAAGGAGACGGGTAACGCCGGATCGCGACGAGCACTGTCCCGAGTGATCTCGTACCCATCGATATGGACCATCGCCGCCGCTGCCGGGAGCGACGCGCGATGACCCGGCCGGGTTCTCCGGCGCTCAGGCCGCCTTGCGCGTGGTCTGCGCGAAGGTGGCTTCCATCTCGCGCCTGACGCGGACGGCCTGACTGTCGGCGTCGTAGACGACATCGTCCCAGCGGATGCGCTGGCCTTCGGCGATCTCGTTCTTCAGCTTGACGTTATGCGCCAGGCCGAGCGGGAGATAGCCTTCCTGCAGCGAGGTCTCGGCCGGGGTCTGCTTGCCCCAGACGCAGAAGCCGCCTTCGCCGTCGAGCATCTCGCCGGGGGTGAGCTTGCGCTTGGCGGTGGCGACGACGTCGGCATTGAAGCAGATCGGCGCGCCGGTCGGCTCCTTGCGCAGCGCCGCCGAGGCGACCGAGATGCCGAGCTCCAGCCCGATCATGTGGATCGGCCGGTACAGCGAGGCGTAGCGGCCGGTGCTGTCCGGCAGCATGCTGTATTCGCGGAAGCACTCCTCGCTATAGGCGCTGTCGCTCTCGAACACGACATAGGTGCCCATCACCAGCGAGTTCGGCACGTCGGTTCCGTCACGATAGACCGAGGAGGTGACTTCGGTGACGCCCTTGCGCTCCAGCACGCCGCCATCGGCCTTCGGCTTGCAGATCTCGGCATGCTCGAAGCGGGTGGCGGGCGGGAAGGAGAGACCTTCCTTCTGGGAATGCAGGCCGGTCGCGTTGCAGACGGCCGTCATCTCGATGCCGGACTTCGTGCCGTCGACGAAGGAGTTGAACATCTTCGGATTGATCGACTTGCGATCCTTGATCTTCATGTACCGGTCCAGGATGTCCCAGACGGTGTCCGGCGTGGACTGGTGATAGGTCGGGTGGTAGCGCGTGCCCTTGCCGGCCGCGACGACCTTGAAGCCGGCCGCGCGGGCCCAGTCGACATGGTCCGCGATCAGCGCCGGCTGGTCGCCCCAGGCCAGCGAGTAGACGACGCCGGCGGCCTTCGCCTTGCGGGCCAGCAGCGGGCCGGCGACGGCATCGGCTTCCACATTGACCATGACGATGTGCTTGCCGTGCTCGATCGCCATCGAGGCGAAGCGGATGCCCGCGCCCGGGTCGCCGGTCGCCTCGATGATGACCTCGATGCCGGGATGGGTGATCAGCGCCTGCGCGTCGTCGGTGACGATGGTGCTGCCATGCTTCAGGGCCTCGTCGACCGAGCCGGCGGCATATTGCTCCGCCGGCCAGCAGCCGAGCTTGAGCTGGGCGCGGGCCCGATCGGTGTTGAGATCGGCGACGCCGACCAGGTGCATGCCGTCGGTGGAGCGCACCTGCGAAAGGAACATCAGGCCGAATTTGCCGGCGCCGATGATGCCGATGGTGACGGGTTTGCCGGCGGCCTGGCGCTCGAGCAGCATGCGATGGAGATTCATGGAGCGTATCCTCGTGTGTGACGGCCCTTGTCGCGGCATCATGTTGCCCCGGCCGGTCTGCGAGGAGGTTAGGCAGGCCGTCCGGGCCGGGCAATTCAGATTATCGAACCGACGATTTAGGCAGGCTAAACGGTTGCCGCATCGCCCGAGGGCGAGAACCGCTCGCGCTCGATGCGCAGCCAATCCAGGAATGCGCGCGTCTTGCGGTGCCGCAGATGCCCGTGCGGACAGACGATCCATTGCGTCGTCAGCATGATCCCTGGCGCGTCCGCGACGGGGCGCACGAGCCTGCCGTCGCTCAGCTCCCGCCACGCCAGGAGTTCGCTTTCCAGCGCGATGCCCATGCCGGCGACGGCCGCGTCGATGGCGTTGTGGCTGCGGTCGAACAGCACGCGGCGCCAGCGTCTGACGGGCTCCACGCCCGCATCGGCGAACCAGCGCGGCCACTGCACTTGCGACTTCACCGAATGGATCAGCCGATGCTCCGGCAGGGTCGCGGCCGCGAGGCTGCCGGCGCCGTGCAGGGCCGGTGCGCTGAGCGGCACGAAGGCTTCCCGGCCCAGGCTTTCGACGAACAGGCCCGGCCAGGCGCCATCGCCGTGGCGGATCTGGATATCGACGTTCTCGGTGCCGAAATCGGTGGTCTCGTTGGTGCCGTCCAGCCGCAATTCGATATCCGGATGGGCGTCGACGAAGGAATGCAGGCGCGGCAGCAGCCACTTGCTGGCGACGCTGGGGGCTGCGCGCACGGTCAGGGTCATGGCCGAGCGCACGCCGCGCACATGCTGCGTCACATCGGCGATATGCTCGATTTCGCGGCCGACCATCTGGAAATAGCGCTCGCCCGCCTCGGTAAGCACGATGGTGCGCCCCACCTTCAGCGTCAGCGAGGTGCCCAGATGCAGCTCCAGCGCCTGGATCTGCTGCGACACGGCCGAAGGGGTCACGCGCAGTTCCTCGGCGGCGCGGGTGATGCTGCCAGCTCGGGCGACGGCATGGAATACGATGATGGCGCGGAATGGGATCTGCATCGTCGATCTTTAAGCCAGGCTAAACAGAGGCCGAATATAACTCACTTGTCGGAGACGGCCAGCGCTCTACGCTGAAAGCGTCGGAGTGGGCGCCAAAGCACGCCCGGCAAGGGAAAAAGGCCCCCGTCAGAATGGGGCGATCGGAACGCTGATGGCCGGTTCGCCGGCCTGCCCAGGGAAGAGGACCTGCCCGCGCCGGCACCACCATCTGCGATCCCAAGCCATTGACGGCGTTCTTCCGTGCGCGAGGTCGCGTGGAAGCCGGGCCGTCGGTCATCATCACAAAGCCGCAGCCAAGCGGCCAAGACCACGCAGGAGGAAAACCATGTCCGATATGGAGAATGCGGCCGGCGCCCGGAAGGGCCTGTCCCGGCGCACGCTGCTCGCGGGGGCGGCGGCCATCCCCCTCGTCGCGGTCCGGTCCGGCCCGGTGCGTGCCGCCGAATTCGAGTACAAGCTGGCGACGGGGCAATCCATCGACCAGCCGATCAATTTGCGCCTCGGGCTGGCCGCCAAGCGCATCAAGGAGGCCAGCGGCGGGCGTCTCGATATCCGCTTCTTCCCCGCCGGGCAGCTCGGCTCCGACACCGACCTGCTAACGCAGATCCGCAGCGGCGGCGTCGATTTCCTCAACATTGCCGGCTCGGTGCTGTCCACCGTCTCGCCCGTGGCGGGCATCGCCAATGTCGGCTTCGCCTTTTCGGACTATACGCAGGTCTGGAAGGCGATGGACGGCGCCCTCGGCAAACTGATCGCCGCGCAGGTCGAGAAGACCGGCGTGCTGGTGGTCGCCAAGCCAGCCGACAACACCTTCCGGCAGGTTACCTCGCAGTCCAAGCCGATCAAGACGCCAGCGGACCTCAAGGATTACCGCATCCGCGTCCCTGTCTCGCCGATCTTCACCTCGCTGTTCAAGTCGCTCGGCGCGAACCCGACCTCGATCAACTTCAACGAGCTCTACACCGCCCTGCAGACCAAGCTGGTCGACGGGCAGGAGAACGGCCTCGTCACGATCGACGCCGGGAAGCTCTACGAGGTGCAGAGCTATGTCTCCGAGACCAACCACATCTGGGATCCCTTCTTCATCCTCGGCAACCGCCGCTCCTTCGCGGCGCTGCCCGACGATCTGAAGGCGCTGGTGCGCACGGAGTTCGACCGCGCTGCGGACGAGCAGCGCGCCGACACGGTGAAGCTCAGCGTCAGCCTGAAGGACAAGCTCGCGACGCGGGGCCTGAAATTCGAGACCGCCGACAAGGAGGCCTTCCGCAAGGCCCTCAGCGACTCGGGCTTCTACAAGGAATGGCGCGGCAAGTTCGGCGAGGAGAACTGGGCGGTTCTGGAGGGCGTCGTCGGGGCGCTGTCATGAGCGCCGCGGTGGTGTCCCACGCCGTCCCCGCCGGGCGGGCCCAGGCCGGGCCTGGCCTGGCCGACCGGGTCGAGACGGTGCTGCGCCGTCTCGTCGAGATCCCGGCGGCGGCCGTGGTCGTCGCCGAGGTGGTCATCCTCTTCGCAGGCATCGTCGCGCGCACCTTCCATCGTCCGATCATCTGGTCGGACGAACTGGCCTCGATCCTGTTCCTGTGGCTCGCCATGCTCGGCAGCGCCATTGCGGTGCAGCGCAGCTCGCATATGCGCCTGACCTTCTTCGTCTCCTATCTGCCGCCGCGGGCGGAGGCCTGGGCTTCCACGCTGGCGGCCGGCGGTGTCGCGATCTTCCTCGCGCTCATTCTGCACCCGGCCTGGGAGTATCTGGAGGACCAGTCCTTCGTCGAGACGCCCGCGCTGGGCTGGTCCGGCACCATCCGCGCGGCGGCGATCCCCGTCGGCTGCGCCATCGCTCTCGTCAGTGTGCTCGTCGGCCTGCTGCGCCACTCCTGGCGCGACGTGCTCACCGTCGCGCTACTCTTCGCCGCTATCGCGGCCGGGCTCTATCTCGTGGGGCCGGGGCTGAAGAGCTTCGGCAACTGGAACCTGCTGATTTTCTTCATCGGCCTGCTGGGCGTCGCCGTGATGGCGGGCGTACCGATCGCCTTCTCGTTCTGCCTCGCCACGGTCGCCTTCCTGCTGGTGACGACGCGAACGCCGCTTCTCGTCGTGGTCGGCCGCATCGACGAGGGCATGAGCTCGCTGATCCTGCTGGCGGTGCCGCTCTTCGTGCTGCTCGGCCAGTTGGTCGAAGCGACCGGCATGGCGCGGGTAATGGTCGCGTTCCTGGCCTCGATCCTGGGCCATGTCAGAGGCGGGCTGAGCTATGTGATGATCGGCGCCATGCTGCTGGTCTCCGGCATATCCGGCTCCAAGACCGCCGACATGGCGGCCGTCGCGCCGGTGCTGTTCCCGGAGATGCGCAAGCGCGGCATGAAGGACGGCGAACTCGTCTCCCTGCTCGCGGCCTCGGGCGCGATGAGCGAGACCATTCCTCCTTCCATCGTGCTGATCGCCATCGCCTCCGTCACGGGCGTCTCGATCGCGGCGCTGTTCACAGCCGGCATCCTGCCGGGGCTGGTGCTGGCGCTGGTGCTCGGCATCGTCGCCCGCTATCGCGCGGGAGCCGCCGGCGAGGGCGAAGTGCGTGTCGAGCGCGCCAAGATATCGACCGTGGTCAAGGCGCTCTGGATCGCACTGCCGGCGCTCGTCCTGCCCTTCCTGATCCGCAGCGCGGTGGTCGAGGGCATCGCGACCGCCACCGAAGTCTCCACGATCGGCATCGCCTACAGCCTGATCGCCGGGCTGCTGATCTATCGCGGAGGGCTGACCTGGCGCCACGCCTACCCCATCCTCGTCCAGACGGCGTCGCTCTCGGGCACCATACTGTTCATCGTGGGAGCGGCCAGCGCGATGGCGTGGGCGCTGGCGCAATCGGGCTTCTCGCACGATCTTGCGGCGCTGATGGCTAAGGTGCCGGGCGGCGCGATCGGCTTCCTGCTGATCACGGTGATGGCCTTCATCGTACTGGGCAGCGTGCTGGAAGGCATCCCCGCGATCGTTCTATTCGGCCCGCTGCTGTTCCCGATCGCCAAGCAGTTCGGCATCCACGAGGTGCATTACTCGATGGTGGTGATCCTCGCGATGGGCCTCGGCCTGTTCGCGCCACCGTTCGGGCTCTGCTACTACGCCGCCTGCATCATCGGGAATGTGCCGCCTGATGCAGGCATGCGGCGGATCTGGATCTACCTGTTCTGGCTCTTCGTTGGCCTGCTGCTGATCACCTTCGTGCCGTGGATCTCCACAGGGTTCCTCTGACGTCCATGCAAAGGACCCGTCATGTCCGAGTCGATGATCCTATCCATGGTTATCGGCGTCGGTGCGACGGCGCTCCTTGATGTGTGGGCACAGCTAATGCGGCTGTTCGGTGAACCCAAGCCGAACTGGGCGCCGCCAGGACGGTGGGTCGCCCATCTCCTGCGCGGACGAGCAGTGCATCAGAACATCGCCGAGGCCGACCCGCTGCCCGGCGAAGTCGCGATTGGCTGGACATTCCACTATCTGGTCGGCATCCTGTTTGCGGCGATTTTGCTGGGTGTTTGGGGCTTCGGCTGGGCCCGGAACCCGACATTTTGGCCTGCTGCCGGTTTCGTGGACACCGAGATTGGGTGTTTCATGAAACCGGAGGTGGGGTATGCGACGAAGGCAATTTGGGCGTGAGTTCAAGATCGAGGCGGTCCGCCTGATCAAGGACCGCGGAGTGAGTGTGGCGCA
>NZ_JBMDWH010000229.1:0-46962 GCF_048595345.1 Allobosea sp.
GACGGATGCTCGGCCTCGTGATCCAGCACCATCCGAACCGCGCGGGCACGCACCTCAGGCGAAAACTTGTTTGTTGTCTTGCTCGTCATAGCTCCACCTTCTCAGGAGTTGGAGCCTCCGACAAACCCGGAGCGGTTCACCCAGCTTCTTTGTGCGCGGTTCGGATGCTCTCCTGATGGAAATCGCGGAGGATCAGCCGAACCCGGAAGGCAACTGGTCGCGGTGACAAGCGGCCATTCAAGGCTGGGGCCCCGAACAGGGCGCTTCGTTAGATCTCGAACGTCCGATTCTGGCCAAACCCTCAATGTCTGCAAATGGCGCACTTCAGCTGTGAGAAATCATTACTGAAGCGCCGCCTCATCGGCCAGGGAGCCGAACCGGAGCTGCCCTGTTGCCCTCCCGGTTTCATAAAGGCCTCGCAATTCGTCGGGCCTGAAGTCGAGTGGGTTCACAGCTTCCGGCACGCTCGTCGGCAGCGCGACGAGGTGGAAGCGGGCGCCGGCTCGCCTGGATGTCGCTTCGGCGTCCTGAACAGAGGTGTACAGCAGCTGCCGGATGAGCTGGGTGATGCCGCGTCGCGCCAGACCGAGCACATGCTGCGCTTCGCTCCGCAGCGCGGCGTCGCGGCCGACATGGCCGTTGGCGATGACCCAGACATGGGTCGGAGCGGCGCTCCGCTGCTTGAGCATGAAGGCCTCGAGCGGAACCGGCGTCTTGACGCCACCGTCGCTATGAACGGCAACCCTGCCCTCCTGGTCGCGCACATAGACCGGTTCGACAAGCCCCGGGACGGCGGCCGAAGCGACGAGGACGCCGAGAAAGGCGCTTTTGCGATTGCCCTGACCCGAGGCGATCGCACCCATGTCCCAAAGAACCGAGCGGCCGGCCGTCATATCGGTGGTCGTGACATAGAGGCGCCGCCCGGCCGCATGCGCCGCCGCGACGGCGTCGAGCGTGGTTTCGTCGATCACCTCCTCCAACAGGCGGCGCAAGGGAGCAGGATCGTAGAGACCCGTTCCCAGCAACGTTTTGACCCCGTTGGAGCGGAAAATGTCGCGGGTCCGCGTGGAGGTGTATATGCGTTCCAGCAGAGCATCATAATCCGGGCCCAGGAACGCTGCCGTGGCCTGCAATGCGCCGGTCGATGTGCCGGAGACGATATCGAATTGCGGGCGCCGGCCGCTGGCCGTCCAGGCCGTGATGACCCCGGCCCCAAACGCCCCGTCTGCCCCGCCGCTCGTCAGAACGAGAATGTGGCGCGGGGAACCGGCGCGTCGCGGCAAATTTGGAGCAACTGCGGAGGAGCCGTCCACTCGGCCAGTGGTCAGCATGCCTCCGCTGGCGTCGACGACGAGGCCAGCGTCGGCGCAGCCCGACAGCAGCAACGCCAAGCCCAGGGCGGCGAGCTTTGCCCGGCGGCGGGGCGTGGGTGCCGCGCTTCGCGTCACGCGAATGCCATTCCCACCATTTCTTCAGACAGCGCCCAGAGCCGCGCAGCGGCGGCGCTGTCGGTCGCCTGCTGGGGCGGCTCCTCCTCCGTCGGAAAGCCGCGCGTCCCGCCGAGCCTGTCAGGACCGTAATAGCCGCCGTCTCTCGCCGACGGCGCCGTAGCCGCGTAGAGCGTCGGCAGCGCCCCCTGCCACGCCGGCTGGAACAGGAAGGAAAGGTGGCGGCGCGCCAGTCCAGCGACGCTCCACCGGCCGGCCTGGTTGGGGATCAGATCCGTGCGCGTGATCCCCGGATGCGCCGCCAGGCTCTGGACGCCCCAAGCAGCGGCCCGGCTGCGGCGGCTGAACTCCAGGGCGAAGATGATGCAGGCGAGTTTCGACTGCGCGTAGACCGGCATCGACCGGTAGGCGCGCGCCGCCTGCAGGTCGTCGAAGTCGATGGCGCCGCGGCGCGCGGCGACACTGCCGAGCGTGACGACCCGTGGCTGCTGCCCCCGCCTGAGCAGGGGAAGCAGGTGCGCGGAGAGCGCGAAGTGCCCGAGATAATTGGTGGCGAACTGCAGCTCGAAGCCATCCGCCGAAACGTGCCGCTGCGGCGGCTGCATGATTCCGGCATTGTTGATCAGAAGGTCGAGGCCGTCCTGCTCGTCGGCCAGGCGCGCCGCAAAAGCGGCGACCGAGCCGAGACTAGCAAGATCGAGCTCAGCAAATCGGACTTTCGCATCTGGCACGGCAGCCCTGATCGCCGTGACCGCATCCGCGCCCTTGGCGGGGTTGCGGCCAGCGATGATCACGTCCGCGCCGGCACTAGCAAGCGCGAGCGCGTCTTCATAACCCAGTCCACCGGTGCCGGTGACGACGGCCGTCCGGCCGCGCTGCGATGGAATGTCGGCGGTGGTCCACTGGCTCATAAGCGATACCGATCCTTGAGGTTGGGCCGAACCCGCGGGCTCTCGTCCGGTCCTGCCGGCGAGCGAGGTCGCCTTTTGCTGACGAACCCTACGCGCAGGCGAAGAGACGGATTGCGCTCTTGCGCCGATCGACGACGATCGCCCTTAGCTTCGAGGCCGGGAGAATGCCTGGGAGGCGGCTCGAGCGGCTATGCCTCAACTCCCAAAAAATATGCCTGATCCTGCAATCGAAGCCCGCAGATGGCAGGCTCGGTCCTGTCAGGTCGATCCTGCGGTTCGGCTTCGTCCATGGGTAGGGAAGGCGATCGTCGCTGCCCCTTGCTGGCGGAGGCTCGCCTCCATCCCGTCCAACGAATGAGCATGGTGCACCATGTCGATATCGGCACGGCGACGAGGCTCGCTCTCTCCGGTGCGCTCGACGGCCGCATCGTCAATATCGGCGACGACGCGCCGATATCGCTTCACGAGCTGGTGGAACTTGCCGGGGCGTCTATGGCGCCTGTCGCGGAGCCGTAGGCGTCCCCCTGGCGCCTTCAGATGGACGTCTCGCTCGCCAGGCGGCTCGGTTTCCAGCCCGTCGTCAGAACTGTCCGTCAGGCCGCCGAGCTGGATGTGATGTGAAGCCGTGCGCAGCGATCCGCTAAGCCGCTGGCATCTTGCGGCTGGCATAGGTGGCATAGAGGCGGGCCTGATTCATCGCGTCCCGTTTCGGCGCGACGCCGAAGGTGCGGGAATACTCCCGGCTGAACTGGGACGGGCTCTCATAGCCGACCTGGTAGGCCGCCTGTGCGACGCTCGCGGCATCCGCCACCATCAGGCGCCGCGCCTCGAGAAGCCGCAGCTGCTTCTGGAACTGGAGCGGGGTCATCGCGGTCAGCGACTTGAAGTGCTGATGGAAGGAGGACTGGCTCATGCGCGCGGCCTCCGCGAGCGTTTCGATCCGCACCGTCTTGGCGAAATCCTCCCGCAGAATCCGGATCGCCCTCGCAATGCGCTGGCTGCTCGATTCCGGCAGAGTGAGGTTGCACAGCTCGCCGCCATGCGGCCCGCTCAGCAGCAGGTAGCAGATCTCTCGCATCACCGATGGGTAGAGGACGGGGATCGCACCGGGCGTCTGGGAGATCCGGATCAGTCGCTGCACGCAGTCCGCGAGCGCCTCGTCGACCTGGCCCACGAAGACGCAAGGTCCCGAGTCGGAAGCGGGGCGGGGCAGAGGGTCGAGCTGGGCCAACACGTCTCGCAGCATCGCCACATCGAGATCGATGGTGACGCCGACGAAAGGTCTGTCCGGTCCCGCCTCGATGATCCGGCCGGTGCCCGGCAACTCGATGCTGACCACAAGATACTCCATGGCGCGATAGTCGAGCATGGCGTCGCCGAAGAGGATCTGCTTCGCGCCCGCCAGGACGAGGCAGAGCGAGGGCCTGTAGATCCGGCGCATCGGCATCATCTGCTGGAATGAGCGGACGATGCTCACGCTTTTGATCCCCGTCGGAAACAGACCCTGGCCGCCGCCCTGCGCCTCGATATAGGCGTTGACCATGGCGAGCAGCGGCGCGGTCGCCGGCGCTTCCGGCAGAGGACCCAGCGGTTCCACGAACTCGCTGGTCACCCGCCGCCCATCTGTAGGAACAGGCAGATTTATTGCGATTTCAGACATTCTGGTCGTCCGATCCCCATTCTAGCTTGCCTCGTCTCATGCAGGCGAAAGGCGCAAAAATCATGGCGGAATCGGCGACCACGTCGAGGGACAGTTTGGAACTCTTGCCGGATGCGGCCCAGAGATACGGTGCCGGCTATGTAGAAGGCTGGCGAGCCGGAGCGTTGTTGTTGACGTTCTTCCTTGTCAGCGCACTGTCTCAGGTCGACAGGATTTTGCCCTATATCATGGCGGAGTCGATCAAGGCGGAATTGTCGCTCAACGATACTCAGATCGGACTACTGACCGGGGTCGCCTTTGCTGTCTGCTACACGCTGCTCTCGCTTCCGCTCGCACGCGCCGCCGACCGCGGCTCGCCGCGCTTCGTGTTGGTTTCGTGCATTTTTTTGTGGAGCGCGATGACGGCGCTCGGTGGGCTGGCCTCGAGCTTCCTGCTCCTGGCTCTGACGCGGTTCGGTGTCGCCTTCGGCGAAGCGGGCGCGATGCCTGCCGCCCATGCGATCATCGCCCGCCGGATCCGGCCCGAGCGGCGGGGGCTGGCGATCGGCCTGTTCGCCATGGGCATTCCGCTCGGCACCATGGCGGGTTTCGCGGCGGGCGGCGCGCTCGGCGATGCGCTGGGCTGGCGCATGGTGCTCATCGGCGCGGGCATCATCGGCTTAGCGATCGGAGCGATGGCGCTAGCCGTGCCCGGGCCGACGCCGCCGCGTAAGACCGAGGCGATCTCGAAGGAGCCTTTCCTGCGGACAAGCTTCGCCCTGTTGTCTTCTCCCGGGTTTCGCTGGCTCTTCTCCGGCGCCGTCGTCGCCAGCTTCGCAGCGGCACCGTTCTATGTCTTCGTGGCGCCATTCCTGATCCGCACTCACGGCTTCACCGCCAGCGAAGCCGGGTTGGCTTTCGGCCTGCTGCAGGGCCTGATGGGCATTGCCGGGACCTTGCTCGGCGGCCGCTTCTTCGACCGCGCCGTCCGCACCGGGACCGGCCGCGTTCTCGGCCCACCCGCCATCGTCTTCCTGCTCGCGAGCATCCCGATGGCGGCGGCGTTGTTCGCTCCGGTCGGATGGGTGTCGATTCTGCTGCTGGTGCCGAGCATGTTCTCCTTCGCCTTCATGCTGCCATGGGGCTTCGGAGCCGCACATCTGGTCGCCGGAGAAGGAAGAGAGGCCATGGCGACGAGCCTGGTCATGATCGGCTCCGGCCTGCTCGGCCCGGCTATCGGTCCGCTGCTGGTCGGCGTCGTCAGCGACGCAGCAACGGCAGCCGGGCTTGCGAACGGTCTCGGCATCGGCCTGCTGATCATTCCTGCGGCGAGCCTGCTGACCGGCCTCGCGCTGCTGACCGCGAACCGGCGCGTCGCCGCCCGGCTGCGCGGGGCTGTGAACGGCGACGCGTCCCACTTCTGATCCCCCTCCGGGAAAACGCGAATGCGCACCTGTCTCGTTTACGGCACCTTCGGCTGGCTGGTGGTCACTGGCCTGCTGCACTTCATCGTCGACGTCGTCGCGCAACATCTGCGCGGCGCGCGGGCGCCCGGCCTCGCGACATCGCTCTACTGTGGTCTCAACACATCCTTCGCGTTCGGGCAGGTTGTGTTCGGCTACTTTGCCTGTGGCTGGCCTGGCGGCAGCCGGGTTTCATGGGAGAGCGCTTGGCCGCGGTGCTGTGCCTGACGGCCGCCGCGGGATGGTTGGCGATTACATTCGTTTTCATGGAGTACTGGGAGCCGAAGCTCAACGCCGCGGTCTTCGCGGCGCTCCTGGTCGCGTCGGTGCTGATTTCCTGAGGCTCAGGCGGAGGCTCGGCGCATTGATTGGGAAGGCGTGCGCCTACTCTCTCAGTCGCTCGCGCGCCCGTGTCTGGGCGGTGCGGATCAGGCCTTGATACTGCCTCTCCTTGCCCGGGTACCAAGGCATGTTGGCGATCGTCCCGAAGCCGGGAATCGTCTCCATATGCGCGACCATGCGGCGGCGCATCGTGGCGTCCGGCAGGGGGCCGCGCATCGCCATGAGATTGTCGATGATGTGGTCGGGGTTCGAGGTTCCGCAGAGCACGCTGGTCACGGCCGGATGGGCCATGGCCCATTTGAGGAAGAATTGAGCCCAGCTCGTTGCGCCGAACTCGCTCGCGAAACCGGGCAGACGATGGCCTTCCACCACCTTCAGCAGTCGCGCCTTTTCGAGCGGCAGGTTCACCAGCACGCCGACCCCGCGGTCGGCCGCTGACGGAAGCAGGCGCTTCTCAGCATTGCGGTCGAAGATCGAATAATTCGTCTGGACAAAGTCCACATCGCCCTTCTCGACGATCTGGATCAATTGCTCATGGGCGGCGGTCTCATGGTGTGTGACCCCCACATGCCGGATCTGGCCCTCCTTCTTCCACGCCTGCATCAGCGGGACGATCACCGGCGCGTTGACGATGCTGTGGCATTGCATGAGGTCGATCGGCGAGCGCCACGTGCGCAGCTTGGACTGCTCGAGGCTGGCGGTGGCTGCACCGACATCGCCGAGATATTCGCCGGTCGCCCAGATCTTGTTGGCGAGGAAAACCTCCGCTTCAGCCGGCGTTTCCGCGAGGAAGGCGCCGACGCTGGCCTCGGCCGAGCCGTAGAGGGGCGAGGTATCGACCACCCGACCGCCACCGGCGGCATAGAGCCGGAATACCTCGCGGATGCGCTCGCGCGGCGCGCCCGGCATGAGATCGAAGGTCAGGAATGTACCGAGCCCGAGCGCGGTCAGGTTCTGTCCTGTCCGCGCGATCCGACGCGTGATGGCTTGTCCGCTCATCGCTCCGGTCATGGCGCTGGAAAGCGGCGGACTGTTCGTCTGGGCTTGTGCGAGCCGCGGGCCCCCCAGCGCGGCGGTCGCGCCGCTGACGGCCCCGAGAAAGCCGCGGCGGTCGAGATCTGTCGGCCTGCGGGTCATCGTCTCGTCTCCTTTATGCTCAGAATTGCCAGCCTGCGGGCAGCCAGGCGTAGCCGCTGTCCGTCCGCAACAGATGGCCGAGGCCCGGGAACGGATAGTGGAAGCCGAGAACCGGTATTCGGTCGGCCGCAGCGCGGTCGAAGATGCGCCGGCGCGCGCCGAGCGCGGCGTCCTTGTCGCGGTCGGGGCCCGGCCGCCACGGCCTGTCGATGTTGACGACGGGGTGGTAGGCGAGATCGGCCGTTAGCAGCAGCTGGTCACGTCCCGAGTGGACGAGGAACGAGACCATGCCAGGGGTGTGTCCCGCAGCCGCGATGGTCGTCAGTCCTGTAACGATCTCCGCGCCGGCTCCGTAGAGCTGCACGTTCTTGGCGATCGGCTCGACGCTGCGTTTGATCGCGGCGCCGAAGCGCCGCCGAAACTCCTCGGGAACGGGCATGTAGGACAGGTCGGGCTCACCGCTGACGAAGAAATCCCAGTCCGCCTTCGGGGCGAAGATCGTCGCGCGCGGAAAGGCGGATCCTCCATCGGCGGCTCGCAGGTTGCCGACATGGTCGGGATGGGTATGCGAGACGACGACGACATCGATGTCGTTCGCGGTCAGGCCGATCTCGGAAAGCCGGGCGAAGATCCGGCCGCCATGGGGCCCCATCGTCTGGCCGGCCCCCGCCTCGATGAGGACGCGCCGGCCGCCGACCTCGATCAGCAGCGTGTTGAGATTCAGCGTCATGTGGTCGAGAGGCAGAAAGGCGCGCTGCAGGACGTCCTTGAGCTCCTGCTCCGGCGCGTCGCTGGCATAGACGCGCGGCGGGCCGCCGATCACGCCGTCGCTCAGCACCGTCGCGCCGATGTCGCCGACCCGGAAGCGGTAGTGGCCGGCATTGCCGCCCGGCGGCTGCGCTGCTTGGCCGAGAGCCTGCCCGCCTCCGGCCAGCATCCCGGCTGCGCCAAGGCCTGCGCCCAGCATAATCCTGCGGCGGTTCAAGGTGATCGTCGTCATCGCTCCCTCGCGGTCCGGTTTTCGGGTCGGGCTCAGGATGACGGCAGTCTATTGATCGGATAAGATATCTTTTCTCAATCAGCTTGATAAGAAAATTGACGCAATGAAGTCTCTTCGTCTCGACAGCCTCGACGCTTTCGCTTCGATCGTCCGGTGCGGAGGCTTCCGGGCCGCGGCCGCCGAGCGAGGCGTGTCGTCAGCCGCTCTGAGCCAGAGCATCGCCGCGCTCGAGAGCGGGCTCGGTCTGCGTCTCCTGAACCGGACCACGCGCAGCGTCGCCCCCACCGAGGCGGGGGCGCGGCTCAACGAGCGGCTCGCCCCGGCGCTCCGCGACATCAGATCGGCGGTCGCCGATCTGGACCGGCTGCGCGAGACGCCGACCGGCACCCTGCGGATCAATGCTCCCGGCCCGGCGGTCGATCACGTCCTGTGCCCGCTGGTCTTCGACTTCATGCGTCGCTACCCCGACGTGAAGGTCGAGTTGATCAGCGACGCGGCCATCATCGACATCGTTCAGGAGGGGTATGACGCCGGCGTCCGGTTCGGCAGGCAACTGGAGCAGGACATGATCGCGGTTCCCCTGGGGCCCGCTCTTCGCTATACCATCGTCGCGTCGCCGGATTTTCTGCAGGATCGAACCCATCCGGTGATACCTTCCGACCTCATGAGCTTCGAATGCATCCGTCGGCGGTTTCCGGGCGGAACCGTCGTCAGCTGGCAGTTCGAAAAGGCAGGAGAGCGACTGGACATTGCGCCCCAAGGACGGTTGACCCTCAGCTCAGCTCATCAAGAGCTCCAAGCGGCGCTGGCCGGCCAAGGAATCGCGCATGTTTTTGAAGACTATGCGAGGCCGCACCTTGATGACGGCCGCCTGGTTGAGTTGCTGGTCGACTGGTCGCCCCAGTTACCGAGCTGGTTTCTCTATTTCCCGAACCGACGCCACCAGAACGCAGCGATGTCAGCCCTGCTGCAGCATGTTCGCCAGTTTGATTGGAGCCGATAAGCCGTTCCGGCTGAATGGCCGCTTCCCGGCAAAGGCCCGAGGTCGGCTCTTGGCGCTCAGCGATTTTGACCTGTCCGTTCGATCATCTGTAACCACAAAGCGCAAGGACAACCGAAGGCCGTTGACCTTCCCCAATGGGAAGCTTCATTTGATCGACGCAACGGAACGAATCGGCGGAGCGTCGTGACTGCAGTCGGTATCCTGGTCCATGCAATCAAGACGATCGCGCTGGTCGTCCTGTTGTCGCTTGGCTGGGCCATGCCGGTGCAGGCGCATTCCGGCCACGCCAGGCCCAATGCCGTCACAGCGGCCGCGAAGGTGGGTTCACAGGACACGCGCCTGACCTCCTTCGTGTCTGCCTCACCCGCGGCTGAGGTCGCCGACATCTGCACGCCGTCGACGCCCGGGGTGTCAGAGCCGATGGGCGATTGCTCGAGGGCTGGCGGCTCCGATCGCAGCTGCTGCGGCACGATGTGCACGTCCGCCGTGATCGAACACGCCGTCGCGTGGCTGCCCTTGCGGGTCTCTCACAGGATCCGGCTCGGCTTGCCGCCGGAGCGAACATCCCCCGTGCGAGCGCCGAGTCTCGACGCCAGACCTCCACGAACCATCGACATCGCTTGAGCGTCGGCCGGCTGACCAGCCGCGCCGCCGGATGGTCATGCCGATCGTGATGGGTTCGTTTCATGGTTTCGTTCGTCCGCAGCCTCGCACGCTGCCTCGTCGCGCCTGTGGCGCTGGCTTCCCTCCTGTCCGTTGCCCCGCTCGCGGCCCATGAGGGCCACGACCATGGCGCCCCGCCCGCTCCCGTCGCCACCGCGGGCTCGCCGCGGATCGCGCTGCATTCCGACGCCTATGAACTCGTCGGCATCCTGCGCGGCGACCGGCTGACGCTGTTCCTGGACCGCTATGCCGGCAACGCCCCCGTCACCGATGCCGGCCTCGTCGTGACGATCGGCACCGGGGCGGATGTCGCGGCGACACCGACGCCGGAGGGGACCTACGTCGTGGCCTCGGACCGGCTCGTCGACGCAGGACCGCTGGAACTCGTCTTCGCCATCACCCATCCCGACGGGGACGACCTCCTGATCGGAACGCTCGAACGGCCGGCCGCCCCGGCGGCCGGCGCTCCGGCGGCATCGGCTCACGCCTCCGCTCATGCTGCGAGCGTCGTCATCGCGGGTCGGCCGGTGCCGGTCCTGTATCTCGCCACGGGCGGGGCGCTCGCGCTGGGGCTCCTGCTCGGCGCTACCATCCGCCGCTCGCGCCCGGCCCTGTCCCTGACCGGCCTCGTCCTTCTAGGGCTGATCGCGGGGACGAGCCTCACCAGTGCCCATGAAGGCCATGATCACGGCGAGTCGGCCAAGGTAGCACCGCCCGCCGGCGACACACCCCGCCGTCTCGCGGATGGGTCGGTCTTCGCGCCCAAGCCGACGCAGCGGTTGCTGGAGATCCGCACCCAGGTCACCAAGACCGAGGAAGCCCGCAAGACCGTGGCCCTGGTCGGCCGCGTGATCGCCGATCCCAACCGCTCGGGCCAGGTCCAGAGCATCACCGGCGGCCGGATCGTCGCGCCCGAGAGCGGCCTGCCGCGGCTGGGCCAGGTCGTCCGGCGCGGCGATATCCTCGCCTCCGTCGAGCAGGCCGTGCCTCAGGCCGACCGCACCACCATCGCCGAACGCGTCGGCGAGATCGAGCAGCAGATCGCCATGGTCGAGGCGAAGCTGAAGCGCTCGCGCAGCCTGGCTGAGCGCGCCATCGCGCCGCAAAGCCAGGTCATCGATTTCGAGATCGAGCTCGCCGGGCTGATGCGGCGGCGCGAGATCGTCGGGCGGATCCGGATCGAGCCCGAAGTGCTGCGCGCGCCGCTCGACGGCGTGGTCTCAGCAGTGCGGGTCGTGGCGGGTCAGGTCGTCGGCTCGCAGGACGTCCTGTTCCAGATCGTCGATCCCGCAGGCCTGTGGGTCGAGGCCCTGTCCTATGGCGACGTCAACCTCTCGCAACTCGACGGCGCCTCGGCCCTGCTGCCCGGCGGAAAGCCGCTCAGCCTGTCCTTTCGAGGCACCGGACGGGCGCTGCAGCAGCAGGCGACGCTGGTGCACTTCGCCGTCGAGGACCCGCCCGCCACGGTCGCGATCGGCCAGCCCGTCCGGGTGACGGCCCGCAACGGCGCCAGCGTCAGCGGCATCATCCTGCCGCGCGACGCCGTCGTGCGCGGAGGCAATGGCGAGGCCCTGGTCTGGCGCCATACCGATCCCGAGCGCTTCGAGCCCAGGCCCGTCCGCACCGAACCGTTCGACGCGACAAGGCTGGTGATCCGTTCCGGCGTCGCGCCGGGCGAACGCATCGTCGTGCGCGGCGCCGAACATCTCAACCAGATCCGCTGAGACGAGGGCGCGATGTTCAACCTCCTCGTCTCGGCCAGCCTGCGCAACCGGCTCTTCGTCATCGCCGCCGCGCTCGTGCTGATGGCCTATGGCAGCTATGTGCTGCCGCGCGTCCCCGTCGACGTCTTCCCCGATCTCAACCGCCCGACCGTCACGCTGATGACGGAAGCCGAGGGGCTCGCCCCGCAGGAGGTCGAGCAGCTCGTCACCTATCCACTGGAAACGGCGATGAACGGCATGCCCGGCGTGCTGCGCGTGCGCTCCGTCTCGGGCGTCGGCCTCTCGATCACCTATGTCGAGTTCGACTGGGGCACCGACATCTACCGCTCGCGCCAGCTCGTCGCCGAGCGGCTGTCGCTGGTGCGCGAGCAGTTGCCGCGCGGCGTCACCCCGCAGATGGGCCCGGTCTCCTCGATCATGGGCGAGATCATGCTGGTCGCGGTGACGGCCGAGCGGGCCTCCCCGATGGAGGTCCGCGAGATCGCCGACTTCATCATCCGGCCGCAGATCCTGAACATCGCCGGCGTCTCGCAGGTCATCCCGATGGGGGGCGAGGTCCGCCAGTACCGGATCACGCCCGATATCGCGGCCATGCAGGCACTCGACGTCACGCCCGAGCAGATCGAGGCGGCGGTCACCCGCTTCGGCACCAACACCGGCGGCGGCTTCATCGACCAGCAGGGGCGCGAATACCTGATCCGCAATGTCGGGCTGACGCAGCGGCTGGAGGATCTGCGCAACACCGTCGTGATGCAGCGACAGGGCCAGCCGATCCTGCTGCACCAGGTCGCGGGCGTCGATTTCGCGGCCCGGGTCAAGCGCGGCGACGCCGGCTACCAGGGCAGGCCGGCGGTGATCATCGGCATCCAGAAGCAGCCGGAAGCCGACACCGTCGCGCTGACCCGCCAGGTCGAGACCGCGCTGGCCGAGATCCAGAAGACCCTGCCCGCCGGCATCTCCGCGACGAATGTCCAGTTCCGGCAGGCGAGCTTCATCGAGACCTCGATTGCCAATGTCGAGCGCGTGCTGCTGGAGGCGGCCGGCGTCGTCGCCGTCATCCTGCTGCTCTTCCTGATGAATGTCCGCGCGACCCTGATCTCGCTGACGGCGATCCCGGTCTCGATCCTGACGACGGTGCTGGTCTTCCAGGCCTTCGGCCTGACCATCAACACGATGACGCTGGGCGGGCTCGCCATCGCGATCGGCGAACTGGTCGACGATGCCGTCGTGGATGTGGAGAACATCCTGCGGCGGCTGAAGCAGAACCGGGAGAGCACCGCGCCCAGGCCCGTGCTGGCGGTCATCGCGGCCGCCTCGCAGGAGGTCCGGTCGGGCATCGTCTACGCCACCGCGATCGTCATCCTCGTCTTCATCCCGCTCTTTGCGCTATCGGGCATCGAGGGGCGGCTCTTCGCGCCGCTCGGCATCGCCTACATCGTCTCGATCCTGGCCTCGCTGATCGTCTCGATCACGCTGACCCCGGTGATGGCGTATTACCTGTTGTCGGGTGCGAAGAGCGGCCATGAGCGCGACTCCTTCGTCGTGCGCCATCTCAAGCGGGGCAATGCGGCGCTGCTGCGCTTAGCCTTCGAGACCCGCGCGCTGCTCGTCGCCCTCGTCGGCATCGGCGTGGCGCTGGCGGTCTATGGCGCGACCCTGCTGCCGCGGACCTTCCTGCCGCCCTTCAACGAGGGCACGCTGGTGGTCTCGCTGCAATACAACCCGGGCATCTCGCTGGCCGAGAGCCACCGCCTCGGGCTCCTCGCCGAACAGCTCGTCCTGAAGGTGCCGGAGGTGAAGTCGATCGGCCGCCGCACGGGCCGCGCCGAGCTCGACGAGCATGCCGAGGGCGTCCATTCCTCGGAGGTCGACATCGATCTCCACCGTTCGGACCGGCCCAAGGAGGCGGTCCACGCCGATATCCGCGCAGCGCTGAGCGTTCTGCTGGTCTCGGTCAACATCGGCCAGCCGATCAGCCACCGGCTCGACCACATGCTCTCGGGCGTGCGCGCCCAGATCGCGCTCAAGGTCTATGGCGAGGACCTCGACACCATCCGCAGCCTCGCCGAGACGCTGCGCGAGCGGCTCGCCTCCGTGCCTGGCCTCGTCGATCTCCAGATCGAGCGGCAGGTCCGCATTCCCCAGCTGCGCATCGACGTCGATCACGAGAAGGCCGCGCTCTACGGGCTGACGCCGGCCAGCGTCACCCAGGCGCTGGAGACGCTCTCCAACGGCCGCACCGTCTCGCAGATCGTCGACGGCAACCGCCGCTACGATGTCGTGCTGCGGCTCTCGGACCAGGACCGCTCGACGACCGGGCTCGAGGATCTGCTGATCGCGACGCCCGGTGGCCACCTGCCCTTGCGCCTGATCGCCTCGGTCTCCGAGACCGATGGCCCCAACCAGATCCAGCGCGAGAACGGCCAGCGCCGCATCGCCGTCTACGGCAATGGCGACGGAAAGCGCGACATGGCGGCGATCATCGCCGATATCCGCGGAGTCGTCGCGCAGACGCCGCTGCCGCAGGGCTATGTCACCCGCCTGGAGGGCACCTTCCAGGCGCAGGAGGAGGCGACGCTGCGGATCGGGCTGCTGAGTCTCGCCTCGCTCGCACTGATCTTCGTCGTGCTGTTCACGCGCTACCAGTCGGCGGTTCTGGCGCTGATCATCATGGGCAATATCCCGCTCGCCCTGATCGGCAGCGTCGTCGCGCTGCACCTCGCCGGGCAGCCGCTGTCGGTCGCCTCGATGGTCGGCTTCATCACGCTCGCCGGCATCTCGGCCCGCAACGGCATCCTCAAGGTCTCGCACTACATCAACCTGACCCTCTACGAGGGCGAGCGCTTCGGGCGCGAGCTCGTCATCCGCGGCAGCCTGGAGCGGCTGACGCCCGTGCTGATGACGGCGCTCTCGGCCGGGCTCGCGCTGATTCCGCTGCTCTACGGCGCCGACCAGCCCGGGCGCGAGATCCTGCACCCGGTCGCGGTCACGATCTTCGGCGGGCTGATCTCGGCGACGATCATCGACACGGTGCTGACGCCCGTCCTGTTCCTGGCCTTCGGCCGCAAGCCGCTGGAGCGCATCGTCGCCAGCCGGGCGCCGGGCGCCGGCGCGTTGTCGCCGACTGAAGCCTTCTGAAACGGCAAAGGAGAAAGACCATGTTCAGATCGATCACCGCTCTGGCCCTGATCGGCCTGGTATCGACAGCCTCAGCTCACGAACTGGCGAAAGGCCCCAATGGCGGCCCGCTCGTCGACGTCGCCGGGCACCATATCGAGATGGTCGCGAAAGGGACCGAACTCGTTCTCATCCTCACCGACGCCGCCGACAAGCCGCTGTCATCGGCGGGAACGAAGGCGGCACGCGCCATCGTGCAGGACGCCGGCAAGACCGCGACGGTGGCGCTGAGCCCCGTCGAACCCAACAAGCTGGTCGGGACGCTCGCCCAGCCGCTGGGGACGGGCGCGAGGGTCGTGATCTCTGCGACACTCGCCGACGGCCACGCGTTGCAGGCGCGCTTCACCAACAACTGATCCCCGAAGAAAGGACCTACCGATGACACGCTCGATCCCGACCGCGCTGATCCTCCTGATGCTCGCCTTGCCCGCGGCCGCTCAATCCTCGCATCAGGGGCATGGCAGCCATGGCGCGCCGGCGGCTACCGGTGCGCCGAAAGGCCAGACGGGCGCCGGCGCCATGAGCATGGAATCCATGCAGACCATGATGCCTTCGCCCGGCGACGCGGCCTCGACCAAGGACTTCAAGAGCGCCGACATGAAGATGATGCACGATATGGCCGTGCCCTACACCGGCAATCCCGACATCGACTTCCGCACCAAGATGATCCCGCATCATCAGGGCGCGATTGACATGGCCAAGGTCGCGCTGGCTCACGCCAAGGACGAGACGACGAAGTCTCTCGCCGCGCAGATCATCAAAGACCAGGAGCGCGAGATCGCCGAGATGCGAGAGTGGCTCAGCAAGAATGCTCCGAAGTGAGCGAGGGCATGCCTGGTGGGGGCTGATCCGGGCTGCGGTCCTATAGCGGCGGTTCGCGATCAGCCTGCTGTTTGGCGCCGCCAGTCATCGAGTGGTGTTAGAGTGCGGCTGGATGCGGCCTCCTAAGGAGGATGCAAAATGTCGATTGAGCAGCAGAACGTCACTCAACGTCCCGCCTGGAACACAGGACGCCTGATTGGTCCCAAGCCTCCGCTGAAGCCGCGGCACATCTGGGCAATCCGAACGCGGCTTCAGCACGATCATCGCGTACGCGATCTCGCCATGTTCAACCTCGCGATCGACAGCAAGCTGCGCGGTTGCGATCTCGTTCGCCTTCGGATCAGCGATGTTGTCCTCGGCGGCACGGTGAGGCTGCGGACTTCGATCATCCAGCAGAAGACGGGCCGACCGGTGCCTTTCGAACTGACTGATCCGACGCGCGAAGCGCTGACCGCTTGGCTTCGGCGACGACCATCCATCGCTGCCGACTGGCTGTTTCCCAGCCGTAACCATAAAGACGAGCATGTCACGACCCGCCAATATGGACGCCTGCTCGATGACTGGGTTTCGCTGATCGGCCTCGACCCTGCCCTTTACGGCACGCACAGCCTCAGGCGCACCAAAGTCGCACTCATCTACAAGCGAACCGGAAATCTGCGAGCCTGCCAGCTTCTGCTCGGCCATTCCAAGCTGGAGAGCACAGTCCGTTACCTCGGCATCGAAGTCGATGATGCTCTGATGTTGTCTGAGCAAACAGATATCTGATTGAGACGGCGCGGCGGCTCCCGCCGCGCCGGAGCGGACCAAGAATTCAGGCATCTCCGCCACAAAGAAGGATGCTCGCGGCGCACTGAAGGTCTGCTTCTTGGCAAAGCATGAATGTCAGGAAGTGGCGCGTCGCCGCAGCCTTTGGCCGAAAACACTTTCCGGCTTTATGAAACAGCTGATCTCTGTGTCTACGAAGCGTGCCGCAGGCCGCTGCCCGTCGTTGCTAGAATGAGCTGCACCGTCTCGTCTGTGCGGTCCCACATTGGAAAGTGACCGCAATTGGAGAACCAGTGCAGCGTGGCGGATGGGAACGCCTCTTGAGCGCGAGCGGCTTGTCGCGGCAGACACAGACGGTCCTGGCGGCCCCAGCCGATGACGAGAGTACGGGCTGGATCAGCCGCGGGACCTTTTTGCTCGGGCCCTGTCGCAAGATCGCGCACGAGAGCATCGAAGGTTTTCGTGCTGGCAAAACTCTGCAGTTCAGCTCCAACAACCTCCCCGTCGAGGCGCCATGGTCTTGCCGAGAGCTGCGCCAAAAGCGCGCTGCGCATCACGGCTGACCGTGAGAGACTCGGCAGTGCCGGACGCAGTCCTCTGAGAAGACGGATCGACGCCGCGAGCGTCGTTCGGAAGTAGGTGCGCTCCCAGCCTCTCCAGAAACCGCCAGGGTCCAAAGCGACAGTAGCTCCGACCCTCCCGCGCCGCGCCATCTCCAAGACGATCCGAGCTCCAAGCGAACTGCCTACGATGTCGACGCCGTCCAGCCCCTGCTCAAGGATGAAGCGCTCCACGCTGTCAGCAAGACCAGCGAAGGTGCCGCTGTCTGCCGTCGCTGGTGTTTGGCCATGCCCTGGTAGGTCGATCGCGGTCACCTCGCGCGCCTTCGACAACGCCGGGACGATCGTGCTCCAGGAGTGCAACGTCCCGCCCAAGCCATGGACCAGAAGGAGGCGGGGGCCTTCGCCAAGCATTCCCGGGTGAACTCGTCGATCACGTTCAGCATGCGGAACTTCCGGCCGTTGTGGGTGCGGTCCTCGACAAAGTCATAGGACCAGACGTGATTGGGATGTTCTGGCCGCAGCCGCACGCAAGAACCGTCGTTCAGCCAGAGGCGCCCTTTCTTCGGCTGCCGACAAGGCACTTCGAGCCCTTCTCGCCGCCAAATCCGCTCGACGCGCTTGACGTTCACTGCCCAGCCGGCGGCATGCAGCAACGCTGTGATCCGCCGATAGCCGTAGCGCCCATACTGGGTGGCGAGCTCAACAATGTCAGCCGTTAAGACCGCCTCGTCGGCTCGACCCAGCGGCTGCTTTCGCTGCGTCGAACGATGCTGCCCCAGAACCCGGCACGCCAGTCGCTCCGAAACCCGGAGCTTCACCACGACATGCTCGACACAGCGGCGACGCCGGGCGGGGCTCAGAAGTTTCCCCGTGCAGCCTCGGCCAGGATCAGCTTCTCAAGCGTCAGGTCAGAAACGGCCTTTCGCAGACGCTCGTTCTCCTTCTCCAGGTCCTTCAAGCGCTTCACCTGATCGCTCTTCAGGCCGCCGAACTCCTTGCGCCAACGATAATAGGTGAAGGCCGTCACCCCGATCATACGGATCGCCTCGGCAACCGGCCGGCCCTGCGACAACAACACGTCGACCTGCCTCAGCTTCGCGACGATCTCTTCAGGCTTATGCTTCTTCTCGCCATAGCGGCATCCTCCAAGGCTCAAAAGCCTACTTCACGGAGGACCACTTTTCAGGGGGCAGGCCACACCGGCCATTTAGAGCGACGACCCAGCCACGAGTGCAATCGCTGTCCAAGGCTTCTGTCACCTGCATCGACAGGGGGATCGCAACCCACCCGTTAGAATCTGCGACATCACAGCCGATTGGAAGCTTTCATGGCTGCTGACGACGGCAAAAGGTTACATTCGTTCTAAAGCCAGTGCGATCCCCTGCCCACCCCCGATGCACATGGTGATCAGCCCGAATCGTCCTCCGGTTCTCTTCAGATAGGAAATCGCCTTAACCGTGAGGATAGCACCCGTCGCCCCAACAGGATGCCCGAGCGCGATGGCTCCGCCATCAGGGTTGGTAAGAGCAGGATTCATTTCAAGTTCGCGCGACACCGCCAAGGCCTGCGACGCAAACGCCTCGTTCGACTCAATGACGTCGAAGTCACCAATCGACATTGAGGTCCGGGCCAGCAGCGCCCGAACCGCGGGGATCGGCCCACATCCCATGAGGCCAGGCTCGCAGCCGGCATGCGCGTATCCAACGATGCGCGCGATCGGTTCGAGCCCGTTCGAGCGGGCATGGCGCTCGGATGCCAGCACCACTGCCGCCGCCCCATCATTGATCCCTGACGCGTTCCCGGCGGTGACTGTTCCGCCCTTTCGGAACGCCGCGGGCAAAGCTGCAAGGGTTTCAGGCGAGGTCTCAGGTTTCGGGTACTCGTCCGCCTGGAAGGAAATCTGGGCGCGTCCCTTGGCGACCTCGATTGGAAGAATTTGATCCGTGAAATGGCCAGCCGAGGCGGCTGCTGCGGTGCGCCTCTGGCTCTCGGCAGCAAAGGCATCCTGATCCTCGCGCGAGATGCCGTATTTCGCCGCGACATTCTCGGCGGTGATACCCATGATGCCGTTGCCGAACGGATCGGTCAGGATACCCGTGAGGCCGTCGAGCGCCGTTGCATCCCCGATCCGCTGGCCGAAGCGGGCCACCGTCAGGTAATGCGGAGCACGACTCATCACCTCCGCGCCGCCAGCGAGTGCCGCATCGCAATCGCCCAGCATGATCGCCTGCGCGGCCGATATGATCGCCTGCACGCCGCTGCCACACAGCCGATTGAGGGTCATCGCAGGGACCTCGACGGGAATGCCGGCCTCGACCGCCGCCACGCGCGCGAGATAGGCGTCCTGCGGCCCCGTCGGGATGACATTGCCGAAGACGATGTGGCCCAGCCCTGCGGGATCCATCCCGGCCCGCTTCAGCGCCTCCGCTGCCACGAGGCCGCCGAGGGCCGAGGGCGCGTGGCCCGCAAGAGAACCGCCAAACTTTCCGATCGCGGTGCGAACCGCTCCGACGACGACGACAGAATCCGCCATGCCCGTATTCCGATCAGTTTGAATGTCAGAGGATTGAAGTGAGCCGTCAGGCTTTCGGACGGCTGCGTGGCGGCAGATGGATCGCGCCTGCGTCCATCGCTTCGTAAGCAGCCTCGGCGAGTGCTTCACCGAAGGTCGGGTGCGCATGGACGGTGTGGGCGAGCGCTTCGAGCGTCAGTTCCATCTGCACGGCGAGTGTCGCTTCGCCAAGGAGTTCTGTCACGGCCTCGCCGATCATCGAGATCCCCAGGATCTGCTGCGTCTCCGCGTCGGCGACGATCTTGACGAAGCCGTCCTCGGCTCCGTCTGCGGTGGCCTTGCCGCTTGCGCTGAACGGAAAGCGCCCCACACGGATCGCGGCATGGCGAACTCTGGCCTCGGCCTCCGTCAGCCCTGCGGCGGCGACGCCGGGGCTGGTGTAGACGGCACGCGGGATCACCGCCGGGGCCATGGTGGATGGCTTGCCGAGAAGATTCGAAACGGCGCATTCAGCCTCGGCAGCGGCCTTGTGAGCGAGCAGCAACCCGCCCCGCGCGTCGCCTATTGCGTAGATATGGGAGATGGCCGTGCGGCAGCCGTCGTCGGTCGCGATCGCGTTCCGCTCTGTCGCGACGCCGATCCGCTCGAGCCCGAGGCCCTGGGTCAGCGGACGGCGGCCGACGGCTATCAGCACCGTGTCGGCGTCGATCGCTTCATGACGGCCATCGAGGCTCAGCCGGGTCACGAGGCTTGCTTCGGTGGACGCGATTTCGGACACGCTCGCGCTCGTGAGGATCGTCACCCCCTGCCGGCCCAGGCTGTCCGCCAGAGCGGCGGCGATGTCGGCGTCTTCCTCCGCCAGAATGCGGTCGAGGCGTTCGACCAGCGTGACGGCAACGCCGAGGCTGACGAAGATCTGGGCGAACTCAACCCCGATGACGCCTCCGCCGACGATCAGCAGCCGGCGCGGCAGGCTCGGCAGCGACAGGACGCCTTCGCTCGTGACCACACCGGCAAGGTCGATGCCCGGCAGATCCGGTAGGATCGGCTCCGATCCCGTCGCGATGATGAAGGCGTCGGCGGTCAGCCTCTCGCCACTTTCGGCAATCTCCAGCGTGGCGGCGTCCCGAAAGGCCGCCGTCCCTCCCACCAGCCTGATCTTGTTGCGGCGTACGAGCGTCTCGACGCCGCCGACGAGCTTGGCCACGGCCGCAGCCTTGTGGGCCATGAGCGTATCGAAATCGACCGAAAGTGTGTCGGGATCGACCCCGAAATCTTGACTGTCCTGGACGGCCCGAAAGCGGCGCGCATGGTGGAGAAGGCTCTTCGTCGGAATGCAGCCGATATTCAGGCAGGTCCCGCCCAGCCTCACTTTCTCGACTAACGTGACATCGAGCCCGGCCCGAGCCGCGCGGATGGCTGCGGTGTAACCGCCGATCCCGCCGCCGATAACGACCAGACTTCGAGCAGGAGAAGCGCTCATGCGGAGACCTCTACCTCACCGTCCAGCACCGTCTCGTCGCGCTGGTTGAGGCATGCGAAGCCGATGGTTGCGACCTCGCGCGAGCCCGCATGAGCCAGTCCTGTCACCACGGCGCGAGAGCGGATCACGTCGCCCGGCCGCGATGGTGCACGATAGCGAAGGCGAATGGCGGTGTCGGCCGGCAGTTCGTCCGCTTCAAGAAACGCTTGGAGCGCCTGGCAAAGAGGCTCCATCGGGATGCAGCCATGTGCGATCGGGCCGCCGAAGCCTGCTGCTTCGCCAGCGGCAGGGTCGACATGCAGCGGGTTGTAATCGCCCGAGAGCGCGGCGTACTCGTCGATGAGAGCCTGGCTGATGACGATGGACCGCTCGGGGAGCACCGCACCGATTATGAAGGCGCGGGCGGCCGTCTGGCCGGACTTCGAAGGATCGCTCACGGCACGATCGCCGTGAAGGCAACGGAGCAGACCAACTCGTCGCCCTGATTCAGGGTCGTCATTTCGTATCTCATGAACTTGCGGTTCTTGCGCTCGAATTTCTCGACGATGCGCAGCCGGGTCAGCAGCACATCTCCCGCCCGGACGCCGACGCCGAATCTGTCGTCATCGCCCATCCGGATGGCGCCGGGTGGGAAAACACCGAATTCCCAACCCAGGCGCAGTCCGTAGATCAGGCCCATGCTGGAGGGAGCCGGGGTGACGTCGGATGTCGCCTTGCCATAGCCCATCAGTCGGCGGAAGCGCGCGATGCTCTCACGCGTCACCTCGTAACGTCCCTCGCACACGACCTGATCGAGAGGGGCCGTATCATAGGCCACAAGTGCCGGATCCATCGCTTACCTCAGCAGGGCCAGGAGAAGGGAAGGTTGTTCGAGCAACGCCCTGATCCGCGCCCGAAACCGGCCGGCCAGCGCCCCGTCGATCAGCCGATGGTCAAAGGTAAGGCTCATCATCATCGCAGAGCGGATGACGATCTGCCCGTTCCGCACGGCAGCCTCCTCGGCGATCTGCCCAATTCCAAGAAGCGCGGATTGCGGCGGGCTGAGGATCGGCGTCTCGAAGTCACCGCCATAACTACCGAAGTTGCTGAGCGTGAACGTACCGCCCTCGATGTCGCTCCGTTCGAGCGTCCGGCTGCGCGCCTTGTCGATGAGATCCTGGCGCAACCGCGAGATCTCGATCAGGTTGAGTTCATCCACCCGTTTCAGAACCGGCACTAGCAAGCCGTCGTCGACCGAAACGGCCAAGCCGATGTTGACCGCGCTCCAGGTCACGATCTCGTCGCCGACGATGGAGGCGTTGATCTCCGGCATCTCGCGCAAGGCCTGGGCGCATGCCTTCAAGACGATGTCGGTGTAGGTGATCCGAGCACCCAGAGTCGACGCGGCGGCGACGAGTTCGCCGCGAACGCCGACGACCTCCGTCATGTCGATCTTGCCGAATCCGGTCATTTGGGCGCTGCCCGACAGGCTATCCATCATCCGGCGTGCCACGGCCTTCCGCATGCCGGAAAGCGGGCGCCTGGCGGCGACTCCATCCTCCACAACCGCAGTCGGCACGTTCCCCGTCGCCGCCGGCGCGCCGGGCGCCGCCTCGACATCGCGTCGCAGGATCACGCCACCGGGTCCCGAGCCGCGGAGATGCTTGAGATCGACCTGCCGCTTGGTCGCAATCTGGCGCGCGACGGGCGAAATGAGCAGGCGCTGGCCGTCTGAATCGGCCAGTGATGCAGCATGGCGAGGGGGAGGCTCCAGCTGCACACCGACCACAGCAACGTCCGGAACCGATGAACCGCGCTCGACCGGCATCGCGGATTTGGACCCAAGCGGACCCGCCTCGTCCGTAGCCTGAGCATGCAGGTAGCCCACGAGCGCGCCTACCGGCAGCACCGCGTCGACCATCGCAGCCTGCTGCAGAAAGCCGTCATGCTCGGCTTCGATCTCCGACGAGATTTTGTCGGTCTCAATGGTGAAGAGCGGCGTCCCCTTGGTGACGTGCGCCCGATCGGGATAGTGCCATTCGACCAGCGTTGCCTCTTCCATGGTGAGGCCAAGCTTGGGGATGTTGACCGCGTGCGTCATGACGTCGTCTCCGGCCGCTCAGGCGACGAGTTCGCGCACGGCGGCGGCGATACGCTCGGCGTTCGGTATCAGGAAGTCCTCGTTGGCCTTGCCGAAGGGCATCGGCGTGAAGGGGGGCGAGAGCCGCCGCACCGGAACGTCGAGATCGTAGAACGAGCGTTCCATGATCTCGGCAGCGACCTCCGAGCCGAACCCGAAATTGCGGTGGGCGCTCGTCACCACGAGCGCGCGGTTGGTCTTCGCAACGGAGGCGGCGATCGTATCCATGTCCAGCGGGCTGATGCTGCGGGGATCGACCACTTCTACCTCAATGCCTTCGCGCGACAGCATCTCGGCCGCAGTGAGTGCCTTGTGGACCATGAGACCCGTCGCGATCAGCGTCGCGTGTTCGCCCTGCCGCTTTATTTCGGCCTTGCCGATAGGGATCAGAAAATCTTCGTCGTCCCCGACCTCCTCCTTCATCTTGTGGAGGGCAAGATGTTCGATGAAAATCACGGGATTGTCGTCGCGAATGGCCGATTTCAGCAACCCCTTGGCGTCGCGCGGCGAGCTCGGCATCACCACCTTCAGTCCCGGCACATGCGCGACCCAGGACTCCAACGACTGCGAGTGATGCGGCCCGATGCCCATCTCGGTCGCTACCAGCGTCCGGATCACCATCGGCACCTTGAAGGCGCCATTGTAGAGGTAGTGCATTTTGGCGCCCTGGTTCGCGATCTGGTCGAGGCAGAGGCCGAAGAAGTCCATGAACATGATCTCGACGATCGGGCGCTTGCCCATCATCGCCGATCCGACGGCCAGCCCAACGATGATCTCCTCGCTGATCGGAGTGTCGCGCACCCGCAGCGGACCGAAAGCATCGAGCAGCCCGCGTGAACCACCGAAGGCCCCCCCTGCGGCTGCGACATCCTCGCCCAGCAGGAAGACGTCCTTGTCGCGCGCCATCTCCTCGCGCATCGCGTCGATGACCGCCCAGCAGTAGTTTTTCATCGCCATCGTGATCTGTATCCGCCGCTAGGATGCGTAGACGTTGAGAAGGGCATCGGAGGGCTTGGGATCGGCGCTCTCCAGCGCGTACCGGATCGCCGCTGCGATCGCCTCGGCCGCTTCGGCGTCGATTGCGTCCGCCTCATCAGCCGAAAGCGTGCCGGTTTCATGCGCAAGTTCTCGAAAGCGGCGTAGCGGGCAACGCTCCTGCCATAGCGCCTCCTCCTCCCGGCTTCGGTACTTGCGCGGGTCGCCTTGGAAATGGCCGCCCCAGCGATAGGTCTTTAGCTCTAGGAGAGTCGGTCCGGCCCCGCTGCGGGCATGTGCGACCGCACGCCTAGCCGCATCGAGAACCGCGAGTACGTTATTGCCGTCAACGATCTCGCCGGGCACGCCATAGCCTTCCGCCCGCTTCGCGACGTCGGCTTCGCCAACTGTCTCGCGGAAAGGCGTCATCTCCGCGTAGAGATTGTTTTCGCAGACCATAATCAGCGGCAACTTCCAAGCAGCCGCAACATTCAAGGTTTCGTGGAAAGAACCCTCGTTGCTCGCCCCTTCTCCGAAAAAGGCCACGGAGACCCGGTCGGCACCATCCAGCACCGCCGCATAGGCGGCTCCTGCCGCATAGGGGATCCCACCCCCGACGATGCCGTTGCCGCCGAGAATGCCGTGCTCGGGATCAGCCGCGTGCATTTCGCCGCCGCGGCCGCCACCGATACCGGTCGCCTTGCCGAACATCTCAGCCATCATCGGCTTCAGCGGCATGCCCTTGGCTAGATAATGACCTCGCCCGCGATGGGTCGACACGATGGTGTCGTCCTTTCGCAGCACGGAGCAGACACCGACCGCGCAAGCCTCCTGCCCGAGATATGAGTGAATGTACCCGGGAAAGAGATTTTGCGCGAAAGCGTCGTTGAGCTGCTCCTCGCAGCAGCGGATCAGGGCCAGCCTCTCGTAGAGCGTGCGATGAAGCGCCTTCTGCTCATGCGAAACCTCGTTCGAGCCGGCGCCGGAGATGTCAGGCATTGAGGGCTCGGGCATTCTTTTCCTCCGCCTTGAGTTGATGCTTCATGATCTTGCCAATCGAGGTCCGGGGTAGCGAAGACCTGAATTCGCAGAAGGATGGGACCTTGAATTTGGCGAGGTGGCGCGCGCACCATTCCTTTACGTCGGACTCGGTCAGCGACACGCCGGCCTGGACCACGACGAAGGCCTTGACCGCTTCGTCGCGCAGCGGATCGAACACCCCGATCACCGCGGCCTCCGCGATTCCGGGATGTTCCGTCAGTACACGCTCGACCTCTGACGCCGATATGTTCTCGCCGGCGCGCTTGATGACGTCCTTCGAGCGATCGAAGAAGTGAAAGTAGCCGTCTCCATCAATCGATGCGTTGTCGCCGGTTGAAAACCAGCCGTCGGTCATGCAGGCCCTGGTTTCCTCGGGATTGGCGTAATATCCGGAGAACAGCGCTGGCCCCTTGACCTGAATCTGTCCGACCTGGCCGCGCGGCACACCCTTGCCGTTTTCGTCTACGACACGCATTTCGCAGCCCAACAAGGGCAGGCCGATGCAGTGTCGCTTCGTGACGCCGTGAACGACCGGATTCGAGGAGCAGATGCCGAGGGTCTCCGACAACCCGTAGCCCTCGATCAGACGCACACCGAAGCGGTTCTCAAAATGCGTCCATTCCTCGGATGAGGTCGGCAGCGCATAGAAAGAGAAGCGGACATCGTGCTTGCTGTCGGTTTCGCTGGGCGGCTGCAACAGCATCGTCCGCAGGATCATCGGCACGATGCTGATTCCGGTGCAACGATGGCGCCGAACCTGATTCCAGTAATTGCGCGCGCTGAACGTCTCAAGCAGCACGACCGTGCCCCCGACCGTCAGCGTCGGCATCACCCCGACATACTGACCGTTGACATGGAAAAGCGGCAGCACGACGCAGCAGCGATCATCGTGTCGAAGACCGAAGAGCATCGCGGTCGCGATGCCCTGAACGACCGTGGCGCGATGGCTCAGGATCGCGCCCTTAGGCCGCGATGTCGTGCCGGAGGTGAAGATGATCTGGGCTGGGGCGTCCCCCTCGACCGCCACCACGCGGTGGTCCGGCGAAGCCGCCCGCTCGATGTCGGACAGAGCATCGAAGTCGGGCATGCTGTCCTGGCTTCGCGCCAGCCATTTCAGCCGCAGATGCCGGCAATGCTCGGCGATCTGCCTGAAGGTCGGCATGAACTTCGGCTCGGTGACGAGGGCAACCGCTTCGGTGGTGTCGAGCAGATAGCGCAATTCGTCGGGCGCATAGAGCACGTTGACGGGCACCATAATCGCCCCCGCCTGCGTGATCGCAAACCAACAGACGATGAAATCGGGGCAATTGCTGAGCATCACCGCAACCCGATCGCCCGGACGGACGTCGCGGTCAGAAAGCGCATTCGCGATCCGGTCGACCCGGCTGGCGAAGGCGCGGTAGCTCAGCGTCGCGACCGATCCGTCATCCGCTTCGAAAACGAGGAAATCCTTGTCCGGATGGGCAGCGACCCGCTGCTCCAGAACATCCGATAGAGTCTGGGTGCCCGATACATCCATGGCGATGCCTCCCGCATCACGATCGACCGCTTGTCTTGTTCTTATGGTCAGTATGATTTCGGCTGGCCGCAGCCGACCTGCGCGATAAAATTCTTATTCATCTCATTGGTTATTGGGGCGAAGATCAGCTGGCGGATATCACGGTAGTAACGCTGCATGTGGTATTCCATGGTGAAGCCATAGCCGGCCATCACCCGCATGCCCCGATCGGTCGCGCGGAACGCCGCTTCAGAGGCGAAGAGCTTCGCCATCGCAGCCGGCAGCGAGCAATCCTGTCCCTTGTCCTGCATCCAAGCTGCCTTATAGGTCATCAGCCGCGCCAGCTCGATGTCCGTCAGCGTTTCGGCGAGTTGGTGTTGGACCGCCTGGAATTGCCCGATCGGGCGGTCGTAGGCACGCCTCTCCTTGGCGTACTGGTTCGCATCTTCGAACGCGCCTTGCGCCAACCCGACGCAGGTTGCGGCGATGAAGATGCGCTCGTTGTTCAGCGTATCGAGAACCGCGTGCCAGCCGCGCCCTTCCTGGCCGATGATCGAGGACTTCGGCACGCGGACGTTCTGATAAACGACCTCATAGGAGTGGAGGAATTTCGAGCCGAGCTTCTCGATCTTATTCCACGAGATGCCAGGGGTGTCTTTGTGGACGAGAAATACGGTCAAGCCACGCGACGGCTTTTCGGGATCGCGCGAAGTGCGAGCAACGACGAAAAGATACGAAGCGATGTTGATGCCAGTCGTGAAGACCTTCGCACCGTTGATGACGTAGTCGTCTCCCTCGGCAACCGCCGTCGTCTTCATCGCGCCCAGAATGTCCGTGCCACCATCGGGCTCTGTCATGGAAAGCGCAAAATGTACGGCGCCGTTCGCAATCTGCGGCAGGAATTCCTGCTTCTGCGCCTCGGTTCCATGCCGCTCGATGGTCACCGCGCCGAACGAGATATCGAGGCCGTAGGCCAGAGCGACGGTTGAGCTGTGTCTGGCGAGCTCCTCAAGGACGATTGTCTCCTCCATCACGCCACCACCCGACCCACCGTACTCTTCCGGGATGGACGCACCCATCAGGCCGATCTCAGCCATCTTGTCGAGAAGAGGCAGTGGGAACTCATTCTCCCGATCCCAGATCGCCACCGCGTCCTTAGAGATCTCACGTTCGACGAATCGGCGCGTCAGGTCCTGCAAAGCGCGCTGGTCTGGCGAGAATTCGAAATCCAAGGGTCACCTCCGTCCGGCGACGGCTCGTATGATCGAGCCGATATTTATACTCTTGAGTATGAATCTGGATCGATTTCAACATGGATGTCAACCGACAGCCATTCGTCAAAGCGCAGCTAAGCGATGTTCGGGTGCACCTATAATGACGATTATGACGCCAAAATTCGCGATAAAATGACGACAAGGCTTTGCAAAAATGCCGGCGCGTTACCGGCCAACGAGCCGCTTGCATCGACAGCGAAAACTCGTTCATACTCACCGGAATAAAAAACAACGCGTCGGAACCTCGACGTTTTGAGAATGCCCTTGGGAGGGAACCATGACCAGACTGACCCGGCGCACAGCCATCGGATGCCTTTTCACGGCTTCGGCCCTCCTGAAAAGTGGGGCCGTGGCGCTTGCTCAGGACGGCTCGACGATCAGGCTCGGGCTGACCACCGCTCTGACCGGCCCCTATAACGAGTTCGGCGAAGGAACTCGTCGCGGCTTCGATCTCGCCATCGATCTCTGCAACGCGAAGGGCGGCGTGAACGGCCGCAAGGTCGAGATCGCGACCGCGCTGGACGATCAGATGGTGCCCGATCGCGCAGCGCAGAACATGCGCCGGTTGCTGGACGACGCGAGTCTGGTCGGCATCCTGGGCCCGGCTGGCAGCGGCGCCACCATGGCGGTGGTCGATATGGCGACCGCGGACGGCCGCGTCTTCATCAACCCGTTAGCCCAGGCGCCCGCGGCCACCTATCCCGCAGGCCTCGAAAAGCCTCCTCGCCCCAATGTTTTCCAGTTTGGGATCCTGAGCCCCGTCGAGGCGGAGGTTCTCGGCAGCTACATCGCCAAAACCTATAAATCGATCGGCCTGCTTCACGAGAGCACGAGCTATGGCGTTTCGGGTCGGGACACGCTGCTGGCAGTCATCAAGCAGATTAACCCCGACATGAAGATCCTCGCCGAATCCTACAACCAGCGCGCAACTGATGTCACAGCGCAACTCGTGCGCATCCAGCGCGCCGATGTCGAAGCGTTGCTGGTGGTCGGGCTCGGCACCGATCTCGTCAACATCCGCCGCAGCATGGGTCGCCTCGGTCTCCAGCAGCCGCTTGTGACCAGTGCCGGCGGGTTGTCTCTGCCCTATTTCGAAGGCGCCGGGGAGGCTGCGGTCGGCACGATCGCGCCCATGGTCTCGGCATTGGTCGACGTCAAGCGTCGTCCTGAGGTCACCGCATTCATCGACGCCTACAAGGCAAAATTCGGGGCGGACCGCTACTGGGGTCCCGACGCCGATCGTCCGCAGATCCAGATGTCGCTGATCGTCATTCCCGCATTCGACGGCCTGAACGTGCTGCTGGAAGGGATCAGACGTGCCGGCTCGACCGAGTCCACGAAGGTCATCGCGGCGATCGAAGGACTGGACGGCTTCCCCGGCGTCAATACGACCTACAGTTTCTCTAAGCAGCGTCATCACGGCATCGGGCCGCAGAGCCTCGCGATGCTGAAAGTCGTCAAGCAAGGAAACCGCCTCGGCCTCGAGGTCCTGCCACGCACGTGAGTGCTGCCCCCTGGGCGGGCCATCACAGCGGATAGGAAGACATCATGGCGTTCACGATGGCGCTGGTCGTCGCGGGATTGAGCGTTGGCTCGATCTACGCGCTGATCGCGATCACGCTCAACCTGACGTTCTGGACCACGAAGACCGTCAACTTCGGGCAAGGCTCGATCCTGATGCTTTGCGCGATGGCGACGGTCTTCATGGCCGGTGCCGGTCTGCCGATCTGGATGGCGAGCCTGCTTGGGATCGCTGCCGCGGCCATCACCATGGTCGCTGCGGAGCGGATCAGCGTTCGGCCAGTTCTGAAAGCGGCAGGCAGCATGGGCTGGGCGGTCTCAACCCTCGGCTTCGGCATTCTCATCCAAGGCATCGTGTCGAAATATCTCGGCACGCAAGCCGTCGCTTTCCCGGATGTGGTGTTCAGCTCCTCGGCATTCGTTCAGGTTTTCGGGATACGGATCGGGCTGCAATACGTCGTCGTCTTCGGCTTTTCCCTCGCCACCATCTGTCTGCTGGAACTGGCGTTGCACAGAACGGTTTGGGGCCGCGTCGTCAGGGCCGTCGCTCAGGACCGTGAGCTTGCAAGCCTTTTCGGCATCCCGGTCTCACGGGTTGTCATCGTCTCCTTCGCTTTATCGGGCGCACTTGCCGGCGTTGCCGGCATCTTGACCGCGCAGATCATCGGCACCGTCGATCCGGCCTTCGGCTTCAATCTCCTGATTTCGGGCTTCGTCGCCGGCATTGTGGGCGGCTTCGGCCGAAACTGGGGCGCGCTTGCCGGCGGCCTCCTTATCGGCGTGCTGGAGCAGGTCGTGGGCGGCTACGTCTCGACCGCCGCTGGCCACGGCATTTCCCTGGCCGTGCTGGTCTTGATGCTGTCGGTGCGGCCCCAGGGCCTCTTCGGTCAGGAAGAGGCGGTGAAGGTATGAACCATCTGCGCATGACCCTGACGCGGCTATTCTGCAACGTCTACGCGACTGGACTTCTTTGCCTGGCGCTCTGGTTCGGCGCCCCCTCGATGAGCGAGGGCCTCCGCCAGATGGTGTCCTTCGCGATCGTCAACATGCTGCTTGCCCAAAGCATCAACTTGTTGACCGGCATGGCCGGGCAGATTTCGCTTTGCCAGGCGGCTTTCATGGGCATCGCCGCCTACGCCTCGGTGCTGTTGGTGAAGAACGGCTCATGGCCGCTCTGGGCCTCCCTTCCGGCGGGCGTTCTTTTGGCCTCGTTCGCGGGTTATCTCCTGTCGTTCCCGGCCGGCCGTGTGCGCGAGTTCTACCTCGCGATGATGACGCTCGGCTTCGGCATGATGTTCGTCGAGATCGTTCGGGAATGGAACGACGTGACGGGCGGCGTCATGGGCGTCGTCGGCGTGCCTTCCCCACAGCTCAGGATGCTGAGCATCTTCGGGCACATGCTGACCACGACGGACTATCTGCGCCTGCTGATTTGTGTCGCTGCCGCTGCGCTGTTCATGCTCGACCGCTTCACCCGCAGTCGTTTCGGCAGGGCTTATCTGGCGATCCATGTATCGGAGGTTTCCGCCCGTAGCATCGGCATCGACAGCGCAGCGGTGAAGCGCCAGGCCTACGTGATCAGTGCAGGTTTGGCAGGGCTGGCGGGCGGGCTTTACGGGCACCTCGTCAGCTATATCGGGCCCGAGAGCTTCGAACTGCATCGTTCGATCGAAATTCTGGTCATCTCCGTGGTGGGCGGCCTCGGTTCCCTTGCCGGGCAGGTCATCGGTGCCGTGGCCCTGACATGGTTGCCGACGCAGTTGGAGGCCTTCGCCGACTATAAGTTCATCGCCTATGGCGCGGTTCTGGTGGCCATCTTCGTGGTCATGCCGCGTGGGCTCGCGGGCCTGCTGTTCCTGCCGCCGCGTTTCATTAGCAGACGCCTTCTGGGAGAGCAGAACGCTGTGGCAGGCAGCTCGGCCTTCAGCCCGAGCCGAAGCAGCGAGCCGAAAGACATTGTGCTGGCCTGGAATGGCCTGCGCCGCGACTTCGCCGGATTGACCGCCGTGCGCGATTTCTCCTTCAGCTTGCGGGCAGGCGAGGTCGTCGCTCTCGTCGGCCCCAACGGCTCGGGAAAGAGCACCACTGTCAACGTCCTGGCCGGCATTTATCCGCCATCGGCGGGAACGGTGCTGTTGAAGGGAGCCGACATTTCGGGGCTCGCCAGTCACGCCATAGCCCAGCGTGGGCTCGTGCGGACATTTCAGGATCCCCGCCTTGTCGGCAGCTTCACGGTGTTGGAGAACGTGATGCTGGGTGGCCATCTCGGAGAGAGATACAGTGCGATCGAGGCCGCGACCGGGCTCGGAAGGGCCATGAGCAGTGAACGCTCAATGCTGGCCCGCGCGCGCGAGACCCTGCGTTTCATGGAGTTGGAGCAGGTTGCCGATAATGTGCTCGACACCCTGCCCTACGGGTACAGGCGGCTGGTGGAAGTGGCCCGCGCCATGATGGTCATGCCCGAGGTTCTCCTCTTGGACGAACCGGCGGCCGGGTTGTCCGAAGGCGAGATCGACAGGCTTTCGGACGTCATCGGCAAGCTCAGCCGGCAGGGCACCGCCATTCTGATCATCGACCATCACATGGATTTTCTGGCAGGGCTGGTTGATCAGGTCGTGGTTCTCGACAGCGGCGAGGAAATTTATCGGGGCGACATGGCGGGGATGCGCAATGATGCACGGGTCGCCGAGTGCTATCTCGGGCGCGTAGAGAGCACCCATGCTTGAAATCCGTGGTCTGTCGGTGTCGTACGGCCCGATCGTGGCAGTTCGAGAGCTGTCTCTGGTGGCCGAACCCGGTCGAATCACGGCGATCCTCGGCGCCAACGGCGCCGGTAAATCCTCTGTCATCCGGGCCGTTGCCGGCCTGACGGCAAGCCGCGGAGACATCCGTCTCGCCGGACATGATCTGAAAGGGCTTGAGGCCCATCAGAGGGCCAGGCTCGGCCTCGGCTGCGTTCTCGAGGGCCGTCGGCTATTTCGCGAACTGACCATCGAGGAAAATCTTGAGGTGGCCTGGCGCTTTGGCCCCCGGCGCTCGCCGTTTGCAACGATGCGGGATGCGACCTTCGGCCATTTTCCGATCCTTGCCGAGAAGCGCGCAGTACCGGCCGGACTTCTCAGCGGTGGCCAGCAGCAGATGCTGATCATCTCCTGCACCACGGTACGCTCTCCCGAGTGCCTGTTGCTGGATGAACCATCGCTGGGACTTGCCCCGGTGATCGTTCAACAGGTGTTCGATTTCATCGTCGAAACCAGTCGCCGCCTGCAGACGACTGTGGTGCTGACGGAGCAGATGGCAGCGCTGGCGCTGCGGATTGCCGATTTCGGCTATGTCATGCGACAAGGCGCGATGGTGCTGAATGGCGATCGAGAGACCCTTCTCGAACCTCTGCACTCTCGGAAACTCACCGAGGCCTATTTATGACGGGAGGCGTGGCTGATGCCTCCCGGAGGTAAGCTGCTGATGCGTAAGGCCGACGACAAGCGTGCGCTCTGGAGGGATATTCGCGAACTCAAGCGCGACCGCATCCTGCAAGAGGCTGCTGTGCTGATTTATGAAAGAGGCTATTCGCAGACCAGCGTCGAGGCCATTGCCGAGCGCCTCGGAGCCACGAAGCCGTTCGTCTATTATCACTTCGACACCAAAATCGACATCTTGGTCGAGATTTGCCGGAGCGGCACCAGCGATGCGCTCGTTAGCGTGGGAAAAAGCGCAGAGGCCGAGACCGATCCGGCAATAGCTTTACGCAAATTCGTTCGGGCATTTTGCGAAGCCGCTCTGCGAAACCATCGGTTTGTTGCGATTTACTATCGCGAAGAGGCAAGCCTGCCGGCCGACGTGGCGCTGGAGATCCAGGGCATGCGCCGACAGATCGAGCGCAGGCTCTGCGATATGCTGGCTCGCGGGAAAGAAGCCGGCATCTTTGACTTCCAGGATTTGCGCCTCACCGCACGGACGATCCTTGGCATGGCGAGCTTCGCTTTCGCTTGGTACCGACACGATCGTGAAGCGGAACTATTCCGGATCGTCGATCAGATGGAGCAACTGGCGCTTAAAGTCGTGGCACTGCCATGCCGCTAGCCTCCTGATGGCTTGCACAGTGGGAGATGCTGTCGAATGCTAAAGGGGAAAGTCTGTCTAGTGACCGGCGCGGGCTCCGGGTTGGGCCGCGCCACGTCGCTTCTTGCAGCCAAGAACGGCGCTATGATCGTTGCCGCAGACGTCGTCCAGGAAGCCGTTGAAGAAACGGTCTCGACCATCTTCGCAAATGGTGGGCAGGCCAGTGCCATTTTATGCGACGTGACCGACAATGCCTCGGTCGAGGCCATGTGCCATCACGCCCTTGAGCGGTTTGGTGGTCTCGATTGCGCTGTCAACAATGCAGGGATTGAAGGCATTCAGGCCCCCACGTCTGCCTATCCTGAAGCGGAATGGAATCGGGTGCTCGCGGTCAATTTGACCGGCGTCTTCCTCTGCCTGCGAGCCCAAATTAACATCATGTTGACTAGTGGCTCAGGCTCGATCGTCAATGTGGCCTCCACCGCCGGGCTGGGCGGCGTCGATGTCATGCCCGCTTACACGGCATCGAAACATGGATTGATCGGTCTGACGAAGTCAGCTGCGCTCGCCCACGCGGCGGACAATATCCGCATCAATGCGATATGCCCCGGCTCCTTCCACACCCCTATGAGCGGCCGCCTGTTCGGCGACAGGTTCGACGACATGATCGTCTCGTCGACACCGATGCGGCGGGCAGGCACGCTCGACGAGATTGCAGAAGCAATCCTCTGGCTGTGTTGCGATCGCTCGTCCTTCGTCACCGGGGTCGCCCTTCCCGTAGAAGGCGGAAAACGGGCGCGGTGACTGCTGGCTGCAGTAAGAGGCAAAGGCGCTGAACCGCCCGGCTCTCGCCTGGCGATCCCCTCCAGGCGTGACGCGGAGATGTTGCCATGACCGTATCGTCAACGATCGCTAGTTTCGTATGCTCTCTCCGAGACGGAACCATTCCCGAGCCTGTAGAACATCGCCTGCGCGCCTGCCTGCTGAACGGCTATGGGATCGCTCTCGGCGGCCTTCCCACTCATTACCATCGGGTCGCGGCGCAAGCCGCACTCGCAGCGCACGGAGAGGTCGCAAACGGTGTGACCCTGCTGGGTGACGGCCGAAAAGCCGGCATCGATGCTGCGCTCCTATCGAACGCGGCGCTGTTTCATGGGCTCGCGCAAGAGGACACCTGCGGAACGGTGCATGTCGGCGCGATCGTGATGCCGATGTTGACAGCAATGGCAGAGACCGGCCGCTACGACGGTAAGCGCTTCCTGCCTGCGCTTCTCGCGGGATACGAGGTCGCGGGTCTTTTCGACGTGGCGTATGGCTCCCTTACCGCACCACTAGGTCTGCGCGCCTCCCCGCTTTACGGAACGCTCGGCGCAGCGGCGGCGGCGGCGGCGTTCATGGGTCTCGGCGAGGACGGCATCGCCTCCGCACTGGCAAATGCTGCCGCATTCACGGGAGGAACGCTGCAGGCATTTGCCGAAGGCACCGACGAATGGCGCTATCAGGTCGGCATCGCCGCTCGCAACGGCCTGACGGCGGCCGCTCTGGCGCGTGCAGGCTCCGTCACCGCTCCTCACGCATTCGAGGGCAACGCGGGTTTCTTGCGTGCCTATGTCAAAGCCGACTGCGATCTTGAAAAGCTCCTGGAAGGGCTCGGGAAGCGCTGGGCGATCGAGCGCGTGACGTTCAAGCCATATCCCGTCTGCGCCTTTAACCAGACGCCGGTTCAGGCAGCCCTGACGCTGCGCGAAAAACTGGCGGGGCGATACCCTCACGCGATCACCGTGCGGATGAACCCTTACGAGACGAGCTATGCCGGGATGCTTGCCAAAGGCCCATTCTCTACGATTTCCGGAACGCTCATGAGCATTCCCTTCTGCGTTGCGGTGACGCTGGTACGCGGCGCGCCGACGATCACGAACATGACCACTTATGATGACTGGCAGGTCGCCGCTTTGATCGAGCGCATCAATGTCGTGTCCGATCAGGACGTGCCGAACCTATCGACCGTCATCGACGCCGATGTCGGAGATGGCACACGCATCGTCCATAAGCAGACAATGACGGCCGCCGATTATGCGTATGACTGGCACGGAGTTTCTCGACTCGTTCGGCGCGTGGGCGCGACCGCCGGGCTTGATCCTTCCCTATATGATCAGCTCGAATCGATCGTCAGATCGATCTCGGGCCAGACTGTACAAGATATCATCAAAATCTTTGCAGCCGCACGCGCCATGGCTCAGTGATCTCAACTCTCCAGAACAATCTCCGATCCGTTCAGCTATGGTTGGCGGTTGTTTGGGATCGAAGAGCTGCCGCTCACCGAAGCGTTACGGTCAAGGCCCGCGCCGAGTGTAAGCGCTTTGACCCGAGTTTCCTGCGCTATCAACTGCGGAAATAGCCGAGATGTATTTTGTATCTCAATGTCCGCTCCTCGGCAGGCATGAAATGTCAGCTTCTGGCGCAATCCGCCTCGGCGCTCGGCCGCAATGTGGCGCGCGACAGCGGTTGACCCTGCCTGGTCTCAGCAAGCAGCGATTGGATGGAAGCCGAAGATCCGCTGGATCGATCCGACTGCCGATTTTGGCGTGTAGGCCCCGGAAACGCCGCCAAGTGTGGTTGAGCTAACCGAGATGTCCCACTCGAAGCCCTGACCGAACACCTGGATCCGGTGGCGCATCTGTCGCGTCTCGGGATCCGCCACGACGATGCTGCGCGTGCGGTCGAAGCCGATCCCGGCAATTGCCAGGGCGGCATGCACGTTCACATTGCGCGGAAAGCGCACGCAGGCGTCCCGCGTTGCCCCCTCGAAGAGCACGCCGCGAGCGCTGGTGTCAGCTCCTAGGCTCGCCCCGTTCTTCGTCGTGGTCACGATCACCTTGTCGATCGCATCGCGGCCGTCACTCAGCCCGTCGAGGGCGAGCACAGCTCCGTGTGGCACCAGCAGGCGGGTCCCGGCGGTCGCGGCAGCCCGCCTGACGGCGGCCTCGACCGACTCATCGGCCAGCGCCGACGAACTGAAGGCGCAGAGATCGCCTTTCGCGAGCAACTCCGCGCCCAGCCCGGCGACGACGTCGGGATGCGCCGCCTCGATCACCAGATCCGTGGGGGCCGTGAGCGCGCGCCGGACGTCGGTGGTGAGGTATTCGCGCAGACGCGTCGCGTCGGCAGGTGGCGCGAAGCGCTCGTCGACCAGTACGTAGTCCACGGCGGCGAGATTTTGGGCGACGATGGCGTCGAAGATCGCGTTTCCGATGACGCCGGCTCCGATGATGCCGACCCTTTGATAGTTCATGTGCCCATCCCAGTTCGGCTGGCCCGCACCGATAAGATGCCGCAGCTCCATTTAGCGATTAACGATAAATTTGATAACGAAGGAGGCCTCTCGCGAGGGCGCCCCTCCGGATGGCTAGGCGCGCGGCGCGAGGCTGTCGACGAGAAGGTCGCCCGTCGCGAGCACATGTTTCCGCAGGAGATCGCAGGCTCGCTCGACGTCGCGCATCTCGCAGAGCGTCAGAATGCTGCGATGCTCGGCCTGGGACTGTTCGAGATGATGCGTTTGCTCCCAAGTGTAGCGCAGGTAGCGCTCGAAGTTCATCCGCAGCGTCTCGATCATCTCCAGCGTGCGCGTGCGCCTAGCCGGTGTGTATAGGATCTGATGAAAACGGCCGTTCAGCAGGATCTTCGCGTCGACCGCGGTGGCCGCATCGAGTTCGTCGAGCACTTCGGCAGCAGAAAGAAAATCGGCGCGCACCATGTTGGGAATCGCCCAACGTAATGCTTGGCATTCCAGGATCGCCCGCAACTGGCTGATTTCCCAGGCCTCGTCGCGGCTCATCAGCGCGACGGCGACGCCGCGGCGCGGCTCGGCGGTGAGGAATCCCTCGCCGACGAGCTGCTTGAAGGCCTCGCGCACGATCATCTGGCTAACGCCGAACTGCGTCGCAATCGCGTCCTGCCGCAGCCGCTCGCCGCCGGCCAGGCGATTGCGCAGAATGGCGGCACGCAGGTCGTCCGCGACGATCTCGGCGGCCGAGCGGCTGTCCCGGCGCGAGGCCAGCTCCACGATGCTCTGCGTGTCCACGCGACGGCACCCCTTTGTGAATTAGCGATTTAACAGGTCCAAGAGCCAGCTTCTCGGCTAGCAGCCGGTCGAAGTCAATCAGACATGAGAATCTAAAATTCGACGTGAAGTCCCCTGAGGCGCCCCCGGCCATCGCGGAGTTGACGATATCCATTTTAGCGATTATCGCTAATTTACTCCAGCTTAAACGGAACGGGTTTCTCATGCTTCGCTTGTCCGACTTCGACGCCGTCACCTTCGACGTCTACGGCACCCTGATCGACTGGGAGCCGTCGATCGTCGCCTTCCTGCAGGATTGGGCGCAGGAGCAGCGCGTCAACGCGACTGGCGAAGCGCTGATCATGTCTTTTGACCGTGCCCGTGCCGTCATCCAGAAGGAGCGCCCGGCTCATCTCTATCCCGAGGTGCTCCGCCGCTGCTTCGACAGGATCTCGGCCGATTTCGGCGTCGCGGTCGATCCTGTCAGGCGCGAAGCGTTCTCGCGGACTCCGCATGACTGGCCGGCCTATGCCGACACCGAGGCCGGTCTGAAGGCGCTGCAGGCGCGCGCCAGGATCGGGGCGCTGTCCAACATCGACAACGCCTCTCTGGCCTCTTCATGCGCCAAGATGAACATCCGCTTCGACATCGTGGTTACGGCCGAGCGCGTCGGCGCCTACAAGCCCAGTGACGAGCATTTCGCCACGGCGCTCGCAGATCTCGATGCAGCCGGGATCCCGCGGCAGCGCGTCCTGCATGTCGGCCAGAGCCTTCGCGCCGACATCACGCCCGCCAACAGGCTCGGGCTGAAATCGGCCTGGATCAACAGGCCCGACCGACTTCTCGGCCTCTCCGGCGAAGGCGCAGCCGAGGCCCGGCCGGACCTGACAGTGTCGAGCCTCGCGGAGCTGCTCGACGCCATCGCCTGAGTCTTCCAGCAACAACCGGCAACGATAAGGGAACGGAACATGAAACGCAGGATTTTGGGACTGGCCGCCATCGCCGTCAGCCTGGCATTGGGAACGACGTCGGCGGTACAAGCGCAGGCGACGGATGCTGTGATCGAGCGGATCAAGGCGAAGAAGTCGATCTCGATCGGCTATCGCGAATCTTCGATCCCGTTCTCCTATATCGACGCTCAGGGCAAGCCGACCGGTTACTCGACCGAGCTCTGCACCCGGGTCGCGGCGACCGTGGAAACGGCGCTCGGCCTGCCGGAGCTTGAGATCAAATGGGTGCCGGTCAATCTGCAGAACCGCATTCCGCTGGTCGCCAACGGCACCGTCGACATCTCCTGTGAATCGGCAGTCAACACGATCGGGCGTCAGGCACAGGTCGATTTTTCGAGCCCGTTCTTCATCTCCTCGACGCGGCTTCTGGTGAAGTCGAAGTCTGGCATCGCCGAACTCGCCGACCTCAAGGGAAAGTCGATCGCACTGCCGATCAATTCGGTCCCCGAGCGCCTGATCAAAGCCATCGTCGAGCGCGACAAGCTGAACGTCAGGATCGTGCCGGTGCGGGATAATTCGGAGGGCTTCCTTGCTCTGTCGACCGACCGCGTCGACGCATTCTCGACCGACGACATCCTGCTGTTCGGGCTTCGCAGCAAGGCACCGATGCCCGCCGACTACGATGTCGTCGGCAAGCCGCTCTCCTACGACAGCTACGGCTTCCTCGTGCAGAAGAACAGCACGGTGTTCCTGTCGCTGGTGAACGCGACGCTCGCTCGGCTGGCTCGTGAAGGCGAGCTCGCCAAGGTCTACGGAACTTGGTTCGAGCCGCTGAGCGTGCCGCTCTCGGCACCGCTGGCGACCACCTTCCAGGTCATCGGCATCCCAGAGTGAGGGGGATCGGTGGCTTCGGAAGCCGAGTGGGGAAGATCACGCCATGAACTACGCATGGAACTGGGGCGTCCTCTTCCAGCCCCCCTACCTGGAGTGGCTCGGCCAGGGCATCGCCATGACGCTCGCGGTCTCGATCGCTAGCTGGGGCATCGCGCTCGGCCTGGGGACGCTGATAGGCATCTTCCACAGCGGCACCTCCGGGGCGGTGCGCTTCGTCACCGGATCCTACATCAACCTGTTTCGGAACGTGCCGCTGCTCCTGCAGATGTTCCTCTGGTTCTTTGTCGTGCCCGAGATGCTGCCGAAAGCGGCGGGCACGTGGCTGAAGCGGGATCTACCCCATCCCGAAGTCGTGACGGCAATCGTGGCGCTGGGATTGTTCACCGCCTCTCGCGTCGCGGTCCAGGTCGCCGCCGGCATCGCCGCCGTTCCGCGCGGCCAGTCGATGGCAGCACGCGCCTCCGGGCTGTCTACGGTACAGGCCTATAGGCTCGTCTTGCTGCCGCAGGCTTTCCGCATCGTCATCCCTCCGCTGACCTCGGAATTCCTGACGATTTTCAAGAACTCCTCGATCGCGCTGACCATTGGCGTCTACGAGCTGACGGCGCAGACCCAGCAGATTCAGAGCTTCACCTATCAGGGCTTCGAGGCCTTCACCGCTGCGACCGTCGTCTACATGACGATCGCCCTGATGGTGACTACGCTGATGACGATCATCGAGCGTCGGATCTCGATCCCCGGCCCGACCGCGAGGGGATGAGCAATGTTCGGCTTCGACATCTCCGTCATTCTCGACGCGCTGCCCTTCCTGGCGAAGGGGCTCGGCCTCAGCCTCGGGCTGACCGCCATCGCCATGACCGGCGGCCTGACACTCGGCCTGGTCCTCGCCATTGCTCGGCTCTCGCGCTACCGCGCCCTGGCGACGCTCGCCGCGCTCTACGTGAATGGCTTTCGCGCCGTACCGCTGATCCTGGTGATCTTCTGGTTCTACTTCCTGGTGCCGCTCCTGCTCGGCCGGCCAGTCGGCGCGCTCTATTCGGTGCTGATCGCCTTCGTCATGTTCGAGGGTGCCTATTACTCCGAGATCATCCGGGCCGGGTTGAAAAGCGTGCGGCCTGGGCAATGGCAGGCCGCGCAGGCCTCGGGCATGAGCTATCTCCAAACGATCCGCCTCGTGGTGCTGCCGCAGGCGCTGCGCAAGATGGCGCCACTGATGGTCACGCAGGGCGTCGTGCTCTTCCAGGACACGTCGCTGGTCTACGTGGTGTCGCTCCACGACTTCATGACCTCGGCCAGCATCGTCGCGAACACCCAGAACCGCATCGTCGAGCTCTATGTGTTCGCCGCGCTCGTCTACTTCGCCCTCTGCACCGCCGGCAGCACGCTGGCGCAGCGCCTCAGCAGCCGGCAACGCGCGCATTAGCGCCGTTGGCACCCCCTCCCTCGCAACCGCGGGACAGCATGAACGACATGGTCGAGATGATACGGATCGAAGGATTGTCCAAGAGCTATGGCGACGTCCCGGTTCTGCGCGACTGCAGCCTTGAGGTGGCGCGCGGCGAGGTCGTGGTGATCTGCGGGCCCTCGGGCTCGGGCAAGAGCACCTTCGTCAAATGTATCAACGGAATTGAGCCGGTCCAGGCGGGTCGCATCGCGATCGATGGCGAGGACCTCCCGTCAAAGCCCACAGCAGCTGCCAAAGTCCGCGCGCGGGTTGGCATGGTGTTCCAACATTTCGAGCTCTACCCGCACCTCACGGTGATGGAGAATATCTGCCTGGCGCAGGTCCATGTGCTGAAGCGCAGCCCTGACGAAGCTCAAGACAAGGCCCGCGGCCTGCTTCGGCGTGTCGGTCTCGCCGACAAGGAGGCTGCCTACCCGTCGCAGCTCTCGGGCGGTCAGCAACAGCGCATCGCCATCGTGCGGGCGCTCGCCATGGACCCGATCGCGATGCTGTTCGACGAGCCGACTTCGGCACTCGACCCAGAGATGATCGGCGAGGTGCTGGCGGTGATGCTCGAACTCGCCCGTGAGGGCATGACCATGGTCGTCGTCACCCACGAGATGGGCTTCGCGAAGGCCGCCGCCGACCGGGTGGTCTTCATGGACCAGGGCGAGATCGTCGAGGTCGCCGAGACCGCGCGCTTCTTCGCCGCGCCCCACTCGGAACGCGCCCGCCTCTTCCTCTCGCGCATCCTGGCCCATTGACATGACCGACCTGCTCCGACCGACCCCCGACGATGTCCTCGACGCTGCGCGCGTTCTCACGCCCGTGGCCGTACGCACGCCGCTGCTGCGCTCGCCCGCCCTCGACCGGCTTACCGGCGGCGAGATCCTGCTCAAATGCGAGAACCTGCAGCGCTCCGGCGCCTTCAAGTTCCGCGGCGCCTACAATCGGCTCCATCGTCTCGACCGCACGGCCCATCCCGGCGGCGTCGTCGCGTATTCCACCGGCAATCACGGCCAGGCGGTGGCGACGGTGGGCCGGATGCTCGACATCCGCGCGACCATCGTCATGCCGAGCGACGCTCCCGCCAACAAGATCGCCAAGGTGCGCGAGAACGAGGGCGAGGTCGTGCTCTACAACCGCGCCACGCAATCGCGCGAGGAGATCGCGGCGCAAATTGCAGCGCGCGCACCGGTAGCCGTTGTGCCGCCGGGCGACGACCGCTTCGTCATCGCCGGCCAGGGCACGGCCTTCCTCGAAGCCGCCGAGCAGGCAGACGGCGCGGTCGATCTCGTCGTCGTCCCTTGCGGCGGCGGCGGGCTCGCTGCCGGAACCGGTCTCGCCTTGGAGGCCATCGGTTCTCGGGCCGAGCTCTGGGCTGCCGAGCCCGAAGGCTTCGACGACACGCGGCGCTCGCTCGAAAGTGGCCGGCGCGAGGTCAATGAACACCTCTCCGGCTCGCTCTGCGACGCGCTGCTGGCACCGACCCCGGCGGAACTGCCGTTCTCCTTCAACCGCGAGAAGCTGTCGCTGGTTTTGACCGCCTCTGACGACGAGGTGCTCGCTGCCATCCGTTTCGCCTTCGAGCATCTGCGGCTTGTCGTCGAACCCGGCGGCGCCGTCGCTCTGGCGGCGCTGCTGGCGCGGCCCGAGGCGCTGCGCGGACGCCGCGCCTTGGTGATGCTCTCCGGCGGCAATGTCGAGCCTGAGATCTTCCGCAGCGCGATCGCGCCCCGATAAGCGCGCCCGGCCGCGCACCACCGCTTCGCCCATCGAGCTCCATAGGAACCGCCATGTCTTCGCTCGCCAACAAATTCGCCGCCCTTTCGACCGATAACGCCCCCGGGCAAGAGGTGCGGCGCTCAGACGCCGACATCCGCGCCCTGATGATCGGCGAGTCCCTACCCGGGCGCGCCGTCGATTTTTCCCATGGCGACATCGACGCCTTCCCGCCGCCGCCCGACGCGATGGAGCGCTTTGCAGAGGCCGTGCGGATCGGCGGGCGACAGGCTTATACGGAGTATCGCGGGTCGGCCGACATCCGCGCCGAGCTGGCAAGCCAGCTCGAAGTTTTCACAGGCGCGCCGGTCTCGGCCGATTCCGGCACCATCCTCACACCTGGTACGCAGGGCGCGCTGTTCCTGGCCATGGCAGCGACTGTCGCGGCCGGTGATAAGGTCGCGATCGTTCAGCCCGATTACTTCGCGAACCGCAAGCTGGTGAAGTTCCTTGGCGGCGAGGTCGTGCCGGTCGCCATGGACTATCTCGGCGCTGACGAGGCAGCGGGTCTCGACCTCTCGGCGCTGGAGGCGGCCTTCCTCGCCGGCGCGAAGGTCTTCGTCTTCTCCAACCCCAACAACCCGACCGGCGCGGTCTATTCGCAGCGCGAGATCGGCCGGATCGCGGAGCTGGCGACGCGCCATAGCGTCACGGTCGTGGCAGACCAACTCTATTCCCGTCTGCGCTATGAGGGCGAGCAATACAGTCATATCCGCGCGAGCGGCCTGCCGGAGGCGCAGTGCGTGACCATCATGGGTCCGTCAAAGACGGAGTCGCTCAGCGGCTACCGTCTCGGCGTCGCCTTCGGTGCGCCGGAGATCGTCGACCGCATGGAGAAGCTGCAGGCGATCGTCTCGCTCAGGGCGGCCGGCTACAATCAGGCGGTGCTTCGCTCTTGGTTCGCCGAGCCTGCAGGCTGGATGGCGCAGCGGGTGAGCGACCACCAGCTCATCCGCGACGATCTGCTGGCTATCTTCGCCGAGGCGGGCTTCCCGACCCGGCGTCCGCGGGCGGGAAGCTACGTATTCCCGACGCTGCCGGCGCTGCGCGTCGCGCCGCTCGATTTTGTTCGGCTGCTTCGCCAGCAGGCGAATGTGATCGTGACGCCGGGAACGGAGTTCGGTCCGCATCCGCACAGCATCCGCCTGAACTTTTCCCAGGACCGGAGTGCAGCGCTGGATGCCGCCCAACGGATTGTAACCATGGCTGAACGATACAAGGTCTAGATGGGTATCCGCGCTTCATCGACCGCTCGGCGAGGCCTCCAGCCGGGCCGTCGGCGGGCTGACCTTGAGCCGCTTTCGCCTGATGCTCGTCACCGCCGTGCCGACCGGAGCCGTTACCCCCTGATCGTCGAGCCGCTCTCCTTCGTTGGTCTGATGGCCCCGCACATGGCCCGGATGATGGGCCTTCAGCGCCACATACCCCAGCTCTACGGCGCAGCCGTCATCGGCGCCCTCACCATGCTTCCTCGCCGACTGGCTCGGTCGCAACCTGCTCTTCCCCTGCCGGTAGGCCTCCTCGCCACATTCATCGGTGGACCATACTTCATGAAACTCATGGCCAAGGGCGGAAGGTAGGCAGGTAACTCAACACCGCATCACGGCACCTTTCCGGTTCGTCTCAGGCAATCCGATCGAGGCCGGCAACCGCATTTGAAGCCGACCCGCCCGTTGTGGCTTTCCCGGCCTCGACCTTCAATGGTGGCAAATAGGTCCCTTATACGTCGAGGCCGTCATGCCCGCTCCCTGCCATATCCATCTCGATGTCATCCAGCGATCGCGAGGCCAGACGTTGCTGCACGATGCCGCTTACAGGATGGGCGAGCTCGTGTTCGACCTGACCGGGAAAAGGCGGGATTATCGGGCGAGCCGGATCCACCACCGCGGCACGATCGTGCTCCTTCCCGATCATGCCGACGATACCCTGACCGACCCTTGGGCATTGCTCGGCGAAACGGCATTCCGCGAGAGGCGCTGGGACGCGCAGGAGGGCCGGAGGCTCGTGATCATGCTGCCCCGGGCGGTTCCGACGGCGCTGATCTCCAGCGTCGTCGCCTATGGCATCGCGCCGCTGATCGAGCACGGCATGGTCGCCCAGATGGACGTGCATGAGCCGCCGGCGAGCGACGGCGAACGTCATCCCCATGTTCACATCTGGATTTCGCAGCGCTCGGTCGAAGGGGCCTCATTCGGGAGAAAGGAGCGTGCCTGGAACGCGATCTTCGTCCAACAGGCGCAGGCGCTTCGCGCCAGCATTTCGGCGCGCATGACACAGGCTATGGCGATGCTGGGGATCAGCGAGGCGATCGACCCGCGCTCGCACAAGGCTGCGGACAGGCCGCCACCGCTGCCCCGGCTTCCGCCTCATCTTTTCCGACAGGCCGAGCGCGGGCAACTCGTCACCGAACTGCAGAAAATCCGTCAGATCGCGATGGAGGAGCCGGAAGACGCCGCCTCCGAGCGATGGATCATACCGGTTCCCACATTGCCGGCGAAGCGCTCATCCCCTGCTTCTCGCGCCAATCCCGTGGCTTCGAAGGGCATTGCCAGCATCTGCGAAGCGTTGAAAGCGCGCGGCGAATGCACCTTCCGCACCCAGGTCGGCTTCTGGGGCATCGTCCTCGACGACGGCAGCCGCATCGTGGCCTGCCCTCAATTCGTGCGCTCGGCCGGTCCGCTGACGAGCCGCAAAACCGCTTCTGTCATGGTTGGGCTTGCGACCGCCATGGGGTGGACCGGAGTCGTGCTGGAGGGACCCGACGCCTTCGCCACCGACATCGTCGATGCGGCGCTGGGCCAGCGATCTCCGGTCATGCCGATTAATCGGATTTTGCCCGAAGAGGCGGTGCAGGATCTTTCCCGGCGCCATCGGCCCCGATTGAAGGAGGCGATCGCCCGTATGGATAGGACGGGATCGCTCGCGCGATCGATCGACAGGTACTTTGCGCGCCCCGGGCTCGAAAAGGTTGCATCGATGCAGAACGAGATCGAACCAGCTGTCGTATTCCAGCCCTTCCCGACGCCGCGCCGCGCTGCGGCAACTGATGCCCGGAATTCGGAAGAGGGCCTACGCTTGTGGCGGCGTTACGTCCAGCGGATGCAGGATGGCCGTCTCATAGCGCGAGGAGATCCACCCTCGCTAGAGAACTTCGAAGACGCGACCGCAGATCAGAGAGCGCCGCCTCGCGACCTATGAAGCTCGGTCGGAAATCAGGCCTGAGAACTCAACGTCAGCATGCCAGGGCAAGATGTTCATAAGCCTGCCTTTCGACAGCCGCCAAGCGCAGTGCGCCACTTCCGGACATTGGCTCGGCGCCCGAGAGCGGACCGTTAGCTCTCTGCTCATCCTGAAGCCAGAACCGTTAGGCTCAGCGTAGCCAACGACGCCGAACCGGGTCGAACCAGCTTCGGCGCGCGTGAGCCTGAGAGCCTACGAGCCCAAGTGCTCTACGACCGTTTCTGTCATGCGCGGCGACAATTTGCGGTTCGCTCGCAGGTCGTGCCACAACTCTGGCGCTAATGGGGGAGATCGTCTGAGAATGCTGTTCGAGAACCTAAAGGTAAACCGCGTTGGGGTCCACGAAGTGTTCCAGCGCAATGAAGACAAGTCGATCCGGCCGCCTGTGTTTGCGGACGACTTGGAGAACCTCAGCCCCGAAGCCTTGGGAGCCTTCCGCCTTCGCATGACTGACGCTCTGTCGGGGCAAAGCCAAAGCCTGGAAATGCGCATAGTGCGGCACGGTGCCGGCAGCTTCCTGGAGCTAGCGGAAAGCTTGGTCGGATCGTCCGATGAGCACTTTCTTGCGGGGTCGAAAGCGGTTGCCAACAAGCTCGCAGAAGCTCAAATCGCCCGCCGCATCCCGGGAGGAATGCTGATCGTTTTTGACGGCACCGTGGGCGCAACAGCCCAGCCGTTTGTGGGAGTTATCAAGGCTGAGACCCAAGCCGGTTTCCGCCGCTCCAAGGATGGCGCGAAAGCGGTGGTCGAGTTCTTGCAGAACATTTTCCTGACCCCCGCCACACGGCTCTACAAGATCGGCCTGATGCTATTTGAGGATACCATCAAGGCGAAGCCGGACGGCCGCAGGGCATTCGTCTTCGACAGCAACATCTCGGTCAGCAACCGGGAGGCTGCGGCCGCCTACTTCTACGAAGGTTTCCTGGGCTGCGCTTTGCCCAGCGATGGGCCGTACGAAACGGCCCGGTTCTTCGACCTCACCCGGGAGTTCGTGCGCAGGTCTGAACTCGAGCCTGAAAAAAAGCGGGACGTGATGGACAGCCTGTATGTCTTCGTGCGCGACGAGCAGGACCCCACCTTCACCGCCGAGCAGTTCGGCAACCGCTACCTGCCGCAGCACATGCAGGATCCGTTCGCGGAGTTCCTCAACGCCAAAAAGTTTACCCCGAACGCTGTGGTCCGCGACACCTCCCAGATGGGCAACCGTCTGCGACGCCGGCGCCTCAAGTTCGGGGGCGATATCGAACTGTCCGCCTCACCCGAGGCCCTCAAGAGCAAAGTCCAGATTGAGGCCATCGCAGCCGATGGCGGTGAACCGCTCCGGGTTTGTCGGAGGCTCCAACTCCTGAGAAGGTGGAGCTATGACGAGCAAGACAACAAACAAGTTTTCGCCTGAGGTGCGTGCCCGCGCGGTTCGGATGGTGCTGGATCACGAGGCCGAGCATCCGTC